>JBBQSE010000121.1:0-18175 GCA_038214195.1 Planctomycetales bacterium
CATCGGGCGAGAGAGCAGGGCAATCTTCTCGGCCGGTCGTATTCACGGGCGTCTTCAAGTTCTCGGGCGGACTCCATTTCGATTGAAGGTCGGTTCGGCGGCACAGATAGAGATCGAGATCCCCTTCTGAACCCGGTCGGCCCGACGCGAAAACCAACTGCAGTCCGTCAGCGCTCAAGCACGAGGAGTTTTCGGGGGCAAACGAATTCACCACGCGAGGCAAATTCGTGGCCGCTTGAAACGCTTCGTCGACAGACGACCGTCGGCACTCCCACAGGTCGAAACCACCTTGCCCCTCGACTCGATCTGACGAGAAGAGCAGCGTGAGGCCGTCCGCGCTGACGAAAGGATTGGTATCGCTCTTTGTGCTGTTGACCGTCGGTCCCAGGTTTTCGGGCGAAGACCATTCGTAATCCTGCGAGACCAGGAGATCAGTTGCAGTCGGCGGGGATGACGGAGCGCGGACGACTCGAAAACCACCCTGAGTGTTCCTCAAGAAGGGGTTGATATCGTAACGAAATGAAGAGCGGGCACCGACACTGTGATGACTCCAGCGCCCACCTCGCATCACGCGGTCGGTTCCGAAATCCGGCCCGATCGGATCGGTCTTGATCGACTCCGCATAGAACTCGGATGAGTACCAGTCGAAGCACCACTCGCGCACGTTGCCGTGCATGTCGTACATGCCGAATGAGTTCGGCCGCTTGCTGGCCACCGGTTGCGGACTTCCTGGTTGCGATTCCGCAAACCAACCATGCTCGTCGATCTGCGAGGCATCATCGCCGAACGAGAACTGAGTCGAGGTTCCCGCTCGGCAGGCATACTCCCATTCGGCTTCGGTCGGCAGTCGATAGCCGCTGGCTCCGGGCTTAACCTTCCAGTCGAGTTTTCCGCTGCTTTCATAATACGGTTCGAGTTCCTCTTGCGCACTGAGCCAATTGCAGAACGCGACGGCGTCCCCCCACGTCACTTGAGTCACGGGATGCTGGTCGGTGGTGGCGTAGCCCGGAGTGCGCCAGTTAATCTTTACGTCCTCCGGCTTAATTCCGCTTACAGGCGTCCAAGTGTTTGAGTTCCCGGCACCAAATTGTTCGCCCTGAGTCCAGTACTTTGTTGCATCGACGAACTGTTGAAACTGCGCGACGGTGATCTCGGTGACGCTCATGCAGAACGGACGAGTGATCGCGACGGCATGCTGCGGTCCTTCTTCCGTCACTCGCGACCATTCAAACGCGTTGGGAGGCAACCTCGCCGCTTCCAGAATCTTTAAGGCCGCGGCTATCTCTTCTTTCGAGCTGCCCATCAGGAACTCGCCGGGTGGGATGAGGATCATCTTCGCGCCGACTGAGTTCGTCGTCTCGGCCATCGTGCTCAGATGCTTGGCCCACGTCTCTTGATGCGCGCGAGCTTGCTTGGCATCGAACGGGGCTTTGGCTGGTGGCGGAGTGGGACCAATTTCTGGAGCGGAGGGGATTGGCGAACCATCGAACTTCACCCACTTCGCGCCGACGATTTTGCCGTGATGGTTGTTGCCGGAAGAGTCCTTGAGGATGTCTCCCTGGCCTTCGCCGAAGTGGTAGAGGGCCAGCGTGTCGGTATCGGCTTCAAATCGCGGGGCGGGTGTGAAGTTCTCGTTGTAGCGGACGCCTTTCGAAATGCGGATCTCGTCGATCAGGCCGTCGAATGGCACAAAGGCATCAAAGTTCGCGGCCAGACCTCCCAGCAGACAGGGACCGGCGACAAGTGGCAGGTCGCCGACGAGCGGGGCCTTTCCCGCGAGGTGGCCATCAATGAACAATTGCAGCTCTTTTCCGGTCGAGACGCCCGCCAAGTGCATGCGCCGGCGAGCCAGGACGGAACCTTCCACGACGACTCGGTCGTAAGTGCCATCCTTGCTCGGGACGCTACTAGCCCAATTCCAGTTGTTTTTCTGTTGCAGCAACTGCATGCCGCCTCCGCTGATGAACAAGGTCCGGTTATCCCACTTGTCCAACACCGAGCGCGTTGTGACATACATTTCGACGGTACAAGCCTCAAACGGACGCACGATGGGCGGAAGTTCCACGCGTGCAGTGCCGACTTCGAGTTTGTAGGTGAAGTCCAAGGCATACTGCGGCGGATCAATCACACCATCATTGGCCACACGCATCTTGCCCACCGAGCCAGCCGCCTGACTTACCGCATCAACGGGCAACGACACGCGAAAACCGATGTCGTTGCTACGGGCCGCCGGATTGTGGGCGTAGCGAGTGGCGGACCGGCCGGCGGACGCGGGGAAGTACCAAGCGCCGCCCCGAAACACGCGCCGGGAATCAGCGGAAGATGGGCCACCTGGGTTGATCGCGGGTTTCTCCGCGAACTGGCCGTAATACGCCGCATCCCATGCGTCATCCACCCACTCCCACACGTTGCCGTGAATGTCGTACAGACCCAGCGGGTTTGACTTCAGCTCACCCGCCGCATGCGTGCGGCCGCCGGAGTTACCCCCGAACCAACCCGCCCGCACCAGTTGTTCGTCCTGGTCACCGATCCAGTACTTCGTCGTCGTGCCCGCCCGACACGCAAACTCCCATTCCGCCTCTGTCGGCAATCGATAACCCGTCCCGTCCAGGGGCGTGATCGTCTCGCCCGCCCGGAAGTAAAATGGCTTCAGCTCTTCCCTCTGGCTCAGCTTCGCACAGAACTCCGCCGCTTCGTTCCAACTCACCATTTCCACCGGATGTTTGGCCGTTTCCATTCCAGCCACGGCATCCTTGCCTGGACCCGTACTGGCGAAGCGCGACGGGGTGACCTGCATCACCGCCTCGTAATCCTTCTGCGTCACTTCATTGACGCCCAGGTAGATCGCCTGAGTCAGAAGCACCTTGTGCTGGGGTGCTTCACTCTTGATGAGCTCCCGCCAGTACGGGTCCTCGGGGACATCCTTCAGCGCCGCTTCGATCTCCGCTGGCGTGCTGCCCATCGTGAACTCGCCCGGCGGGATGAGGACGAACTTCATGCCAATGCTGTTCGTGTACTCGACCGGCACACCAAGATAGTCCGCCCACGCCTGCTGGTGCTGCTTCGCCGTGGCCTCGTCGAACGGGGCAACAGCGGGCGGTGGAGGGTTCGCACTGCTGGGCGAGCCAGCCGTGGCACTCGGCGAGGCGCGGCCACTGCCGGGTGATCCGGCATCGGGCTTCACGTTGCTCGCCACTGCAGCGGCGGGCACGGCAGGCTTACCACCGGGAACGACGGCCAATTTCCCGTTTAGAATCGCGACATAGACGGCGTTCTTTCCGTCCTTCTTCACAGTGAAGTCGTCGGTCTCAGTGGTGAAACCTGGCATTTCAACGCTCAGCTTGTGAGGCCCGGCGGATAGTCGAATCGGAGCACCGTTGCCTTCGATAATCACCGCTTCGCCATCGACTTTGAGCGACATGGATGCATCTTCCAGCGTGATCTGTACGTCGTATTTACCGAGGCGGACAATGAAGACGATCCCGAGCATCAGCAGTAACAAACCAAACCCGCTGCCGATCAGCAGACTCTTTGGTGGACCTGACGAACCTGCACCGAATCGTTTTTCTTTGGCTGCGGACGGTTGATTGGCTTTGCCCGTCCGTCCGTTCTTCTTCTCTTGCAACTTCGCAGCAAAAGACGTCGGTTGTTCCACAGAGATCAGGATGGGATTTGACTCGTCATTCGCAGAGGGAATAAATGTTGGCTCCGCATTCCTCTTCGCATCTTGTTCCTTCTTCTGTCGCTTCGCTGGATTCCGCAGCACGGACTCCAGATCGGTGGCGACGTCCTTCATCGACTGATAACGCTGCGACTGATCGCCCGCCATCATCTTCAGGCAGATGTTCTCCAGACGGGGGTCGATGTCCTTTCGCAACTCAGAAGGCTTCGTGGGATTGTTCAATGCAATCTGTTGCAGCAGCGCCATCAGGTTTCCCCGGAACGGCATTTCCCCTGTGATGAGTTCGTATAGGATAATGCCTAGTGAATAGATATCGCTGCGAGCCCCGATCAAAGCCTGATCGCCAGCGACCTGTTCCGGTGACATATAAGCCGGAGTACCAATAATGGCACCGCTCTGCGTGACCTGCACGTCATCGGCAGTTCTGCTGTTGCTACTACTGCGCCGAGCCAGGCCGAAATCCATGACGACGGGTTCCCCCTTCTTATCCATCATGATGTTGGCGGGCTTCAGGTCGCGGTGAATCACGCCGATTTCATGCGCCTCTTCGAGCGCCAGAGCCAGCTTGCGAATGATGACAGCGATCTGCTTTTCGGGTTGAGCTTTTTTGGACTTGGTGAAATCCCTGAGCGGCCGGCCCTCAATAAACGCCATGGTGATGTAGTGCTGCCCGTCGATGTCGCCCACGTCAAACACCGGACAGATGTTGGGACTTCGCAGCGTGGCGGCGGCACGGGCTTCGCGGTAAAACCGCTGCAGCAGTTCCCCGTTGGGGTCGTCCGTAAACTTTGGGATTTTCAAAGCGACGCGGCGATCCAGTTGCGTGTCGTGGGCGAGATAGACGGCTCCCATCGCTCCCTGCCCCAGACAGGATTCAACCTTGTAGCGTCCAAACTGCTCCGGGATCGGCAAGCTGCCAGCTGAAGAGACCGTCGAGACCGCGTGCTGCTGCTGGGCGATGGAAGTTTCAGAACTGCCACCTCCGCGAATAACGGTCTGATCATTCCTAGTTGGCTGAGTTTTCGCTGGTGGACCGATCATTGTCGCGTCAACCGAAGGATCCCGAATCTGGACAAGCTGCTCAACGATCGTGACGTTCTCGAAATACCGACTCAGCGCGTCAGCGTGCTCTGGATGCTCGGCCACAAACTGATCACGGTCGATCGGCGTGCCGGAATCGACGCTCTCAAGGTAGCGGGCCAACAGCCTGTTGAACTGCGGATTCTCGGAATCATTCATCTGGTCCGTCCCTTCTTTTGATCAACGACGATTGTCACACTGTCACGTGTCATCCTGAATCTGGTTCCTCAGGTTTTCGATGCCCCGCTTCAGTAGAGACGCGACCGCATCCTTCGAACGCCCAAAGTGGTCTGCCAACTGTGCCAATGACCAGCCCTCCAGATGACGCAATCGGACCGCTTCTCGCTGATCTTCAGGAAGGATCTCCAACGCCCTGTTCAGGTCCGCTGACCGTTCAACTCGCATGACCCGTTGGCTTGGTGTGGAAACCTCGCTGTCGGCAACTTCCCCAGGATCGGCCTGGCCTTGTTCTCGCGAGGCACTCCGCTTACGGGCAGCGACGTGTTGACGTACCGCGTCCTGAATATTGTGTTCCTGAATTTTGGTGATCCAGGCAATAAACTCACCGCTGGTTCCGCCATTAAATTGATTGATCCGATTACAGGCCGACAGAAACGTCTGCTGTACGATGTCCGATGCATCGATTCTGGCGGCCATGTTGTCATCAAGTTCTTTCTCCGCTGCAATTCTGAGCCAATCACGGTGTCCTTCCAGAATCTGCCCGAGCGCAGCGTCATCGCCGCCACGCGCGCGTTGGATCAGCTTGCGCAGTTCAGAATCCGAATCGTCTGCGTTCATCGAACGTCCAGTCTGACAGAACAGGCGTTTGCAAATTGCGGGGTGGGCGGTGAATCTGACAAGATCTTGCCGACTTTTCAAAGATTGTAAACCCCGTCAGAGCATTCAGTTCCGACAGAAATCGCAATAGAGGGAATGACCAGGGATCATGGGGCCATCCATCTATCGACGGAGTTTTGGTGGATTTGTACATTCTGTCAACGAAGGCTGGTTCAGGGTTGGACTTTGTTTTCTGTGAGGAGTTCGGTCATGGCACGCACGAGTCGGCGGGATGTGCTGGCGGATGGTAAGATTCAGGTTGTGCATTGCATCAACCGTTGCGTTCGAAGGGCATTTCTCTGCGGCAAGGAACCACTGAGCGGAACGGACTATGAACATCGACGGGAACTCATTCGGGAGCGAATGGAGTTTCTGGCGGGTGTCATGGGGATTGAGTTTTTGGGTTTTGCGGTGATGAGTAACCATTTTTACTGTATCCTGCGAAGTCGACATGATGTTGTGGAGACATGGTCAGATGACGAGGTGGCTCGGAAGTGGGGGATGCTGTGTCCGGCTCGAAAGAATAAGGATGGGTCTCCGGCGGAACCGACGGAGTTCGAATTGAACTCGATCCGCAATGATTTTGGTCCGGCTGCGGAAAGAACGGGACAGGCACCCGATGGCGTTCAGGCTGCAGGCGACTCGGATTCATCAGTCGGGAGCCGGTCCCGTTTTTCCGCAAAGAAGCAAACAAAACTCAAACCGAAAAAAAACTCAATTCGGGACATTCTACTTTAAAAAGCAGAATGTCCCCTTATTGCTCCTTTATCGATAGCGCCGTGCAGTTAGTATTCGCCGGGGCAGTTTCGAGTGCCGATGCCATATATTTTCTGAGTCGCCGCTGTTTCCTGATTCAGATCCAGAACCGTCGGTGACCTGGCCTGCATCCGTTTCACCAATGGTCGAGCATGCAAGGTGAATTCAACTAGACGTTTCTGCGTACAGAAAGACAGATGTGCCATGAAGAAAAGCTGGCTTCAGCCACTAACCAAAGCCGCCCTTATGGCAGAACTGATTGTCTTCGTAACGTTGAACGTAACGGGGTTTCCTTTTGTACGCAATCCAGCAGGACCACCGTTTAAGGACTATGGTGGAAACGAATTCGGATGGCCGTTCATTTATTACTCGACTAACTTCACAGCATCACAATACCAGCAAATGGAGATACCGGATGGCGGTTACCGGTACCCAGCCGGTGTTGCATTGAAGCCTACGACTGTCTTTGCCTCTCAGGATTCTGCCGAATTCACGCCAGCTCGTATTGGTTGGAATGTCCTTGTTGCGTGTGCCATCTTTTTTTGGACTGCGGTGACGCTGGAACTATGGCTGGCACCCGGCCAGCGGATTCCTTCCCGGTCATTTTGGCTGTTGGTCCTTTTGGTCTGTGCAATTGTGCTTCTTTCGCAGTCTGGCATCTTTTACTACTATTGTTATGTCCGATATTATAGATTTTTGAAAGATGCAATGCGGTTAGCGTGGTTAACGTTCCTGTTTGCGCCCGCAATTGTTTTGATGACGCGAAAGTTGCGGACGCGTCAGTTGTATCGTGCGACAAATTCAATATCCGCCCCGTCTGGGGTCGCAACAAAGGAAGACCCCGCGACAATTTCACCATATGCTCCGCCTGGTACCACAACAGAAGAAGATGCCCTTTAGAGCATTTTTCGCAAAAACGCAAAAAGAAAGGGGAGACAACGGGGACATAGCTAATACTGTTCGGCACTGCTGTTGCTGAGGGTCTAATGATAGAGGGATCGTGGGACAAGGGGGCAAGTGCCATGCACCCGGAAAAGGCAGCGTGGGCTGTCTAGTTGGACAGCGCCAGTTTTGGCGGAAACCGAGCGTTTTTGTAGCCCGAAGCGTGAGCGAGGGATTGTTCCTAACTTGTTCCCTCGCTGACGCTTCGGGTTACTACTACGAAAAAAGTGGCGCTGTCCAACCAGGATGATCGTCTCCAGTGTTTTGCGTTCTCTTGGGAGGGATAGTCATGCCACGCGTGAATCGGGCAGAGATCTTTGCGGACGATGAGGTTCAGGCATTTCACTTCGTGAATCGCTGTGTTCGTCGGACGTTTCTGTGTGGGATGGATGACGTCACTGGGCAAGATTATTCGCATCGCAAAGAGTGGATCCGGGATCGGCTCGAAGTGCTTGCCGGGATCTTTACTGTAGACGTTCTCAGCTTTGCGGTGATGAGTAACCACCTGCATGTCGTGGCCCGCACGCGGCCTGATATCGTCAAAGAGTGGTCGGATGAAGAGGTTGCCTTGCGGTGGTGGAACTTGTTTCCGCAGCGACGCAGGAAAGACAAATCCCCTGAAGAACCGACGGAATTCGAACTGAACCATATCCGCAACGACGCATCCGGCATGATGGAAAAGAGGAAGCGGTTGTCGAATGTATCGTGGTTCATGAAGTGTCTGGCGGAACCGATCGCTCGGCTGGGAAACAAAGAAGAAAAAGTGACGGGGCATTTTTGCAAGCCCCCTCATCCGGCCTGACGGCCACCTTCTCCCCCGAGGCGGGGGAGAAGGGAGAGTTGGGACGACGGCGAGCGTCGAACAAAGGCTGTCTTCCGATGAGGCTTGGTGATTATTTGCAACTGCTCGACTGGACGGGCCGTCAGATTCGTTTGGGCAAGCGTGGTGCGATGCCGCAGAATCTAGCACCGCTGTTTGAGCGACTGGGGATCTCGACCGAGTTGTGGGTGGACTGCGTCGTGAACTTCCGCAAGTGGTTCCGATCGAGCGTCGGGAGGCCAAAGTCCATGGAAGCCTCCGCAGACACCCGCGGTCAAAATCGAGCGATCAGCATCTCATCCGCTCGAAAGGCGTTCGAGAATTTCGTTACGGCACGAATTCGCTGGTCAGCTTGATTGCATCGCGATGGATGCCGGCATGTTCAAGATCGGCCTGGATCTGCTTCTCCGCCGATGCGCGGGCACTTTCACGAATCAGGATGCGGACCCTGGTGCCGTTGGAATCGCCTTTGGTCAATGTTGCCAGCTCGACGATTCTGGAGAGTTCAGTTGGGCGATAGAGGGGATCATTTGTTCCAGGCAATTCAATCATATATTCATACTCGTCGATCAGCACTGTGAGCGAATCTCCTGAAAGGGCCTTCTTTTCGTCCTCGGTCAGTCCGCCTGGAATGGGATCGGGGGCGGCCAGGCTTTCCTCCTTGTTCTGTTCTGATGTTTCGCCCTCAACAGTTGCCTTTGAAGTGTGAGCCTTCGTTGAACCTTCTCCGGTGCCTGAACCACTTGCACCGGTTCCACCCGGCCCAAAACCCCTGAACAACAAAAACAGTGCCAGAGCAAGCAAGATCGCGCCGCCTCCCATTCCGGCTTTCGACGTGCCGCGAATGACTCTTTCGGGCAACGGCTTTTGCTGATTCTTCTTCGACATCAGTGACCTCGGAAACAACTGGTTCTGAGCGGCAACTGGAGCCGCTTATGGCGATGGAATGCGTGACGTATCGAACAGAGACCCCTGAGCTCGATAGCCAATGATGTCGAAATCATACCATCGGGTTCCGCTGGCGTCTCTGCGAAGTTGCTCCATTAGCAAAGGCAAGGCGTCGCTGGCGCGATGTCGGGCGACCGCCTGAGCATCGCCCCAGGTCAAAAGCACCACAACCAGCATTTTCGGCTCAGGAAACGACTTGGTAAATTCAAACAATCGTGACGCCAAATCGGATTCACTGGAAAAATCTGTCAGGAACTCCTGTTGGCTGTCCGTGATCAGCGCCTGTCCGTTTTTCTGCACGTGAATTTCCCAGATCGTGACATGCTTTTGCATTTCATCCACCTGCAGCATGAAGCGAAAGAGTTCCTCACCGCGAACCTGCATCAGTTCGTGAAGACGTTCTGAAGCGTCCTTCAGGCGATTCGCGTCATCCGAGGCACCGGAGGTTCGCAGTTTCAGCACTTCGGTCACTACATTTCCAGGCAGGTTGAGTGATTCAGCAAGAATCGATCCTACCTGTTGATGCTGCTTGACGATGCTGCGAAATTTTTCGTCATAGACCTTGCCGAGGTCTACCAGGGCCGCCTCCTTCTCCACAGCCTCTTTTTCCAGAGCCTCACGGCGCTGTTCGATGCGGGCGTGTTCTTCAGCAACTCTGGCCTCAAGCGCCTGCTCTCTGGCCGTCAGTGCATCGTGGATCGCCACCGACCGGTGACGATTCTCGATGTACTGTGAGAACATCACGATCAGCAGCAGATCCAGCAGCGGAGTCAGTTGCAACGCAAGACGTCGACGAGGTTGCATCAGGTCGATCCCTCCGCCGACCGCATCGACAATCCCAGTTCTCGTTTGGCTCGCGCCACCATGTCACGAACATGTGTACGACTGTCCGTGAGTCGGTTGAATCGAATTTCGAGGATGCTGTTGATAAACATCAGCACAATCGCCGCTGACAGACCGGCAAAAGTCGACCAGATGGAATCGCCAAAACGTTCCATGACCGCATTGACCGTCACTGCGGACGGACCCGCCGCGTCAGTCTGTAACGCGGAACCAATCGCCAGCACTGTTCCGAGGACTCCGGCGAGTGGATACGCTTCGATCATTGTTCGTGCCACATGCGTGGAGGTTTCAAACGACAGTGATTCCAGATAGCGACGTTTTTCATCCAGAATCCGAATTCGGCTGAGGCATTCGGTTCGATCGTCGCTGCGGCTGGTGTCACTCAGAACATCGTTGACATCCTGCACGAAGGCGTCGATCTGAGTGGTTAGGGGTACGCCGCGCTCCAGCACGCTGCGATGTTTCAATCCCCGAGTGTAGTCATCCAGCGTGCCGGCAATGATCCGCAGATCACGTGAACACCAGGCGCGCAGGAATGCAAAGTACAAAAGATGCAGGAAAGCTGCGATCACTATGATCGGTGTCGACAGGCTGGAAAAAAACTGCAGCCATTCACCAACATTGCCTGACTGTGGAATCTGAAATGGCATGAAGAACGCTCTCAAACTGCGACGAACGAAATTTCGGCAACGTCGCCGCGATAAACCTGCGATCCACGACGATCAATTGCTCGGCAGGGTAGCCCGAAGAGTCGGAACAAGTCCAGACCCAACGTGAATGGGCAACTTCAGGATGAGGCGATTTCTTGCGGGCGGGGAGATTGGGGACAATTCCGCCGCGACAGGAGCATCGCAACGATTGTTGGGGGAGCGAGGACATGATTTTAAGCGGCTTTGGGTGCGACACCGCTGACCGAGATTGAATCGCTCCGGGCGAATCGCTCCGGTTACACATGTTTGTAAGGAATATGCCTCAGGTGGCAAAGCTAGCGTTCGATTCGAAATCCCGGCCTGTACAAGCGCTACTAAATCGTGTGAATTCCTGATTCACTCGTGTCGATTCTGTGATGCATAAGGAGGACATTATGCTTGTACTTTCACGGCAGAGCGACGAGACAATCATTATTGGTGACAACATTCGGGTCACCATTGTTGAAGTCCGGGGTGACAAAGTTCGGATTGGAATTGATGCGCCACGGGATGTGGCGGTTCATCGACAGGAAATCTACGACGCGATTCGCCGTGATGCGGAAAAAGCGGCACGTCCTGTCTAACCGAACCAGTGCTTCATCCGACAAATCAGCACAGAATGGCTTGTGGAGGCGTGATCTTCCGCAGGCCATTCTGCGTTGACGGACGTTTCAGCCATTGATTCCGACTGTGGTCAGACGTCCGTCGAGTCAGCACCTGGTCGTGTTTTTCTCCGCAGCTGAGTGGCTCTTCGAAAGTCAGAAAAGGCATGCGACGCCAGCAGCGTCGCTTCCATGGAAAGTTCTTCCACGCGACTGCGGAAAAAAGCGAGGGCACCGGTTGCCGGAATCGCCACGGCCAGTCCCAGCAATGTCGTCACCAGCGCCTTATAAACGCCGGGAGCCAGCTCTGAAATCTGCGGATTCGCCTTCATCTCGAACTCCATGAACGCCTGAATCATGCCCCAGACGGTGCCCATAAGCCCGAGCATCGGAGCGAGTGTACTGATCACGGACAGATGCTCGATCCTGCGATAGCAGCGGGCCGAGTGTTCAGCGGCGGTATCTTCCATTGCTTTTTCGATCACGCTGTAACCGAGTTGACTTTCCTGCAGTCCCGCGAAGAGCACGCGACCGAGGAATCCGGGCTGCTTCTCGCACAGTTGGGTGGCTTCCGAAAGCTTGCGTTCCGCCAACAACTTGTGAACTTCCTCGGCAAGTCCGGGCGTGATGAAAGTCGTTCGACGAATGGTCAGGAAATAATCGATGATCAGCGCCACCATGAGAAAGCTGAGAAACATGATGACGTAGCCGATCATGCCGCCCGCCGCCAAAAGTTCGCGCGGACTCAGGAAGGATTCCGTGACGCCGGATTTTCCCGCCGGGCTTTCGTCCGCAAACGCAACCGCAGATCCAATAACGCTGAGAATGGCTAAGATGCGGGCGATGCCGTTTTTCACAAATACGACCGGACGCGATCGTTTGTTCCGTGGAAATTGCATGAAACAATCCGTTGCCACTGGGTTCTTGAGGCCGTTTTTCGGCACACCGCCGAGCGATGATTGTAGAGTGATCAACAATCCGTGGACAGATTTGCCTCGAAACGCGACAAAATAAGTCCACGAATCCCCAAACCAGGCAGCGGAAGCATGGTTTTTTGACTACAAGTCCGTTTGAAAATGATCGATCTGCGCGACTTGCCAGTGGCGAGTTGTCAGCACACCCCTGGCATTTTGGCTGTTGAATCACCATGAGCAAGAACCACGTATTCGTTTTTGAGCACAATGCCGATGTCCTGATCGTTACTCCGCAGGGGTCGTTCATGGAATTCCGGGACGACGATGTTCGGAATAGCTACAACGAAGCCTACCGCTTGCTGTTTCAGCCGGGGGCGCGCCACCTGCTGATCGACTTCTCGAACCTGGACTATTTCGGTTCGACCTTTGTCGGAATTATTTTGAACCTCGCCAAAGCCGCCCGCAAAAACAACGGCGAAACGGCACTGTGCCATCTGTCAGACAACATGCGGGACATGCTAAAGACGCTGATGCTGCTTGAGAACAGGAAGATCAACTTTTCCATGACGCCGTATCCAGACCGAGAAGCCGCATTCACTGAACTGGCTGAGTTCAGCAGGATTGCCGACGCGGCCCCCTGATTGTGGCATTACGGCAACACCTCGTCTCAATCCACACAATCTCTGCGACCCGTTGAAGGCGGATAATTTCGGGTCTGCCACGTCCAATGCGATTGGGCAGATGACCGCTTTGGAGGAACACTTGCATGCCATGCTGCTTTGCAGTTCGGCCTTCGTCGTCCTCCAGCAGAGTTTCCTGAATGATTCGTTTCACCCCGGTGTCGCGGTTGATCTCGGCCTGCCGCCGTACGTTGTCTGGTTCCGCACGCAGACGTTCGCGGTTCTCACCGTTATCGGCGGAGATCCTTGAATGCCGACAATTGCTTGCCGCCTCGGGCTTACAGGTTGTGCATCGATCTGGTCAAAGTTTTGTCACGTGGCAGGAAGATACCAGCGTGACTGGCGAGGGTTATCACGTCTATCGTTCAACCACGGCGATCACCGCAGCTAATATCGCTCAGGCTCAGAAACTCACCTCGAAATGGGGCGCGTTGGACGACAACACTTCGCACCACCCATTGACCGGCGTGGGGGCTCCGGCAAATTTTGTGATCCAGGATCTGGGGGCACCGCTCTCCGATGATCAGGGTTTGTTCGTCTACACGATCCCGGCTGGCCAGTCCGGAAATTACTTCTACGCAGTGACGGAAGTTGTCAATGGCATCGAGAACAAAACTCTGACGGCGGGTGTGAATTCACTGTCCGGCGGCGTGACTGAAAATGTTGCGGTGCCTCAGCCAGTTCATGTTTCTTCGATCAACAATGGACACGGCCGTGTCTATACGCAGTACATGGACTACGACAACTGGAATCCGACGTTTGAGGGCTATGCCTACAACTACAGCGTCGCGCTGCCACAAAATTACGACCCGAATGTGGCGTGGCCTCTGCGTCTGATGCCGCATGCCTACGGTGAACGATACCGTCTGGAATCATTTTCTGACTTCAACTGGCCCGTGATTGAGGTCTTCCCGGACGACGGCGGCGCGCAGTCCGGGTATTTGAATACCTGGTGGTACGGCTTTGCGGCCGACCACAACTACAAGACAGACGGTCCCATCCCCACGAGCGGACATATCGAGAATTTCACCGAGCAGCGACTCTTCCAGATGATCGATCAGGTCAAAGCGAAATTCAACGTGGACGTCAACGCGATCCACGCCCAGGGACACTCGATGGGCGCGTCCGGATCGCTGTCACTTGGAATGCGATACGGCGATTTCTTTTCCTGGATTTTTGCCAGCGAGCCGATGACGAATTACGGCACGAATCCCATCTTCCAGGGACAGTTCGAGGAACTCTGGGGAACGCAGGCGTCGAACCTGCCGATCGTCAATAAAGGGCCCTATGCCTCTCGACTTGTTAAGTACAACGGCACGGGTGTGTACAACTGGATGAATCACCAGGAAATGCTCGGTGTCATGCGCAACGAGCCGATGGCAATGTTGATGGTCGGACACGGAAAAATTGACGACGTCATTGACTGGCAGACTCAGGGTCGCCCGATCATTGCCGCGCTGAACAATGCCCATGTCGCGTTTACTGCGGAACAGCGCGGGAACTGGGACCATAACTGGATGGGCTTTGACTACATGAATGACGCCATGTTCGGCGTCCCTGTTTATGGAAAAACCGACTGGATTTTTCGAAAAGACAGCAGTCTGATTGCGTTTTCAAACGCATCCGGGTCCGGTCCGCTGCTGCCCGCTCCCACGGGGACGGATTACTACAACACAGAATTGGACTGGTCCGTTCCCTGGAACAACTTCGGCGCGGCGATTGTCGATACACCGAGTCACTATGAAGTGACTCTGCGATCACGAGCGGGAAATCAGACCGCCGATGTCACGCCCCAGAAAACGACCGCGTTCAAAGTTACACCCGGAGCTACCGTCACGTGGCAGAATATCAACGTCGCCACCAGCCAGGTACTGCAGTCCGGAACAGCGACCGCGGACTCTGCAGGATTGGTAACCCTGCCCGGCGTCCAGATCCTGACCGACAGCGGAAATCGACTGAAACTTGACGTCGCTTTTTCCACGCCAAACCTGCTTGCTCCGATTGGTGCCACTCCTCTGCAATCACCGGTAATTTCATGGACAGCAAGTGCTGGTGCGTCCAGTTATGATGTCTGGATCAGCAATCTGAGTACCGGACAGAGTCCTGTGATTCTGACAAACGTCAGTACCACGAATTTTACATCGCCGAATGCAATGGGAATCGGTCGCTATCGCGTCTGGGTTCGCGCAAAAGCTGCCTCAGGCTCGCTGTCCGCATGGTCGATGTACAAGGACTTTCAGATCACCACACCCTCGGTGATCGATAACCTGCCGGCAGTCTTCAACGACGCGCCACTGCCGATCACCTGGGCCGCGCTGCCGGGCGCAGCGAAATACGACTTATGGATCAACAACAAAACGACGGGCCAGCTCCAGGTTGTGCGGCAAACAGCCCTGACGACAAATTCCTATCAGATTCCCAGCTACCTGCCGCTCGGGAAATACGTCGCCTGGGTTCGCGGCATTGATGCGGGAAACACGACGGCTCAATGGTCACTGCCAGTGGAATTCACCGCCGCTGGCCGACTGACGATCACGTCACCCTCCACACCAGGATTCAACAATCAACCGACATTTCAATGGCAGACATTTGTCGGAGCGAACCGGTACGAAGTCTACGTGCAAAATCTCGCCACAAACGCAATGGTTCTGAATCCGAAGGGAATTACTTCCACCAGTTACACGCCTGCGTCGCCATTGCCGGCGGGTGACTACCGCTGGTGCGCCAGAGCGTCAAACCCCGCAACGGGCATCACTGGTGGCTGGAGCGCGCCGCTGGACTTCAATGTCGGCGGCAAACCGATTCTGCTCACACCTGCCGGTGCTACATCCAATCCAAAACCGACGTTTTCCTGGACGCCGGTGCAGGGGGCTCATCACTACGAGCTTTGGGTTTCCAAACTGGACAATACCGGCGTCGTCATTAACCTGACCAACCTGACTTCGACGAACTATACACCGTCTGGCAACCTGGCCCCGAACAACTATCGCGTCTGGGTAAGGGCTGTTACCGCGACTGGCGCATTCAGCAACTGGAGTATGTTTGTGGACGTCACAGTAACGCAAATGGATCTTCCACCAGACTCACTTGTGCCCAACGACGTATTGAACGTCCTGGTCTCCGACCTGACATTAGAACGGCTGGCTCAGCACGCTGAAAACGCCATCTACATCAGACGGACAGTCGGTGGAAACAAAATCGAAGATACATCGGTTGCCATTCCCGCAGAATCAGAATCCAATGTTGACGCACTGGCGATGATGCACAGGATCGAGTGACGGATTCAGGGAGAAACGACACGATTCGGACCACAGGACGGACCAGCGCGTCGTGATCGTCCGGTCAAAACTTTGACTCTGAGCTACCGTCAGTTGCCGTGCTGGCGGGCAGCGTCACGAAGAATTCAGTGCCCTGCGACGTCGATTTGACGAGCGTGATTTCTCCACCAAGCGCATGACGCGTGAGTTGACGACACACAAACAGACCCAGGCCCGTTCCATGATCCTTGGTGGTGTAATACGGCTGAAAGACCTGTTCCTGAGCCTCCGTCGGAATACCGTGTCCTTCATCGACAATGTGAATGCCAATGCGTGCCGGTCCGGCAACGGTCTCCGGCAGGAGTTCCGTCGTGATTTCCATGCCGGCCCCTTCGACAGTCGCGTCGAGTGCGTTCAGAATCAGGTTGAGCATCACCTGGACCAACTGGTCGTAGACGGTGCGGATATGCGGCAGGTCGGGGGCGAAATTTGTCACCACGGACTTGCCCTTCCATCGCTTGTAGTATTTTGCAATGTTGAGCGCGTCGTTGATCGCGGCATGGACATCGACTGTGGACTGTTGCTGATTGGTCGGGCGGCTGAATCCCGTCAGTTCTTTTAGAGTTCGCTGAATTCTGGTGAGCTGACCATCAACCAGGTCCAATCGTTCTTTGACGTGTTCATCCGAGTTTTTTCGGATAAGCATCTGGACGATGGAGCTGATCGACGCCAGCGGGTTGCCGACTTCGTGCGCAATTCCGGCAGCCAGCAATCCAAACGCCGCCTGTTTTTCCTGCTGAACCAGCATGGCCTGCGACTCCTGCAACTCTTTTGTTCTGACAGCAATGCGTCTCTCGAGCAGTTGCTGATTGGACTGCAGCTCTTCATTGAGGATGACAAGTTTCTGCCCAGCGGACCGCAGCAGTCCCGTGAGCGCAATGATGGCCCATGCAGCCCAGCCCAGGAACACCAGCGTCAGGATCACCGTGACAATATCGGCTTCCTGCTGCGGAGCCGCATACAGCCCCAGAACGATGTAGCTGATCGAATGCAGTCCAAAAGTAGCGAACGTCAGCTTCGGCGAATGACGAATCGCGCAGACCAGCAGTGACAGAAAGTAATAGAACCGAAACGGACTGCTGACACCGTTGTCGAAGTTGCACAGGAGGCCGATGAACAAAGCTTCCATCAGAGAAATGCCGATGCGATATTCGGCCAGCAACACCTTGCCTTTCCAGCTGGCCAAAGTGTCCAGCAGGGCATAAACGGCACCGAGCGTCAGCATGCCGTTTAATTCCGGACGCCCCGTGTCTCGCTGGACGAGATTCACATACAGCGCGCCAACACACAAGCCAAACCACCGAATGCGCACGGTGATGGACTCCGCCTGAGCTTCCCGGCTGGAAGGATCGAAGTAGCGCGCGGCGGCAGCCGCAGCCTTGAAACTGGCAGGCAAACGCAGGATTCCTGATGGTGATTCCTGATATGGTTTGCGTGTCGGACGCTGGGAGTCGGGACGACTCATGATTTGCCTCGTTAAACCCACATTGCCGCTTCTTCCCTGAACCACCGGCCGTTTTGGATCTTCGTCAACCTGCACGAATCAGCATGAACTGCCGAAGAAAGCATAGTTTGCGGTATCCATAACGGTTATCACTGCGATCTCATGACGGACTTTTACACAGTCCCTGTTTGTTTAGAAACCCATCGGCTGAGTGTCCGATAAAAATCGCAGCATACAATTCTTCAGTTGTGGGTCTGATGAAGCGAGGCGGCTATGAGTCGAGCGGTCAACGTACTGGCGCTTGTTCGGGATGGACAGCGATACATTTTCCTCTACGATGACAGCAGCGTCCAGCAGGTTCTGACGCAACTTGCGGAGTTCGCTGCAGATCCCGAACTGGATTTCACATGGTACGATGCCGCCACGCTTTCTCAACGCGTTCGGGATCTCCAGAGCGAAGAAGTTGAATCTGAAACTGAGGATTTTCCCACCTTCTTTTGATCTCAAACTCCGAATCGACGTGGCTCTCATGGATGCTGCCATTCAGGCGTTTCTGAATTACCTTAAGTTCGAACGCAATGCGTCCGAGCTGACAATCAAGTCGTACGCTGACGATTTGTC
>JBBQSE010000122.1:0-17992 GCA_038214195.1 Planctomycetales bacterium
GTGCCGCCCCCCCCTCACCCTTCTGCCGCCCCGCCCCCCACATCTGTTTGCGCCGCCCCCCCCCCCCACGACTATTGAGCCGACAGCACAGAATCAGCCGGATACAATCGAACTAACGCCGCTGACTCACAACATCTGCAGGATCCTTCTTTGGAATCACTTTTGCGTTCTTACCAGCCTTGCCGTCTAACAAAATCACGTCACCCGCCGCGAGTCCCTGCAGGATCTGAATTCGATTGTCTCGACGTTCACCGGCCAAAACTTGCTGCTCACGCGATTCGCCATCGATGACCTTCCAGACTTTTTCGGCCCCCGCGAATTCGACAACGGCCGATTCCGGGACGACCAGATCGGTTGCTTCTTCATCGGTCACGATGCGAGCTTCTGCGAACAGTCCGCTCCGCAGATGTCCGTCCGCGTTTTCAACAACAGCTTCAAACAACAGCGCGCGGCTCGAAAGATCGACTGCGGGGCTGATGCGCGTGACTGACACATGCAACGGTTCGCTGACGGATTCAATCTGCAACTGAACGGTTTGACCCACAGAGAGTCGCAGCGCATAACGCTCCGGAATCGTTCCCCGGAAACGCAGCCGATCCGTGCGAACGACCGTGGCCACAGGATCTCCGACGCGCACATAGCTCCCCGGCGAGACCTGTTTCTGCTGAATCAAGCCGTCAAACGACGCCACGATCACCGTGTCAGCCAGCTGTTCGCGAATCAGCGACAGCTCCGCTTCCCGAACGCCAATCAGAGCAATCTTTTCATGGACGCCATTCAAAGCCGATCTGTATCGGGCTTCTGACACTGCAGCCGCAGCGGTGATCTGTTCCATTTCCGTGGCACTGATCGACCTGCGATCCTGCAGTTTCAGAGCGCGATCAAGATTTCCCTGAGCCTCATTCGATAGAGCTTTCTGTTCAAGCACCGGGGGAGAATTTTCGGGCTTAAGGTCGGCAACTTTGTCTCCGGGCCGTAACCCAACCGCTGATCGAGTCTGCAAGAGCTGCGCTTCAGCCTGCTCAACACGCAGTTTGAATTCCGTCTGACTCAGCGTGACCAGCGGTGTCCCGGCGGCCACATGATCACCAAGATCCGCATGCACTGATTCAACACGTCCTTCAATGCGACTTCCCAGCACAGCTACTTCGTCGGGAATCAGACTGCCGTAACTACGCACCACCGACGGCCAGTTTTCAAGTCCGACGGTGAGCACTTCCGCTTCCAGAACCGGAAGTACTTTCGCCTTTTGGGCTGTCTCTGACGTGCTGATGTCTCCACCGCAGCCCAATGCGCTCAGGATCAGGCACATTGCAGATGTCGCCAGCAAGTACGACTGGAATTGAGAATGGCGAAAGACCACAAGAAGGTTCCGGAGGTGATTTCGAGCAGGGCGGGGATTAGGTCGCAAAAGCAATCGTTTTCCGCGAGGTAGGCAGGCGATGCGGAATGACAGCTGTTGCAGATGGGAGCAGACGGATTCTTACAGATTAAACCGTTGTGTCCACGCGAAAGTCAATCGGCAGGGTGGTGCATCGTTCCAGCCCGGGGAAAATTGCCTTGTCTCGAGCGTTGCCGGTTTTACCTGTCGAATCGCGGCAGAATGTGATTGATGAAGCAGACGTCAAAGTGAAGTCGAAGCTGTCAATCAGAATTAGAACGAAAGGTTCGCTATGAAAACGATCGTGATCGTGGCATCGCTTCTGATGGCATGTCCTGCCCGCTATGCCGCTGCTGCGCCGCCCGAACGATCAACGCTCACTGGCATGGTTACGGACGAAACTGGAAAACCGCTCGCCGGGGTTCGTGTTGATATCTCAACGGCAGCTCCCAAAGTCGGTCCAGGAATGTTCTGCCCGAGCTGTTATCTTGACTGCAGTAAGTGGGCGAAGACGAACAATGCCGGGGAATTCAAAATGGAATCCCTTGATCCGAAGCTAAAGTTTCGGTTGATTGCAGCAAGCCCGGGGCTCAGGACGCAGCAGTCAGAACTCATTGACCCATTGGCCGGACCAGTCACGCTGGCCCTCACGACTCTGCCGAAAGATCTCGATCCGGGCCGCATCGTCACGGGCATCATCACAAGTGAACAAGGCGTCCCGATTCCTGGAGCGTTTGTCGAACCTTACGGCGCAAAAACGGCGACAAAACGCTGGTGGGGGACAGTGGAAGTTGATTCGGTCGTGTCTGATGACAAAGGCCAGTTCGCGATGATTCTGCCAACGGATCTGCTGGCCCTTGTTATCGAAGTCCTCGCGGACGGATTCTGTGGCACCCAGGTCTACTCGCTGGAACCGGGCAAGGAATCAGCCAACATCGAAGTTCCAACCGGAGCCAGCGTTGTTGGCAAACTGGTTCACAAAGGCCAGCCGGTGGCGGGGATGAGCATCGCCGTGGTGCAAACCAATCGATCGGTGGGACAGGACAGAGGAATCTTCATCAAAGCGGTTGGCGACGTCACCCGTGACGATGGTTCTTTCGAATTCAAGTATCTGCCGCCGAATCAGCAGTATGCGATCTTCGCCGTGGCTGGAGAAAGTCGTGAAGCTGATCGGCAATTCGTGGTGTCTACAAAGTTGTTTAAGGTTCCAGAGTCTGGTGAAACTCGTGATCTCGGAAATCTGGAAGTCACGAATCCGGCTTCCGTAAGCGGTAAAGTTCTGCGAGTCGATGGGCAGCCTCTGCCGGCGAATCTTCAACAGTCGTTCGGTCGAAATCCAGCGTGGGACTTGATCGGAATTCCGGTGGCGGAGGACGGTACTTTTGCAGCCACAGGGCTGCCACCGGAGACCTACGAAATTCGTGTCAGCAGTCGCGACCTGGTCATTGTCGCCGATGAAATCCCGTACCAAATGATGAGCGAAAGCTCGTTCAGTGTGTACGTGACAGAGCCGATAGACGACCTTGTTATTCCTGTTAAAGCGAAGTAAGTCCATCCTTGTTCCGAGGCTCCAGCCTCCCGCGTGACTGTGGAGGCAGGAGCCTCCGGGGCAGCGCGTTCCAGGGCTGGAGCCCTGGAACGAGAAATACATGATCTGAGTCACCTGCTCCGCCGTGAATGTTGGTAAAGCCCCCGCGCGAGGTGCGTCACTCAAGACTTCTTCGATGGCCCGGCGAAGTTTGGCAGTTGGTTCTCGACACTCGATGGACACGAGCGCGTCAAACGATTCCTTCCACGGTCTTCGCCACAGCCCGACCTGTTTTCGGTGGAGCTGAACTTCGTCAGCGATGTCTTCATTCAGACGCCGTTGAAACGCGAGCAGAATGATTCGCGCTCGTTGGATGAGCCGTTGTGAAACTCTGCGTGCGTTTGTAATTTTCAGCAACTCTTCATGCTGCTTTTCCGAGACCAGAATTCTGGCCGCCTTGCCTGACATCGCGTTCCTCCTTGCGAATTGCGAGTGTTGATTCTCGCAAACTGTTCGCGGAGGCACGGTCGTCGTCAATGTGAAATCTGGAAGCCTGCACAGTTTGAGTCGCTAAGTTTTGCGAACAACTGCAAAGCTTTCCCATCTGGTGGGCAGTCAACTCCGACTTGCGGCACTAGCCGCCGGTGACTTGCGTTAAAACGCTGGCAATACAGGCGGCTAACGCCTTGCCGCTCATTTTTAATCGCATCGCGAAATACTCGCGGATCAGCGGATGGCAATCCACCGAGCCATCTTCCTTCACGCTGATCAAGTTGATCTCCTCCAGACGACTGAGGGCGATTTTGAAATCCTTGTCCGCGCCGTTGGCCAACGCATCGGTCAGGCCGGGGATGATTGGTTCGGCGCGCAGCGCGTTCAGGCAGCCTTTTGAGGCCGGGCGGTCGAACAGGCCGAGCAGTCGCAGGATCGCCAACTGCCGCTGAGCCTGCGCGTCTCCGGCCGCAAACCATTTTTCGTACGCTTCGATCGCTTTGAACGCATGGCCGTACGGACGAGTCGCGTCGTTCTGGTATTCCGCTTCGGCCTCGGCCAGATGCATGTGGTCTCGACGGCGGATGTCGCCGTCTTCGGTCAGCTTCAGGTACTGGCCCACCAGAAACAACGTCAGCGCGTGACCGTGGACTTCGACGCTCGCCTGTTGCAGTTCGTCGTGATCGGGGGCGGCTTCGGCGGTGATCGGCTGATTGCCAGCTCGCCGGGCACCCGAATAATGCAGCAGCGCCGCTCCGGCGACCGGCGACAGAAACTCCAGCGCGTGATCGGTGGCCGACTTGCCGTAGTGCTGTTTGATCTCATCGACTTTTTCCCGAGTCGTCACGACGCACAGGCCCGCGTTGCGACCGGCCAGACCACGCAGCAGCGCGGCCATGCCGCGATCCGTCAACTGGCCATGCATCGGTCCAGGCGGATACTGCAGCGGTTCCAGGCCGTCCAGTACCAGCAGGCACCGCCGCGAACCAACAAGCTGCGCCAGTCGGGCGCCGCGTTCTTCAGGCCCGCCCTGATACGGGTTGGGATCGCCAAAGAACGTGAGGGCATTGATGATGCACGTTTCAGCCGACGCACTCCCCTGATCCTTCGTGCCCTGGCTGTAGAACGACCAGTCAAAGACACATTCCGCCTCGCGCCAGTCCTTCATCGCCATTTCCGCCATCCATGTGGCGACGAGCGACGTCTTGCCTTCGCCGCCTTTGCCACGGATGATGATGACGTTTTTGTTGCCGTTTGCGTTCGCGTTTGTAGGATGGGCATTCCTGCCCGTCGTGCGTTCCGTGTCAGAAAGACGGGCAGGAATGCCCATCCTACTTTCCCATGCTTCGTCGAGCATCGTGAGTTCCACGTCGCGGCCGATCAATCGCTCGGCGGTGTGCTGCAGTCGTGTGGGCGGCACTTCAATGCGGTCTTCCAGCCGAGGCAAAATTTCGACGAGGTCCCGCAGTACGGCCGAACTGAGGCGTTCCGGATTTACGAATTGACCGCGATCCCGCCCGAGTTCACAGATCCGGCGATAGTGCTCCTGCTGAGATTTTTCCTGCCTGGCGTCATGGACGAAACGATCTTCGCGGGGACATTCGCAGTCCGAATTGTCGAAGTCTTTCGGGCGGTAGATAAAGATGCGGCGGTTGTGATAGATGGCCAGATACGCTTCCCACTGCGTGTAGGAGAATCCGAGATCGGGTCGCTGCAACTGGGTCGCGAGCGGCGGCAGTTTGTCGGCGAAGTCCGGGTACTGAGTGAGCAGAGCCTGCACGGCGACCGGTTCCGGCGCAGCTCCGGTGGCTTTGCCGATCAGATGCACGACGCCGTGGCAGACTTTGATGTAGTCGTCGAGCTTTTGCAGTGTCAACCCGCCGCCGACGCCAAAATCTTCCTGCACATGCACGTCCAGCGTCGGCCGTTTCAAATCGTTGGCGAGCAGTCGGCGGTACGATTCAAACTCGCTGCTGACGGCGGAGAGAAACAGTTTCTTGTGGCTACTTATGGTGGCCTCAAATTTCGCGACGCTGCATGGTGGGCGGGTTGGCTGCCCTGCTTGTTCGTGTCTTGTACCCGGTCGAATTCCCGCCCGCCACCGGCACGGGGCCGGTCGGGGCGGGCCGCTAAAAGAAGCCTTGTCCGCAGCACAACATCTTGTCGCCTATCGACCGTCCGCCTTCTTCATCGCGTTGAATGAGTTCTGCATGCCAGCGACAACGGCTCCGGAGTCGGAGCCGAGAGCAATGAAGCGGAAGCCCAGTTGGCGGTGGGATTCGACCAGTTCCGGGCGCGAAAGGATGCCAGCGGTTTTGCCGTGTCGGGCGCAGGCTTCGACGACGTTTTTCAGGTGCTGGATAAACGCAGGCGGGGAGAAATCACCGGCGTGGCCGAGGTTGACAGAGAGGTCCATCGGGCCGACGAACAGGACATCGACACCGGGAACTGCGGCCATTGCATCTGCCTGCTCAGCGGCCTCGGGCGTTTCGATCTGGACGACGACCAGCGACTGATCGTTGGCCTCGGCCAGATACTGCTGCCAGTTGCGGCCGTAGTGCGTGGCGCGGATGACCTGGGCAACTCCGCGAGTTCCGGTCGGCGGATACTTCATCATCTGCACGCAGCGGGCGGCTTCCTGGGCGTTGGCGACGTAGGGAAACATGATGCCAGCAGCGCCGCTGTCCATTACGAATTTCGCCACATCCGGATCGGCGGACGCAAGGCGGACGACCGGGGCAGCTTTGGTGCCGCGTGTGGCGAGCAGTTGACCACGCAGATCGGCCATCGTGCCGGTGCCGTGTTCCAGATCAATGAGCAGCCAGTCGAAACCGGTTTCCGCAGCGATCTCAACGACAGACGCCGATCCAAGATTCAGAAATGTTCCAGCGAGCATGTCGGTATTCAGACGACGGCGATCAATCCACTGCATTGGGTTTTCCGTCAGGGTTGGCGACAGCTGCGGGCACGAAGCGGACTCTGCTGCCAAAGGCCTGGAGGTCCAGATGCTGTCGCGGGGTGATTTTGAATTGCAGGCTGGGAACAGGAAAGCGTGACAAGACATCGTAGTCGAACAGCTTCGTTCCGCTCATCCTGGAAAGCCCGGTGATTGTGGTTTTCCGCTCGCCGGGCAATATCAGACCCGGAATCACGATCCCGGGTGGACGATTCGGGTTGTTCTTTCGAGCCGAAGTAGTCACGAGCAACAGCACCGGATCTGCCGATGGATCAAACCACGCAGCCGTGCTCTTGTCGGCGTCCTCCGCGTCCGTCTGGTTCTGGGCGGCGGTCCAGATCCAGCGCGTGTTCCCACTGATCCGATCGATGGCTCGAAGCTCCTTTTGAATAGGAAAGAGACTCAGGTCACCACTTGCACCCACCATGACCTGCAACTGCACGGCTTGCCGATCCGGAAGTGGAAAGACATAGTAATTCGCAGGATCAGTGACAACAAAGAATTTGCCGCGATCTTCAGAAGTGGCACCCTCCGCTTCGCCCTCAAGATCCGCATTCAACTCCACAACCTGTTTGGTCGCAGTCAGCAAATCAATGACTTCAAACGTGTTATTCTTTGTCACTGACACGAGCGTTCTGACGTCAAGGAATTGGCAAGTCTGCATATCTGTCAGAGCCAGACTGTGACGCTCGTCGCCGGTTTTTGCATTGACCCAGCTCAGCGACGGCGAGCCCTTTCTGGAACTCGCCGACTTCCAGATCACAAGCTCGTCTCCTGTTGCCAGAATCGTGTGGTGGAGTTGCTCCTGCGAGATGCTCGTTTCCTTCAGCGTCCCGTCGATGCGATTCAGACACATGTCCGACGCGCCTCGATTATTCGGAAGGTCGCGTTCGGTGTCGAATGGACGCAGAAACACGCTCGATTCCGTTGCGAAGACGAGTTGATTTGTGGTTTCCGTCTGACAGGACCACAGATTCCGACCGGTCAGCAGATCAATCATTTCCACACGGGATGGCGACTGTACGCAGATCCAGCGCTCATTGCCGCCGCAGATTCGCAGTCCCTGGCCAAAGACGATCTGCCAGGCATGATGGCCCGCGTAGAAGGTGTTGAACAGACGCATTTCGCTGAGCATGTTCCACAGTACGTTGGATGTCTGGTTTGGAATCCGGCGACTCCAGAGCACGCTTTGATCGACGACCGACACGGCGGACAGTCCCATCGAATTCTGCACCAGCACAATGCTTCCGTAACGCACGACGGTCCCGTTGTTACCGAAGGACAGGGCGTCGAACATGCCGCCATCGATCGTACACAGTGGCTGTTCGGGCTGCAGCAGCGAGCGCACGGCCAGAACGGACGGTTCACGAATCGTCGTCCACCGCCAGCCGCTGAGGAACCGGTCGTCCAGACTGCGCGGGGAAAGCGCTCGTTCGTTATTCTGTGGCATTGTGGAAGCGGTGACAGGATTCACCGGAATCAGCGTATAGGACTGGTCTTTCCATGCCGACCATTGCTGAGCGAGAACCTCATTTGGGGTCGGCAGGACAGAAGCGGTCGTCGAAGTTGCCAGCGATTCCATTCGCAACACGGCCAGCAGGTTCAGGGCCGCCGGGTGAGGCCGCAGTGGCGCGTCCGTCCGTGCGGATTCGGCAGTCAGCGCCTTTTCAAAGCGGTCCACAAGCGAGGTCAGCCGCAAACGTGACTGTTCCGCCACGGCAGCCAGCGCCGGATCCGCAGATTCGTGGCGGCCGATCGCGGTCGTAAAATGCTGTGACTGAAGCAGCAGATGCAGAGTAGACTCTGTCATTCGACCCGCCTCAATCGCCGATTCCGCGCGATTCAGCAATTCATCGCGAACCAGTGCGCTCGGCTGACTGAGCGACAGCACATCCACGTCCGAAATCTGCCTGAGAGCTGAAATCCATGACTCCGAATCCAACGCGGGGAGGTCGGTCAGTTTCTCATCCAGAAGACTCAGCAGCACATGCCGCAGTGGGCGGGTCAGGGCGAAGGTGATTCTCTTGCTGGAAACCTGAGCACTGAGCGGACCGTCAACCACGGGACTCAAGAGCCGCGTCGTCAGTTCTTCGAAATCCGGCAGCTCCGTGTTCAACACGGACTGCGAAGCCCTCAGAAATTCCACGACCTGATCGCTTGTGATTTCCGGCTGTGTTTTTAGCGTCAGAAACTGAACGATGGCTTTGTCCTCGCTCCTGGCTGCAAAGCGCGCCGCGTCCTGCAAATGCTGTGTTCGCATGGAAGGATCGTCGAGTGTGAGAGCGGCGGATGTCCGGAACAGGAGCTGCTGAACGGAATCCGTTTGTTCAGTGGTTGGCGTGAAGTCGGTCAGCACCTGTGCGGCGTCCGCAAACTTACCTGTCTCAATTAGAAAGCGGGCCTGTTCCACAGGTTCCGGCTCAAGCGGATGAGCAGGTGCGGATTGAGAATACAGCGAGATGTGGTCCACGCCGTAGCTGACTACGTCGTCCTGAATGCGCGTCAATCCACCCGCGCTGAACGCTGGACGAAATCCGGGGAAATTATCGCTGAGCTTTCCATCGGAATAGCGCAGGCTCTGAACTGATCCGTCCGACATGGGAATCAGCAACTGATCCTCGTAGCGCGTGCCGGGGCCGGTTGGCGCTACGTTGTCGGTCGGCAGTTGCGTTGCCCAGACGACATTGAGACTCTTCAACTGCAGGCGCTGAATCTTGTTTGGTCCGGCAGTGACCACTGATTCATCATCGACATCAATGATGACAGTCGCGTTTTCCTGTGAGATACGCCGCCGCACGATACCCGTCAGCGGATTGATCAGCAGCAACTGGTGATTTTCGGATCCCGTCACTAACAACGAATCAGGCAGCAACCGCATCGACTCCGGTCGCCAGCACTCTCGAAATGACCGGAATGGCTGCGTCTGAATCGCTGCGCCGCGCATGTTGCGAAGGCGGCTTACTTCCGCTGGCTTCTGGATCATACTCCGTGACCAGATAACCGTGCGCGTCAGTTCGTCAACGGCTACCAGCCAGCCGTCGCTGGTGTTTGTCCAGATCATGCCGTCAGCGACCACCGGTCGCGATGACACCAGTTGGCGATACGGATCCTGGTTGATATTCGTCTCCGGGTAGGCCAGCATGAGCTTCCAGAGGATTTCTCCCGTTTCCGCTCGAAGACAAACAAGCCAGTGCGCGTCCGCCTGTTCGACGACGCCATACAGTTCCGCTCCGGACACGGTGGGCGGTCCTGCAAACCACGCCAAAGACAGCTCATTGCCAAAACGTTCTTCCATCGGCGCGCCACCGGCAGACCAGAGTCTGCGCCCCGTCGCTTTTTCGATCGAGACCAGTTCCCGCAACGAGCGTGAGACCAAATCTCTGCGGCCCTGAAACATGCGAAATGGTTCACCAAAATCAACGCCTGTTCCCGAAGACTCACCGGTCTCGCAAATCACGAACAGTCTTAAAGCATCGGCCGTCATGCGATTCGTGATTTCGTCGCGGTGAAGGTCCAACACATCGCGAGAATTCTGCAGTTGCTCGATTTCCTGCCCGGACCGGCCGCCTCCGTCATTAAATTCGATGTTTCTTCCGAGCCCCCGGCGAACATCGGGCTCGCGATCCAGTAATCGGGTCCAGAGGACCTTGCCGGAAGTTCGATCGCAGGCCAGCAGACCACCGGAAGACCGCACATAGATTGCCAGGGGATCAATGATGGGTTCGCTGACCGTCCATGCAATGGCCCGCTGATCACCTTCGTTCGCCAGCAAGCGCACCAGATCCTTCGACGCTCGCCGCTCCGCCGAACTCAAGTGCAGTTTCTGCTGCCATGCCGGAGCGTGAAGAAACGCTCTCCGGGCGGATTCGGGTTCAGGTGACGTCGCCTTGTCTTGAGTCGCCTTGTCTGGTGACATCACATCCCCGGCATTCGCTGTGGTTGGGCCCGCGAGATCTGATTGTGGTAGATTTGCCTCCACGACCGCTACTTTTTGAGTCGGCTGTTTGGCGTCTTCATCCCTGTCGTTCAGATTCTGTTCCAGGGCCGCATCCGGATCGGAGTCCGCGTCCGCTTGTGGCGTGATCCCGGCATTCAACTCTTCACGCCAGGCCAGAGCGACCGTCCGCAGATTCTCCGGCGCGCCGGCGTGCAACACGGGAGCCAGCCAGTACAGCGTCGCCTGCCGATGGCCGCGATCCCGATGAATGGCGGCCAGCAGCAGATGTGCCTTCAGCGATTCTGTCGTTCCCGCGTAGCGATGCAGAAAAGCCAGGAGTCCTGAGAAACCACGGTCCTCAAACGCCAACTGCAGTGCGTGAGGCGTCGCTCCGGCATCCTTGAGAAGTTCGGCCTGCAGCTGCGGTGAAAGCGCCTGGATGCGTTCGATGAGGTCACGGTGCAGCGGTCGATACGTTCTGGTCCGATCCGGGACCATCAGCGAAGGATTCGCTTCTCGCAGCCTCTGCAACATGTCGCGAATCTGTGCCAAATTGCCACCGCGTCCCAGACGTGTCAATTCCTGCAGTTGCTGAGCGATCTTTCGTTCCGATGGCAGTCGCTGCAGTTCATCCGCTGGCGCATTTGTGTCCTGCGCGCGGAGCGACGAGTCGGAACCGATGGCGACAAACAACAAACAGCACGCAATGATTGCTTTTAGCGAAGCACCTGGTGGTGCCGGGGAATTCCTCCGCCCGTTTCTGGCGATGGTCCGGTTCCAATTTTCGCTGCTGCATTCGACTGACATTTTTCGCTCCATCCGGTCCCACCGCTCTGCCTGAAAGTTTCGGCCATCTCCTGTGGGCACCAGACACTCAATATAGCTGCCAACCAACCCTTTTTGGGAGTCTAAATGCCCAGGGCCGCAATTCCCTGGCAGAACCGGGCTGTGAACCGCCGCCGATCCCGCTTGAATACGCGATTCTCTTGCCGACACCACGGTTTGGTTTCGGACCTGAGACAGGTCCGACTACTTTTGCGTCACCGTGGTACGGCAGAATTCCGATTCTTCCTCGGTCACGTCGCCCGGCGGCGGGTCGCCGTAGTGCAGGAGTTCCGGATACGGACCGGTGTTCCAGCAGCGGGTAAAGACGGCCTGCAGGTCCAGCGGGATGTCTTTGTCGTCGCAGGCGAGCGGCAGGGAAATCCGAGGCAGCCGCTGCTGCATCGATACGCCGTAGAGTTCGCAGCGCGTCGGATAGCTGCGAGTGACCGACACGAGATAGCGTCGCTGAGGCAACGCCTCGAGGCGTTCATGCGGAATTCGAACAACGCTCTCTCCTGCGCGCAACAGATCGATCTCAACCAGATTGGCCTGACCTTGCCACAACTCTTCCTGTTTCGCCCGATACGACGCGCGCCCCGGACCCGGTTGCTTGTTGTCCGGACTCAACACTTCAATCGCCGTGACTACGCGATTGCCTTCAGCCGGTTCGATAATCTCCAAATACGGTTGGCGGATCTTCTCACGCAGCATTTCCACAACGACTGGCTCATCGGCAACCATCGTGCTTGATGCCGTTCCGTGACGAAAATCAGGACGTTCGTTGATCTCAATGACAGAAACATCCGGTCGAATCGGTCGTTCATGCTCGACGACGAATAAACGATCCTGCGTTAACGCGGCATACCGAGGTCGGAGATACGGCTGCAACGCCTCACGCAAATAAGCGATCAGACTATCATGAAAGTCCGGCCAGATGGCTCGACGTTCAAGATACGGGTCCATTCCAGGAAAAGGGCAAGGCATCAGCAGTTTCCGCAGCTGTTGGAACATCGATATCAGGAAATCAGTAGACGGTTTGTCGTCTTCATCTTACCGCAAGACATACGAAATGACAGGGAAATCGGGACTGTGTCGATCCCGCCGCTGCAGCATTGAGCACTGATCTCGCGCCTACTTCACGAATCGTCACTGAGCGAGTTCGAACGGCATCTCATGCAACTGATTACGCTGGTCAATGGAGAAGTGAGTGACACGGCCGTCGAACTCCTTTCGAAAAATAGCGAATGGAAGGGCAAGAATCAGAACCCCGCCACGCCGAACACCATGCGAACAGTCATGGCCGGCCTTATCAAGCAGAAGCTGCTGACTGGTCACGCATACTCTCGCAGCGATGTCGTCGAGGAATTGAAGGATTACGCTGATCGCGGGTTATTTCGACCAGTGGCTGCTGACCGAAGGTGACGTCTTCCTGATCAGCCTGAAAGCCGGAGGCCTCGGCCTGAACCTGACAGCGGCCGATTACGTGCTGCACATGGATCCGTGGTGGAATCCGGCTGTCGAAGACCAGGCCTCCGACCGCGCCCACCGCATGGGACAGCTTCGCCCCGTGACCATCTATCGATTCATCACCAAAGGCACGATCGAAGAACGCATCTCGGCCCTGCATGCGTCCAAACGCGACCTCGCCGACAGCCTGCTCGAAGGTGCCGACGTCTCAGGCAAGCTGACCGCCCAACAACTGCTGACACTGATTCGGGAATAATTCGCTCAACCGCAGGTGTTTTACGTACCGTACACCCGCCGCTCCGTCGGCGGGCAACCAAAATTCCCGTCGGCGGAGCGACGGGTGTACTGTACTGCTTCTGCTTCTGCCCGTCGGAAACAGAACACTCACAACAGTCCCCAGGCTCACTCCTGTTCCGCGCTGAACACGCGGATCTCGACACGACGATTCTTGGCGTGGTTCAATGGATCCTGTGGATCGGCGGGACGATCCCAGCCCACACCGACCGCGTTGAATTGATTTGGATCGAGTTGATACTTCGCGATCAGCGCTTCCTTGACCGAGTTAGCACGGTTCTCGGACAGCTGCTTCACAAGGACATCGTCTGGCAACAAAGCCTTCATCGAGGCGTCTGAATGTCCTTCGATCACGATGCGAGCGGCTCCGAACTGTCCGACGATTTTGGAAATCTCTTCGAGGATGAAATTGACGTTCGGATCGTACATTTCTTCGACGTCCTTGCCATCGGCCCCTTTGCGAGTGACCTTTTTCATCAGATCAGAGTCGTTGGGAGCGAAGTGAATGATGACGGTATTCGTCAGCACTTCGTCCGATTCGGCAATGATCTGTCCAGTTGTTTTTGGCGCGAAACTCGCCTGATATTCATTACGTTGCGACGAGTATTTTTCCTCGCTGCCCAGTCGCTGCAATATGCTGAAGTCTACCACCTGATCAAACGCAACTGGCTGATGTGTGACCGAACGAATGCCCCGATAGATGTAATACGCCTGCTGCCAGACAGATTCGAATCGCGAGGGATTGTTCTGGTTCAGAAAGAACTGTGCATTTTCGGCATAGTTTGTCCAATGCGCGTCGCCCAGCATTCCCAGACAATCACTGGCAGGGATGGCGTAACCGGCAGCCATCCATTCGGCGACCTTCTGCTTCTGATCCTGCGCTTTCAACGCCTGCATCGAATCAAAAATCCCCCGCACGATGCCTTCAACAAGGTCCGGATGATCCTTGGCAAAATCCGCGCGAGCGAACCAGATGTCGGCAATCAGTTTGTTGGCCGTCTGAGTATTAACGAGCATCCGATTGCCCTTCTGTTCAGAGAGCGTATAAATATCCGGTGCCCAGGAGACACAGGCCGCGATTTCCTTTTGAGCGTTGAAAGCCGCCGCCGCTTCAAAAGCATCGTTGGTGTACTTAAACGTGACTTCACCCGGCTGAACACCACCGGCCACGAGCATGCTCAGAGCGAAATACTGGGACGGCGAATTCTGGGCGAGCACAATTGTCTTGCCACGCAGATCGCGAACCGTCTTGATCGTGTCTCTAACGACTATGCCGTCGCCACCGTTCGACCAGTCCACCTGCTGAAAGACGCGCGGCATGATGCGACTGTCGCGCGGCTTGCCACTGGAATCCACGAAACCTTCCATGAACAACGGCATCATGTCGACCGTTGCCCAGCCGATGTGAAAGTCGCCAGCCGCGTACTTGTCGCGCATGTCAACGGGATTGTCCGCCAGCACAAGCTGCACACGAAACTCTTTGCCGTCTTTTGTCTTCCAGACTTTGTCAGGCTTGAAGCCTTCATTCGCATGAATGATCGGAGCCCAGCCCGCCCAAACATTGAGCGCAAACTGTACCGTGTTGGTGGCGTCCATCTTCGCATAGCCCGCCGTTCCCTTCACGGGAGGCAGACGCTCGGCAGGAACAAAATCGTATTCCTTCTTCGTGGTAACAATGTCATCGGAAGACCCTTCCGCCGCCATCTCGCCACCCGCACCGCCGCCGCCGACGTTGATCTTGCTCGGATCCAGCTGCGGCTGACCGCCGCCCTTGTTCTCCCCGTCTTTGCCCACGGGCGCTTCGCCCGCAGGACCCCCAAAGAACCCGGCCTGCATCCCGGCGAAGTACACCAATCCACCGACTACAGCCAGCACGGCCAGATAAAACACAGCTGTTGGACGTCCGTTAGACATCACTCACTCCCTAATTTACTGTTGAAACGCGGATTCCGCTGTCTTGTTCTACGCAATGTGAACTCCCGCCGCAATGAACTCAACCCTCGCAGGAGATTTCGCGCCGAAGTATCCCGAAACGCCGTTCGATTGCGATCGGATCAACCAGTGTAGAACAATTGTCCCAATTCTTCCTCCATTCAACTCACTGCAGCCAAAACCGCCCCCCATGATCAAGCGACGTCGCACCAAGGTACAGTTGAGACAACTGTTCTACTCTGCGCTTCCGCTGACTCTGAGTACGCTATCCAAACGCGACATCCGCAGTCTATTTGTCATCCCGGATCAGCTTGATTGCATTGACCGCCGCCGCTCTGACGTCTTCGTTCTCATCTTTTTTCGCGACCCGCTCAAGGTCTGGCACGGCCCGAGTTGCGCGGCTCCCGAGTTTGCCAAGCCCCTCCGCTGCCTTGAGGCGTATGTTTGTGATGTAAGCTTCTTCTGTGTCATAAAGGGCCAGGATAAAAGCAGAAATAACTTTTTCGGAGCTCGCCCTCGCATTCACCAGACAGTCAATTACCGTTTCACGAACGATCGAGTCTTCGTCATTTTGAAATCCCAGCAGGATCTGTTCGATATCATCCGGACCGATCAGCTGAATCGCGCGAATGATCGCATTGCGATCAATTCCGGTCTCATCCTCATCCGATTCTTTTGCCAGCCTGATGAGAGTTGGCACCGTAAACCTGGCGACTGAGCCCAGCCTCCCAAGTCTCTCGGCCGCTTCATTCACGCACCCCGTACCATACTCGCGATTCTCCAGTGACTGAACCAGATACTGAATCGCTTCAATCGACTGAACATCCAATTTCGCAACCGCAAATGCAGCCGTAACTCGCACCACTGGATCGTCATCATCCACCATCATGGCCTTGAGTCGCGGCAATGCGGCAATCGCCGGTGTCCCTATCTCGCCGAGAGCAACCGCCACATCGGCTCGCAGTGCCCTTTGCCCGGCAGCGTCCGGAGCAAACCACTCAGCTCGATCAGCAGGATCGTCGAGAAGAGTAATGAGTTTTGCGATCGAAGGTTCGGCATTTTTCCCACATTCGGACATAGCCTGAACCACCTCGCTGCGAATTTCCGGCGACGGATCATCCAGCATTCCTTGAAGAAGCCGCTGGATGCTGGCGGGATCCGTTTCAATTGCTCTGATCGCGACTACGGTCCAATACCGCAGTTGCTGTGATTCCGATTTGAGGACGTCGCAAAGCGTCGACTGGGACGCAATGGCATCGCCCCGCATTCCAGCAAGAGCATCGATCGCATTTCGCATCGTTCTGACCGATTCCTCTCTTCTCGCATCAAGTCTTTGAGACGTGCGCATCTCGGTCTGCAGAAGCTGGCAAATCGGTTCCACCGCTGGCTCGCCAATGCGCGTCAACGCCCGCGAAGCACGCGTCGCAACTGTGGGCAAATCAAAAAGAATAAATGGCGGAATGTCTTCAGCATGACGGTTATCTGCGAGGGCCGCGATCAAGACATCGACGACCCGTTTTTCGACTGGTCTCCGCTCACCAAGCGCGGCAACGGCCTTTGCGGCTTCGATGGAATCTTCTCCCGTTGCTTTCGCGGTGAGTTCCTCAATTGACGGCTGCTGAGCGACAAGGCCCTGGCCAGTAATCAGGATTGCAAAGGCGGCTACGGCGATGCGAAGGGACATTCCCATAAATTCACCTCGGCGGCTGGCCTGCACAATTCTTCTCAGCGTAGTCCGGTCGCCCAAAAAAATGTTCGACACAGAGTAGAACAATTGTCCCAATTGTCCCAATTGTTCCTCCATCCGACAAACTGCATCCTAAACAACGCCCCATGATCAAGCGACATCGTGCCAGAGAACAGTTGAGACAACTGTTCTACTCTGCGCTGCCGCCACTTCAATCCACAAATAGAAACTCGTTCGAGCACAGGAGCACCTGGGCGAGTTGTTCGAGTGGGGTCAGCTGCTCCAAAGTGCTCTGAGGAAAATCGATTTCGGAGTTCCAGGATGCTGGCGATTTTGACGTGGCTGAGCTGGCATCGCTGATTGTGCAAGACCACAAATACTGATCGCTGTTCAGCACCGCATCGATATCCACGACGAAATCGATCGTATCGCCGGGTTTGACTTCCAGCGACTCCACATTCAGCGGCAACGTCTGATGGTGGGCCTTTGTGGATTGCAGCAGGCCGGTTTGGGAACTCACGATGAACGCGCGGATGCCGTCGCCGACTTCTGGGTCGTGCTTCAATTCGGACTGGATCGTAATGGTCATGGCGGCGGGTGCGGTCCAGCGGCGGATTGCGGCGTGGGTTCGATCGTCGCCTGGATGACCGCCTTTGGCGGTCAGCTGTACCCAGCCCAGTTTGCCGTCGGGCCACGCCTCGCCGCCCTGCCATGCAGAGCCGGTGAAATGAGGCAATACTGTGAAATTGGCAACCCGCTGAGATGTCTCGTCAAAGGTGCCGTAACCGTAGGACCAGTCGGCGGCGGTTGCTGACGCGGTGGGCGTGTCAGGAGCGTCTGCGGCGAGTAACTCGGTGGCGGCGGCCAGTTGCGATGGTGTCGGATCGCGTTGCAGCACGCGCTGATAGAGCTGGCGAATCTTGTCTTCGGGATTCGAATCTTCAGGCAGTTCTTTCGCAAGCGCCCTCGCGCGTTCCAGTGTCAACGGATGATTCATCAGAAACAGTGACTGCTGAGGCACCGTCGTTTCGCTGCGCTGCGGAATTGGAAGGTCTGGGTTGGCGAAATCAAACATCCGCAACACGCCGGGCAGATACTGACGATCAACGAGTCCGTACAACGTCCGCCGCACAGGGAACGGCTTCGTGAACAGGTTTGCAGGCTTGCCGTCGCTGCGCTGATCGAGCTGCCCCGACACAGCCAGCATCGAATCTCGCATTTCTTCAAACGACAGTCGATGCACGTTCATCCGCCAAAGCAATCGATTGGCCGGATCGACGGTCCCGGCGTGGGCGCGTTCGTTTGAATCTTCAGGACCGACCGACGATTGCCGATACGTAGCGGAAAGGACGATCAGGCGATGCAGTTTTTTGAGGCGGACCGATCGCTGGTGCAGACCATCGGCCGCGCGGCGCGGCACGTGAACGGGCGGGCCGTACTGTACGCCGACCGCGTCACCGGGTCCATGCAGCGCGCCATCGAGGAGATGGATC
>JBBQSE010000123.1:0-17791 GCA_038214195.1 Planctomycetales bacterium
TGGATTGAATTGTTGGTGAGCAAGCGCGAAGCCATCGGCGTGCGTATCGACCAGAGTGGCAAGTTTTCCGCTGTCACCTTGTTGCGCGCCATGGCAAAAGAGTATTCGACAGACGCAGATATCATTCGTCTGTTTTATACGACCGAGACCGTAAAGATCTCAGCAAAGACCGTGGCCAAGGAACTTGAAGGCAAATATTCCGTCGCAGACGTTGTGTTCCCCGAAAAGCATGAGCGAGCTGGTGAACTGGTTGTCGATGCGGGATATGAGATCAGTGAGGCGATTGCCGAGGAGCTAATCACCTGCGGCATCAAGAGTGTTGAAATTGTCGATGCGGCCAGCGATCTGCTGATGCTCAAGACGCTCGCAGAAGATGGAACCTCAACTCACGAGGAAGCGCTGCTGAAGATTTATCAGAGGCTGCGACCAGGGAATCCGCCGAATCTCGATAAGGCGACAGACCTGTTCAGAGAGAAGTTCTTTGACGTCAATCGTTATCGACTGGGACGAGTTGGTCGGTTCCGGATCAACCGGAAATTTGCGCAGGATATCTCCGACGACGAGATGACGCTGAAACCTGAAGACTTCATCAACGCGATGAAGTACATCGTTCGCCTCCGCAAGGGCGACGACACTGCACAGATTGACGACATTGATAATCTGGGTAATCGCCGTCTGCGAACGATTGACGAGCTTGCGGCTGATGAGATTCGGAAGGGTTTCCTGAAACTGCGTCGAACTGTTCAGGAGCGAATGAGCCTGAAAGAAGTCGATGCGATGACGCCGCGAACCCTGATTAATCCCAAGAGTGTTTCTGCCGCGATCGATTATTTCTATGGCCGCAGTGAGCTTTCGCAGGTCGTGGACCAGACCAACCCGCTGTCGATGCTGACGCACGAGCGTCGGTTGAGCGCGTTGGGGCCAGGCGGTTTGAATCGAAAACGTGCAGGCTTTGAAGTCCGCGACGTTCATATTTCGCACTACGGTCGAATCTGTCCGATCGAAACGCCGGAAGGCACGAACATTGGACTGATTTCGAGCCTGAGTATTTATGCGAGAGTCGATGATTACGGGTTTTTGATTTCACCATATCGTGTTGTAAAGAACGCGAAGGTGACGGATGAAGTGGTATGGCTCCGTGCGGATGAAGAAGCGTCCGGCATGGTCTGTCCTGCGGACACGCTTGTTGAGAATGGCATGATTGCCGAAGAGCGTGTATTGTCGCGGACCAAAAGTGACGTTGTGTGGATCGATCGCAATGAAGTGCAATTCATTGACGTTGCTCCGTGTCAAATGGTGGGTGTTTCAGCCGGATTGATCCCGTTTCTTGAACACGATGATGCGAACCGCGCGCTGATGGGTTCCAACATGCAGCGTCAGGCCGTGCCGCTGCTGATTTCCGAACGTCCGATTGTCGGTACGGGAATGGAGCAGTATGTCGCCCAGAATTCCGGGATGGTGCTTAGAGCCGAAAAGGCCGGGAAGGTGACGTTTGTCGATGCCTGTAATATCGAAATCGATGGACGGCGTTTTCCGCTGAGAAAGTTTACTCGACTCAACGAACGCACATGCCTGAATCAAAAGCCAATCGTCGCTGTCGGTGATAGGGTAAAAGCGGGTCAGATATTGTGCGACAGCGCAGCGACAAAGAAGGGGTCGCTGGCCCTTGGGCGAAACGTACTGGTCGCGTTTATGTCATGGGAGGGCTACAACTTCGAAGACGCCATCATTTTGTCCGAGCGGCTTGTAAAGGAAGACGTCTACACCTCAATCCATCTTGATGAATTTGATGTGGAAATCCGCGAGACAAAGCTCGGGCGGGAGGAATTCACGCGGGACATTCCAAACGTCAGCGAAAAAGCGCTTCGGCATCTGGATGAGACGGGAGTCGTTAAGATTGGTACTCGGGTCAATCCGGGCGATATTCTTGTCGGTAAAGTTTCGCCAAAAGCGAAGTCTGAACTCACGCCGGAAGAAAAGCTGCTTCACGCAATTTTCGGTCGAGCGGGCGAAGATGTGAAGAACGAAAGTCTGGAGGTGCCCAGTGGGGTCGGTGGCATCGTCATTCATACCGAGAAATTTTCGCGTCGCATGAGTCTGTCTGAGATCGAACGCAAGCGGTTCGAGGACGAGCTCAAGAAAGTCGAAAAAGAGGGTGAAGTCGCAATCGCTGCCGCCTTTCAGACGTTTCTCGTTGAGCTGGAAGCGGCGCTGGAACAGCCTGTCACGGACGCGGATGGTCGACAGCTGGCAAAGCTGGATGATTCCAAGGCCGTTGCGGATTTTTCACGTCGGTTCCATAGTCATTTCGAGGACATGGACATCCGCAGTCCGCAGAAGAAGACGGCTGCTCGGAAAGTCGTTCGTGAGAGCTGGGCACTGGTCGAAGATACCATTGACCGCGAGGATCATCGACTCAACAGCATGAAGCGGGGCGATGAGCTGCCGAGCGGCGTGTTGCAGATGGTCAAGGTTTATGTGGCCTCGAAACGTCAGATTTCGGTTGGCGACAAGATGGCCGGACGTCACGGAAACAAAGGGGTGATTTCCAAGGTTCTGCCAATCGAGGATATGCCATTCCTTGAGGACGGGACTCCTGTGGACATCATTCTGAATCCACTCGGTGTTCCGAGTCGTATGAACGTCGGACAGATTCTGGAGACTCATCTGGGCTGGGCTGCCGGCAAGCTGGGATATCGAGCTATTTGTCCCGTTTTCGACGGTGCATCGGAAGAAGAAGTTCGAAAGGCAATGGAGGAAGCGGGACTGCCGGAAGATGGCAAGGCCTATCTTCACGACGGACGGACAGGTGAACGTCAGGAGCAACGAACGACGGTGGGTTTCATCTACATGCTCAAACTGCATCACCTTGTTGATGATAAAGTGCATGCACGTGCAACTGGGCCTTACTCGCTCATTACGCAGCAGCCGCTTGGTGGTAAAGCGCGTTTCGGCGGTCAGCGTTTTGGAGAAATGGAAGTCTGGGCTCTGGAGGCTTACGGGGCCGCCTACATTCTTCAGGAATTGCTGACTGTCAAGAGCGACGACGTCGAAGGGCGTACCAAGATCTACGAGAGTATGGTCAAGGGTGAGAACACGCTCGAAGCTGGCACACCAGCCAGCTTTGATGTACTGAACAACGAAATCCGCGGTCTGTGTCTCAATCTGCAGCTTGAAAAAGCAGTCAACTAGGCTTCGTAACGCGCGGCACTCAAAAGTGTCGTGCGAATGTGGGATTGATCCACAGCGGTAAAAGGCGAACACCTGCCTGGACTTTCCAGGTCGGACATGTTTTTTGAACCTCCACTTTGAGGAGATTCGTGCGTGAGTGTCAGCGAAGGTACATTTGATCGGGTCAACGACTACGCGGCTGTGAAAATCAGCCTCGCCAGTCCACACGACATTCGCAGCTGGTCTTTTGGCGAAGTTAAGAAGCCGGAAACGATCAACTATCGAACTTACCGTCCGGAGCGGGATGGTTTGTTCTGCGAACGTATTTTTGGGCCTGAAAAGGACTGGGAATGCGCCTGCGGCAAGTACCGCGGCATGAAGTATAAGGGCATGATCTGCGACCGTTGTGGTGTAAAAGTGACTCACAGTCGCGTTCGCCGCAAACGTATGGGACATATTGAACTTGCTGCGCCGGTGGTGCATATCTGGTTCTTCAAGTCCATGCCCAGCCGCCTTGGCGCTCTGCTGAACATGAAGACGACTTCACTGGAAAAAGTAATCTACTTCCAGGATTACGTGGTCATTGAGCCGGGAGATACTCCGCTCAAGCAGTGTCAGATGCTGACCGAAGAAGAAGCTCGCCAGGCTCGTCGGGATTATGGTGACGGCACCTTTGAAATCGGCATGGGCGCGGAAGCGATCAAGAAGTTGCTGGCATCCATGCGACTTGCGGATTTGTCGGGTGAGCTGCGCACCGAGTTGGCAAAGACCGGCAGTCAGCAGAAGATTAAAGATCTCATCAAGCGGTTGAAGATTGTTGAGGCACTGCGCGACAGTGAGAACAAGCCGGAATGGATGGTCCTGGATGTCATTCCCGTAATCCCGCCGGATTTGCGACCGCTGGTTTTGCTGGATTCCGGCAACTTCGCAACCAGCGACCTGAACGATCTCTATCGCCGCATCATCAACCGCAATAACCGATTGAAGAAACTGGTTGACCTAAACGCTCCAGAAGTGATCGTGCGCAATGAAAAGCGCATGTTGCAGCAGTCGGTGGATGCGCTGTTCGACAACAATCGCTGTAAGCGGCCGGTGTTGGGTTCCTCCAACCGCCCGCTGAAGTCTTTGACCGATATGATCAAGGGCAAGCAGGGACGGTTTCGCGAAAATCTGCTCGGCAAGCGGGTTGACTACTCGGCGCGAAGCGTGATCGTGGTCGGTCCGGAACTGAAACTGCATCAGTGCGGTCTGCCCAAGAAAATAGCACTGGAGTTGTTCCAGCCGTTCGTGATTCGACGCCTGAAGGATCTCGGCCACGCCGACACCATCAAGAGCGCGAAGCGCATGCTCGAACGTCGCGATGAGGACGTGTGGGACATTCTGGATGATGTGATTCGTAATCATCCGGTACTCTTGAATCGTGCCCCGACGTTGCACCGAATCGGTATTCAGGCGTTTGAGCCGACGCTGGTCGAAGGAAACGCGATCCGACTGCATCCGCTGGTCTGCAAAGGATTCAATGCGGACTTTGACGGAGACCAGATGGCTGTGCATCTGCCGCTTTCAATGGAAGCCCAGATTGAAGCCACAACGCTGATGATGTCGACCCATAACATCTTTAGCCCTGCCAACGGCGCGCCGATTATCAGCGCGTCGCAGGACATCGTGATGGGGTGCTATTACCTGACACTCAAGCTCCCCGATCGCCCCGGCGAGAATATGGTGTTCGCTTCTGCGGAAGAAGTGTTCATGGCGTTCGAACTGGGCAAAGTGACTCGCCACGCCACGGTTCGGGTGCGAATGCCGCGTGGCAAGCGGGTGAAGGGTGACGGAGCTGAAACCTACCGGCCAGGTGGCTTGGTCGAAACATCGCCAGGTCGCGTGATGTTCAACGATATCCTGCCAAAAAAGATGTCATTTTACAATCAGACGCTGGGCAGCAAGGATTTGGCCCGCGTCATTTCCGACTGTTACCTGGAACTCGGTCGCCGTGAAACGATCGAGCTGCTGGACCGCATGAAAAGTTGCGGATTCCGCGCTTCAACGGAGAGCGGTCTGTCATTCAGCGTGAGTGATCTAAAGACAGCTCCGAACAAGGAAAAGGTGATCGGAGAATCCGAAAAGAATGTGCTCAAGCAGCTCAAGCTGTTCGAACGTGGTGTAATCACGAATCAGGAGCGTTACAACAAAGTGCTTGACATCTGGACGCACGCTCCTGAAGAAATCACGAAGTCCATGATGGAGCAACTCAAGGAAGACGTTCGCGAATCTGGTGCGTATGTGAATCCGATCTATCTCATGGCGAATTCCGGTGCCCGAGGCGGTGTCGGACAGATTCAGCAGTTGGCTGGGATGCGTGGGTTGATGGCCAAGCCGAGTGGCGAAATCATCGAAACCCCGATCAAATCCAACTTCCGCGAAGGACTGTCCGTATTGGAGTACTTTAGTTCGACTCACGGGGCTCGCAAGGGGCTGGCAGACACAGCTCTGAAAACGGCAGACAGCGGTTATCTGACTCGAAAGCTGGCCGACGTTTGTCAAAACATGGTCATCACCATGCACGACTGCAAGACGACCAAGGGTCTGACGCGCGGAGTTGTGTACCGAGGTGAAAAGGTCGAAGTTGGTCTGGCGGATTCGATTCGTGGTCGTGTCAGTCGCACGAACATCGTCAATCTCATCACGGAAGAGCCAATCGTCAGAGAAGGCGAACTGATCACCGTCGAGAAGGCGCGGAAGATCGAAGAAATGGGACTGGAACGCATCCAGGTGCGCAGTCCAATGACGTGCGAATGTACCTTGGGTTTGTGTCAGCTTTGCTACGGCATGGACTTGTCGATGGGCGATATGGTGGAGCTCGGCATGGCTGTCGGGATCATCGCCGCCCAGAGTATTGGCGAGCCTGGTACGCAGCTGACGATGCGTACATTCCACATCGGTGGTGTGGCGTCGAAGGACGTTGAAACCAGCGAATTGTTTGCGAAACGCGGTGGTCAGGTGCGATTCACCCGTATCCGAAGTGTATTTAACACTGACGGCGGTCAGGTTGTTCTCGGCCGAAACGGTGAGATCAGCATCGTGGATGATCGAGGTCGAGAAGTTGAGAAGCAACGGGTTCCGAATGGTGCCGTGCTGCAGGTAAAGGAAAATCAAACGGTGAACTCCGGTGATGTTCTCTGCACCTGGGACCCTCACTCCATTCCGATTATCGCGCAGGTTGGCGGTCGGGTGCGTCTGGACGACTGTGTCGAAGGCCAGTCGATTCGTACGGAAAAAGAACAGTCGGGAACGATGCGTCGCACCATCACGGAACACAAGTCCGGGTTGCATCCCCAGGTGGTTGTTGAAGATGGTGCCGGCAAGATTCTGGACTTTTACTACCTGCCGGAAGGTGCCAGTCTGGACATTGAAGACGGCGGTCAGATTTCGGCAGGGAGCGTGGTGGCCAAGACGCCTCGTGAATCCACTGGGACGCAGGACATCACCGGGGGTCTTCCCCGCGTGACGGAACTGTTCGAAGTTCGTAAGCCAAAGGATCCTGCGGTTGTCGCGGAGATCGATGGCGAAGTCGAGTTTCCTGCGGAGAAGAAACGCGGCAAGCGAATCGTGCTGATCAAAGGGGCGGATGGTACTGAGGTCGAGCATGTGATTCCGCACGGCAAAGACCTGCAGGTGCATCCGGGCGACCTGGTCAAAGCTGGTGATGCTCTGGTACGCGGTCCTCTTGTCCCGCAGGACATCCTGCGAGTCAGTGGTGCCGAGGAGGTTCAGCAATATCTTCTGCACGAGATTCAGAACGTCTACCGTGCTCAGCGCGTCGAAATCGATGACAAGCATATCGAGATCGTGATTGCCCAGATGCTGCGCAAGGTGCGTATCGATAATGTGGGAGACACGGATCTTTTGCCGGGTCTGCTGATCGATAAGTTTGAGCTCAAAAAGATCAATGACGGTCTTGAGTCAATGGGCAAAGTCACAGACCCCGGCGGTTCGGACTTCGAAATTGGCGACCGAGTGTCGTTGACGGACATCGAGGCCGTTAATGCCGAAGTAAGCAAACCGATCAAACACACGACGTTGAGAAGGGCGAAAGCCAGTCCACAATTGCTGGGGATTACTAAGGCTGCGGTTTCAAGCGAAAGCTTTATCTCGGCGGCCAGCTTCCAGGAGACGACAAAGGTGTTGACTGAAGCAGCCCTTGGCGGCAAGGTTGACAATCTGGTTGGACTCAAGGAAAACGTAATCCTCGGGCACTTGATTCCGGCAGGGACCGGTTTCCATCTGCATCAGGAAGCGCAAGTGCGAATCCATGATTCCGCATTGCGAGAACAGGAAGAGCAGAAGTTGCGAATGGCGGCAGCTCGAAAGGATTTGATGGGGAACTCGGAAATGCAGGCTCGGCGTATCGATCCTGATCGTCCATCGGCACCATCACTCGCCGATTTAACCCCGGACGATCATCCCCTGTGATAAGTGAATTCGGTTGATCGTTGACATGCAAGGTTGACGATCAGAGAAAACGCCGATAGAGTGTTGCGTTTTCCGCATTTCCGGGGGGCCAGTGATTTTGGTCCCTCAGTTTTAGGTTTAGTCCCTGGTTTTCAGGTTTTTGTCTGGCGAACTATGCCCACGATCAATCAACTCATTCGGAAACCCCGAAAACAGCAGCGTACCAAGTCGAAAACACCCGTGCTTGAGGGATGTCCTCAAAAGCGTGGCGTGTGTCTGCAGGTTAAGACTGTGACACCGAAGAAGCCGAACTCTGCGCTGCGAAAAGTCGCGCGTGTTCGGTTGTCGAACCAAAAAGAAGTAACGGCCTACATTCCAGGTGAAGGTCACAACCTTCAGGAACACTCGATTGTTCTGATCCGTGGTGGTCGTGTTCGCGACCTTCCGGGGGTTCGGTACAAGATCGTCCGCGGTGTATTGGACACACTGGGCGTCTCTGACCGCCGTCAGGCTCGCAGTTGTTACGGTGCTAAGCGTCCAAAGGGCGGTGCTGCCGCTGGCAAGAAGTAGGTTTCATTTTTGCCATGCTGAGTGATCAGTTGGCGTTCGCAGTTTATGTGATTGAGAGTTCGATTCGATGGTCAAGAAGTTTACAGCCAGCCGCGAGCAATTGAAGCCGGATACACGGTTCAACAGTTTGTTGGTTTCCAAGTTCGTCAACTGCCTGATGTACGACGGTAAGAAGAGCGTCGCTAGCGGTGCGTTCTATCGTGCAATGGAGATCGTTGAGAAGCAGCTTCCGAACGAAAATCCCCTCGACGTGTTTGTCACTGCTGTGGACAACGTGAAGCCAGCCATCGAAGTGCGTTCCAAGCGCGTCGGTGGTGCGACCTATCAGGTGCCAACGCCGGTCAGTTCACGCCGTCAGCAGGCGTTGTCGATCCGCTGGATTCTGGAGGCTGTTCGGGGTCGCAAGGGCCGACCGGTTGACAAGTCTCTCGCAGAAGAACTGCTGGCTGCCTTCCGTCGCGAAGGTGCGGCGATGAACAAGCGCGAAAACGTACATCGCATGGCAGACGCGAACAAGGCGTTTTCGCACTTCGCGTGGTAATCGTACGCGAACATTGCTGACCAGTTTGTGATACTTCAAAACGCCGGATGGGATTCTCAGAATCCTTTCCGGCGTTTTTGTCGTTGAATCTCCCATCAGGAGCGGGCTTGGAATTCAAACAGTTTGCAGCGTTTGAGGGAGCAATCGAGGCGCGTCGATATGAAGTCGAAAGCAGCACATCCTGGCAACTTTGCGCGGCTGGGATTTTCGGGAGGCACGTTGGTTCTGACCGGCATTCCGATCGTGAAGCTGCATGCGTGGTTTGGTGTCGATTTCTGGACGCATGATTCTCGAATTGGGGCAGCTCGGTGTAATGCAATTTTCCATCCGGCAGTTCTGTCTGAACTGCAGCGGCGGCACATTAGATTCGAGGCGGAAGTCGCGGCATGGCATGAGGTGAGATGGAAATCCGAATCGCTTCATGAACTGCGACCGGAGTAAATTGCGGCGGTGGATTCCTGGATGGAGGCCGGGCAGTGCGGATGCATCATCATGCCGACCGGCACGGGCAAGACCGAAGTCGCGTTGTCAATCATGCAGCGAACAAAAGTATCAACACTGGTGGTTTCGCCTGTGCGGGATCTGATGTATCAGTGGCACCGCCGAATTCTCCGCAGTTTGAATCATGAAGCTGGAATCATTGGCGACAGTGTGTTTCGCGCTCATCCGGTTTCAGTCACGACGTACGACAGCGCCTGCATTCACATGCAGAGGTTCGACGCTACATGTCTGATCAACGAAAGGAGAACGCGATGTTTTCCTGGGAGGACGTCTGTTCGGCGAGCGCGGTGTCGCAGGATTCCCGGCGGGCGCTCAGGTCGTACCATGCGAAACGAGCGATTGAAGATCGGGCGGAAGAGAAACTCAAGACGCTCGAAGATCTGTTCAGGCTGCATTTCTGCGACCGTTGCATTGTGTTTGCTGGATCGAATGCGATGGCGCGTGATGTGTCACTGCGATTCCTGATTCCGTGTCTGCTGAATCACTGCGGCAAAAAGGAACGCCTGGAGATCTTGGAAGGATTTGCGGCGGGCGATTATCCGGCAATCGTGGCCAATCAGGTGCTGGACGAAGGTGAGGACGTCCCTGCCGCGAAGGTTGCAATTGTGATTGGCGGCATGAGTTCGTCCCGTCAGGCCCGCCCGCGTCTGGGCCGCGTCCTTCGCCGCAGCGGCAACGCCCGCGCGGTGCTGTATGAAATGGTGTGTGCCGGCACCAATGAAGAACAACGTTCTCGCCAGCGCCGCAGGCACGCCACCTTCAAGGGCACCAAACACCGACGGAGCCTTTGAGTTCTGATGTTGACGAAAGAACACGCGATTGCCGAATACGATTTTCAGCGACAGAGGATTCTTCCGGATCGGCTGACGTCCGTTCCGCACGCGCATTATCTGTCGTTTGCCGAAAAGATGCTCGATGTTTATCGCATGGGGACTGGTCGGCGACGGGGCGATTTGCATCGTGACATCCATCGGGACTTTGTGGATGAGGTGGATTGTCCGCTGCGTCGAATTGAGGCGTTCTGCAAGTTGCTGGACGATCAGTCTCAATATGCCGACGCGGGACGCCGGGCGGCTCCAAAACTGCGTCAACAGGTGTTTCGGATTGCGGCGCGACATCATCCACTGGTCAGTCAGGCGGATCGACTTTTCGACAATGCCGTGGAAGACGTGCGGGAGCTGATTGCGAAGGATCTGCAGCGAGACTGGATCGACATCCGATCGGAATTGTTCGCGGACATTATTGAGAATCATCAACTTGAGTCGTTTGATGGCTATCCGAATCCCAGCGCGTTGCTTTCGAGGTACAACGTGGCTCAGGTCCAGGCGACACTGTTTCGTGCGGTCTCGATGGTCATTGACGCGACGACGGATTTTAAACGCAGCCTGCGAGCCGCGCGGCTGGCAAAGGTGTTGTATTCGGGCCAGAAGACCTTTATTCCCGACTTCGTTTTTCGCCACAACGACGGAAGAGTTGTGCTCATGGAGATCATCGGATTCTGGACGCCGGAATACAACGCGGCTCGTCTGGAAACGCTTGCAGTCTTTCGGGAAGCACCGATCCTTTTGGCGATTCATGAGTCTACCTCGCATCATTTTGAATTAAGTCCGGGGACGGCACGAAGTGTTACCTACAAGTCAGCGCTGCTGGTAAAGCCGATATTGCAGGCTTTGGCGACGTTGTTCTCAGGCGAGGCAAAGTGATACTGTTCGCAATTCTGGCACGTTCCGCTGCGGCTGGATCTTATTTGGTACTTGTTCCGAGGCTCCAGCCTCGGGACGCACTGCCATGGAGGCTCCGGCTTCGCGGAAGACAGTGGAGGCAGGAGCCTCCGCGCAGTGCGTTCCAGGGCCGGAGCCCCGGAACGAGAGGATGCTCTGATACCTAAACCGAAGACCATTCGGGATTCTCCTTTTAAACGGCTGTTGTTGTTCATGTCACGCCCTATTGAAACCATACGAAACATTGGCATTATCGCTCATATCGACGCCGGGAAGACCACCACGACGGAGCGAATCCTCTTTTACACCGAGACATCACACCGAATGGGAGACGTCGATTCCGGGACGACCGAAACGGACTTTGATCCCGAAGAGGCTGAGCGTGGCATTACGATCTATTCGGCGGCGGTGACATGTCAGTGGAAGGGCTGCACGATCAATCTGATTGATACGCCGGGGCATGTGGATTTCACGGCGGAAGTTGAACGCAGTCTTCGAGTTCTGGATGGCGCTGTCGTGATTTTTAGCGCGGTGGAGGGTGTAGAGGCTCAAAGTGAAACCGTGTGGCGGCAGGCCAACAAGTACCGTGTGCCGCGAATTTGTTTCATCAACAAAATGGACCGCATCGGTGCCGGATTTAATCGCGTGTTGAATCAGATTCGTAATCGGTTGAACTGCAAGACACTGCCGCTTCAGATTCCGATTGGGGCTGGCCCGGATACCAATCCGGATGGATTTACCGGGGTGATTGATCTATTGACAATGAAAGCGATGTACTGGGATGAAGAGTCCCAGGGGAAAACGTTTCGAGTTGAAGAGATCCCGGAACAGCACAGGGAAGACGCGGCTTTGTGGCGAGCGGAGCTATTCGACGTTCTGTCAGAAATCGACGATGAAGTGATGGCAGCCTGTTTGGAGGGCGACGATGTTCCGCATGACATTGTGATTGCGGCCATTCGCAGGGCAACCCTGAGTGGGGCTCTGCACCCGGTGTTTTGCGGAGCTTCGCTTGATTATGTGGGTGTGCAGCCAGTGCTGGATGGTGTCCGGGATTTTCTGCCCAGTCCGCTTGATCGACCACCCGTGGAAGGACTTATTCCGTCAGGCAAGCAGGAGGGCCAGAAAGCAGTCCGCAAGCCGTCGATTGATGAACCTGTCTGCGTTCTGTTGTTTAAGGTGCAGGCGGAGCCTCATGGAGACCTCTACTTCGCTCGTGTGTATTCGGGCGTTTTGACAGGAAACTCAAAACTGCTGAATCCCCGAACTGGCAAAAAAGAGATGGTTACTCAACTCTGGCACATCCAGGCAGATTCCCGCCAGAAAGTCGAGACGGTCGAGACCGGTGACATTTGCGGAATCATAGGGCCGCGCGATTCGGCGACCGGTGATACGTTGTGTGATCCGCATTCGCCGATAGCCCTTGAGTCGATCGTATTCCCCGAGACAGTGATTTCGGTGGCGATTGAACCGGAATCGAGCAACGATCGCAAGAAGTTGGATGAGACGCTCAAGCGACTTGAGCGCCAGGATCCGACATTTCGAGTGAAATCCAATGCCGAAACGGGGCAGACAATCATCAGTGGGATGGGAGAGTTGCACCTGGAAGTCATTCGCCATCGGATGGAGCGGGACTTCAATCTGAAAGTGCGTTTCTACAAGCCGCGTGTCAGTTACCGTGAGCGGCTGACAGGAGAAATCACCGTCACCGTAGATTTTTCGAAGCACCTGCCGTCGGGGACGATCGGATTTGGGATGACTTTGCTGGCACGAGAGGTGAAAGAAAAGGGAGCTGGGATCACTGTCGGGCACCGACTTCCTCCAGAATCAATGCCGAAACAGCAGATGCGGCTTTTACTGGAGTCAGTTCAGCGAGAAGCGGAAGGTGGCGGGATCTACGGAAATCCAATCATGGGGCTTAGTCTCGTCATCACGGAGGTGAATTATCGAGATGCAGAAAGTAACGAGGCGGCCATTGATGTCGCGTCGCATGAGGCGTTCGCTAAAGTGTTGCGGGAAGGGAAGATGGTGATCCTCGAGCCGATCATGTCGCTCGAGGTTGTTACCCCTGCGGATTTCCTTGGAAATGTGCAGTCTGACCTGAATTCGCGGCGAGCCGTGATCCTCAATTCGGATCGGCGGGAGGATCTCTGTGTGCTGGAATGTGAAGCGCCGCTGGTTGAAATGTTCGGCTACTCCAACCAGCTTCGCAGTCTTTCTCAAGGTCGAGCATCCTACTCAATGGAGCCTTGCCGCTATGAAATTGCACCCTCCAGCGCTGTCGAACAGATGATGTAGTTGAAGTTCTGAGAACGATGTGTCGAAGTAGTTGATTTCTCGGGGTCGTTGATTGACAGAATCGCAATTGGACTCTATCATCCCCGATTCCCCGTTTTTCGGGGACTTGGTTCGTTCTACGTAAGTTCTTTGCTCAAGGCGATTTGCGGTGGCTGGTGCAGGAGAAGAGTGTATCCGGATTCGGATGGAAGCGTATGACCACTCCGTGCTGGATCAGTCTGCAGCGGAAATTGTCGATACTGCAAAACGTACCGGGGCAATTGTTCATGGTCCGGTTCCGTTGCCAACTCGAATCGAGCGGTATACGGTCCTTCGAAGTCCTCACATTGACAAAAAATCTCGTGAGCAGTTCGAAATTCGGACGCATAAGCGGCTGATCGACATCATTCAGCCCACTGGTAAGACGGTGGATGCTTTGAATAAGCTCTCGTTGCCGGCTGGGGTTGATATAAAGATCAAGGCGACAGCTACGGCTTGAGTCTTGGTTGCTTGCGGTTGGTGTCGTCTTGTCTTTTCGGGCTGTCTCAGCCTGTTTCTCTGTTTTTCTGCTCGCGGGTGCGGAGCTATGTCTGTTGGATTGTTGGGCCGAAAAGTTGGGATGACGCAGGTCTATGACGCTGATGGCGTGATAGTCCCTGTGACGGTAATTGAGGCTGGTCCGTGTGTGGTGCTGCAAGTGCGCACTGTTGAGCGGGACGGTTACGATGCTGTGCAGGTTGGGTTTGGTGATCGATCGCGTAGCAAAGCGTCTCGGTCTGTTCGTGGTCATGTTGCGGCGCTGAGTGGTCGTCGTCAGCAGTCCCGTTTGAATGCGGGTGTTGATGCGATTGTGAAGGCTGAGTGTGAGCCGAAACGGTTCGTGCGGGAGTTTCGCTGTGCTGATTCTTCGCATGGATTTGCGGTTGGGCAGTCAATTGGTCCATCGCTGCTTGAGGGCTTGCAGTGGGTTGATGTGATTGGTGTGTCGCTTGGTCGTGGTTTTACAGGTGTTATGAAGCGGCACAATTTTAAGGGTCAGCCTGCGAGTCATGGTGCAAAGCGAGTTCATCGCAGGGGTGGTTCGATTGGTCAGAGTGCGGATCCATCGCGTGTTCTGGCTGGCACTAAAATGCCTGGTCATTATGGCTGCGAGCGGGTGACATCGAAAAATCTTAAGCTTGTGCGGATCGATGGGGATTCGAATGTGCTGCTGGTTCGCGGGGCTGTGCCTGGCCCGACTGGCGGATTTGTGGTTGTGCGTCGTTCTGTCAAGAATCGTGTTTGATATCGGTCGGTGATGTTATGATATCCGTTCCTGTTCGAAATATGGCTGGTGCAGAGTGTGGCACTTATGCATTTGAGCCATCAGATGTATGTGACGCCATTTGCAATCAATTGCTGCACGATGCTGTCGTGATGTACAACGCCAATCGACGTGTTGGTGAAGTGCAGACGAAGTCTCGCTCGATGGTTGCTGGTAGTACTCGCAAGCTGTTCAAGCAGAAGGGGACTGGTCGGGCACGTGCTGGGGCCATTCGTACGCCGGTTCGTCGGGGCGGTGGCCATGCGTTCGCGAAAAAGCCGCGTGACTATTATTACCGAATGCCAAAAAAAGCAGTTCGCAAGGCCATGAGAATGGCGTTGTTGAGTAAGTTTCAGGACTCGGAAGCTGTGATGCTGGAAAGCTGGCAGTGCTCTGAACCAAAGACAAAAGTTGTTGTCGGATTTCTGAATTCAGTTGGCTTGTTTGGCAAGACGGTGTTGCTGGCAACCGAGGGTGTGGATGCGAATGTTTGGAAGTCCGCTCGGAATATCAGTGGCGTAATGGTGCTGCCAGCTTCTGATTTAAACGCTTACAGTTTGCTGCGTCAGCGTCATTTGGTGATTACTGTTGCGGGGATGGATCGGATTCTTGGTCGAAATGTGTAGTTGTTGCGTCGAGTTCAGGGGTTTGGTGATTCAATGAGTACATTTTTTGGCAGTGGTGTGACGCTCGAGCCGTATCAGGTTATTCGACGGCCGCTGGTGACGGAAAAGGGTACGCATCTTTCTGAAAAGTTGAATGCGTACTCGTTTGAGGTGCATCCGCTCGCGACGAAGACGGATATCAAGGCTGCCGTACAGCAGTTGTGGGATGTTCGAGTCGTGGCTGTGAGAACTCAAACCCGTGTCGGAAAGCCTCGCCGTCATAAGATGGTGGTTGGTCATACGCGGTCATGGAAGAAGGCCATTGTGAAGCTCCATGACGAAGATCGAATAGCGTTCTTCTAAGAATGGTGCGGGTCCAAAGATTCTAGTCGTGTGGATGTGAGTGGGTGTTATGGGAATTCGATTTTACAAGCCGATTACGCCTGGTCGCCGTGGTGCTTCGGTCAGTGACTTCTCTGAAATTACTGACAAGAAGAAGCGTCCGGAAAAAGAACTGACGATGCGCGCCAAGAAAAATGGTGGTCGCAATAATCAGGGAAAAATTACGGCGCTCCATCGGGGCGGCGGGCATAAGCGACTTTATCGCATGATTGATTTCAAGCGAGACAAAGACGGTGTGCGTGGCACGATTACGCATATTGAATACGATCCAAATCGCAGCTGTCGGATAGCGCTCGTTCAGTATGCAGATGGTGAGAAGCGTTATATATTGGCACCGGAAGGCTTGGCCGCCGGAGCTGTTGTTGAAAGTGGAGACAGTCTGGAGCCGAATGTAGGGAACTGCATGAAGCTGGGTTCGATACCGGCGGGTACGGTCGTTCACAATATTGAGATGCAGCCAGGTCGTGGCGGCCAATTGTGTCGCAGTGCTGGTGTTGGTGCGACATTAAATGCGCGTGAAGGCCGCTGGGCTCAGGTGACATTGCCAAGTGGCGAAGTTCGTCGGCTCCCCAGTTCCTGCCGGGCAACGATTGGTGTTCTCGGGAACTCTGAGCATAGCAGCATTGTGATCGGGAAAGCTGGTCGTAATCGCTGGAAGGGAATTCGTCCCCGTGTTCGTGGCACGGCCATGAATCCGGTGGCGCATCCGATGGGCGGGGGCGAAGGGCGAAACTCTGGTGGTCGACATCCTTGTAGTCCCAGCGGAAAGCTGTCAAAGGGTGGGCGTACGAGAAATCGGAAGAAGGCCTCGGCAAAAGCGATTATTCGTCGCAGGCGTTCAGTTCGTTATGGTGAGGTTAAGTTGTAAGATTTTGGGAAGGGTGTTTGAATGGGTCGCTCGTTGAAGAAGGGTCCTTTTGTTGACCCTCGTCTGCTTGAAAAAGTTGAAAAGCTGAATTCAGCCGGGCGCAAAGAGCCAGTGAAGACATGGGCTCGTCGTTGCACGATTTCGCCGGAATTCGTTGGTCACACGTTTCTTGTTCACAACGGTCGCACGCACATGACAGTGTATGTGACCGAAGATATGGTCGGGCATAAGCTGGGTGAATTCGCGGCGACCCGGACTTTTCGTGGGCATGGTTCAAAAGGTAAGAAGTAGTCATGGTGGCAGTACGTGCTTCACATCAGTTTGCAAGAATCTCACCGACAAAGGTTCGTCCCTTCGCCGATATGATTCGCGGTATGTCTGCGGAGCAGGGGCTGAATGCCCTCGCATTTGAGCCAAACCGCGGGGCGAGATTCATCGAGCATGTGCTAAAGAGTGCGATCGCCAATGCGGAGGATCGTGGTGTTCGCAATCCCGATCGTCTTAAGATTTCTGAGGCGCGTGTGGATGGTGGGCCCATGTTTAAGCGGGTCCACGCTCGTGCACGCGGGATGGCCAATCTCATCAAGCGTCGGACGGCGCATATTCACGTTGCGGTGGATGCTCCGGAGCTTGGCTAATTTTTGAGCAGTTGCTTGAGGCAGGGTTAGTGTTATGGGTCAGAAAGTCAGGCCAACAGGGTTTCGTGTCGGGGTTATGGAAACCTGGCGGAGCCGTTGGTATGCGAATAAGCGTGAATTTGGGGATTTGCTGCTTGAGGATCACAAGATCCGAAAGTTCGTGGCGACCAAGTACGCGTTTGCTGAGATTGCACGGGTGGAAATTGAGCGTACTCGCGACCAGGTGGTCGTGCATATGCACACGGCTCGGCCAGGTGTGATCATTGGCCGGAAGGGGCAAGAAGTTGACAAGCTAAAGGCTGAACTCGAAGACCTCACTGGTCGTCGAATGGACGTGAAGATCGTTGAAATCACAAATCCGAATCGCAACGCGCGGCTGGTCGCAATGAAGATCGCGCAGCAGTTGCAGAAGCGTGGAAGTTTTCGGCGGGCGATTAAAAAGACGCTTGATGAGGTTATGAGTTCCGGTGTTTACGGTGTGAAAATTCAAATGTCTGGTCGTCTTGGCGGAGCTGAGATGTCCCGGCAGGAGAAGGCAAGTCGGGGGTCAATTCCCCTGTCGACCCTTCGTCGGCACATCGATTATGGCTTAGCTGAATCGGCGACGACGATGGGGATTATTGGTGTGAAAGTGTGGATTGATCTGGGCGACTATTCGAACGAGGAGACTGCAGATGGCGCTAATGCCAAAGCGGGTCAAGCATCGAAAAAGCCAAAGAGGACGTATAAGAGGTAACGCGACTCGCGG
>JBBQSE010000124.1:0-17692 GCA_038214195.1 Planctomycetales bacterium
CTGGCCTGCGTTACCCTTCGCACGGACGCTCAAGACAGAACGGTCTCCCGGTCCGCCCCTCCGCTGAAGGCCGAAGTAGTTGGCTAAACTTTCCTCGTAAGATACTTTCATTCTCTATTCCAAACCGGTTTATCCCGGCACACAATGCCACCTCCATTTGCAGTTCAGTCGTTCGCGTTGCGATCGACTTCCACTGCAACCCACTGGTTGTCTCGCGTCGATCCGAGTCCGTTCGCCCCACCTGTCCGCATCCCTTTCACCGCGTCAAGGTCCGCTGCGCTCTCCACCTTGACCCGGCTTCGGTCTGCCCACTCCGCCCCGCCTGGCGAAAGGCCTCGGATAGCCGCTCGGTGACTTTCGTTTTCAACGGAGTGGGCCTCACCGCATGCGGTTCGAGAAGGCCCACTCCGCAGAAAACGAATGCGGGTGGGATGATGATTCACAGATGCTCGGTGAACCGAGTGTCAAACAACACATGAGGCTTATGAACGAAATTACTGTCCAATGTTTATCGAATCGCGAAACGCTGCTGATCAGGTTCTGCATCGAACATGATCGGGATCTGAACTATCACTGGCATCAAGTCGCTCGCAAAACTCTCCAGCGATATTCGAAGCACGATGCCAGGGAATCGCTGAGTGCTCTGCTGGAAAGCGGAATCAGAGAGGAGATGTCGCTAAATTCAAATTCCCTTCAGAAGGAATCAAACATTGCGACCCTTTCCAAAGTTAACTGGTCTCAACTTGCCGCCAGTCTGCTTGATGATGAAGATGAAAGCCAGAACGAAAATCAAGACGAAGAATGGCCGTTGGTCGATGCGTATTCAAGAGCACAAGCACTTGCCGATGGGGTACTGGTGGATGCTTCGAAACTGGCAGCGGAAGCAGGATTCAAATATCCAGTTGCCTTGACTTCAGCGGCGTGGGCGGAATGTGTCACGGTGCCGGATGGAGCCGATGACCAGGACGAAGTTGGTCGGCTTTGGGACGTGTTGAACGTTTTACTGTTCGCCATCAGGAACAAGCCGCAAAGTGGACTGACTTCAGAAGTTCGCTTCACCGTATCAGTCCGTACCGGTGAGGTGACTTCGGAAGACATCAATCTCAAGTCACTGTGTGGCCCGGGAGACGATGCCGCGCCGGTCATCACTATCATGCTTCCGGACGAAGACTGACAAACAATGCTTGCCCCGGTTCAGCGAAATTGAGCCGGGGTTCACCGACCTGACGGCGACGGCGACGGGCTTGAATCTGTTTCGATTCGCCGCCAGCGTCGCAAAGCCAACCGCTCAGGCCGGCTGAAAGACTGGTTCGCAGTGGCCTGCACGGCCGCGCCCTGTACGGGCCGCGCCGACCGGCCTTGGGGCCGGTGCGGCTTGCGGGCTGAACGCCCGCTTGTGCTCGCTGCCGCTCTCACCGGGTCGAGTCCGCTGGGGCGGCCTGCGACCCGAGTATGGCTCCGCTGAACGCTCCGCCCCCACACTGTGGTGTTGCTTGCTTTGTTTGGGTCCCCTCACTATCGGAGTCTTCAACGATGTTTGGTGGATCGTGGTCGACCTCGGCTGGAATTCATGGCGTTGCCGAGATAGTGCTCCAGGATTTCCGAAAACGTGACATTGTCACGCTTTGCCAGCCGCGACAAGATTCCGTGGGCTTTGGACGTCAGCGTGACCGTCTTGTGTTCGTCTGAGCGGTGGAAGCGTTCGCGCCGCTTGCGGATGGCGGATTTCAGTTTCACCCATTCTGTGCGACTGAGGTATTTCTCGGACCATTGGTTGAGCAGGTCCAGTTGCTGCTGTTTTTGCTCCGCTCGCTGGACTGTCTGGTATTCCGCTGCGGCATCCATGGTCGAAATCCCTTTGGCGAACTTGATGCCAGAGTTTCGCACGCGGACGCTCAGGTAAAATTCGGCGTGTTGGTAATCTTTGAGAGTGATTCGATATCGCGGTCTCGGCATGACGTGCTCCTTTTCGTCGAAAAAGAATATCCCGAGACGAAAGCGTGTCAATGTCACGCTTTCGAAATTTTCTGCAAAATCTTTGCTGTAAGAAAGGAATCCGGATCCACAATGCGTCGCTGGGCCTCAACCAAGAGAACTCGTTCTGGGAGAGGGAACGACTCCGTTTCGTTTCGTCGGCAGCGTGGCATAGTCATCCGCTGACGCCCGTTGACGAGTCGAGTCGCAGTGGCCTACACTGGGTGCCCTATACTGGCCCCGCGGACCGGCAGTTGGGCAGGAGTTGCTGGCGGCGTGGACGCACCCAAGACCAAAAACCATGGCGATGTGGGTGGGTCACGGTGCACAAACAGGAGAATTTGATTGTCGAACCCAATGACCATGTACTTGGGAGGAAGTGCGCCCGACGAACGAGACGTCCGAGAACGGTGGTAGGTCGAATCAGGTAGAAGGATCCGAATCGCGATTGAATTTAGGGCGAAAAGCCTCAGAAACAGCCCGCAAAAGACAGTTGAGTAGCGCCGTTCCAGCCCCTCACGCCTCGGCAAAAAAGTTCTAACGGTGTCTTGTCTTCCCAACTATTTTTCTTTTGAAGCCCTTTGGCCAATAGGTCAAAGGGCTTTTTCATTGTGGCGACTTGACTTGTGCCATCGAGTGAACGGTTCAAACGGACGATTTCGACAAGTTGACGGTTTGCAGCGTATTCAGCCGTAAGCCAATTGGTCCGTAGAATTTGCAAAAATGTAAATGCTTTCATCGCAGTGCCGATGGTTTCGCGGCTTCCACGGTCGGCCACGTCCATTTCCATCGACAACGCGGCTTCTCGATCACCCAGGTGACTGAATTCAGCGACTTCGATTCGGAGCGTGTCGAAGATGGAGTGCATTTCGGAATCCAGTGCGTTCTCCGTCAGGCGGAGGGTCGCATCGGTATGGACAGTGCGCGTCTTTGACGATCCTTGGTAAAATGACTGCTCGAACTCTCCATCAGAGTCGTTCAACAAAACAGACGGCATCCATCACGGTCTGAGATGTGGACGATTGCAAACCACTTCAAGTGATCGGAGTGCAGCATTGGCCGAAGCAACGAACGAAAAGCAGAACTCCGTATCACTTCCTCGCAATGTCAAGTTGCTGGGGGCAGCCAGCCTGTTAAACGATGTCGCCAGCGAGATGATCTTTCCGCTGATGCCACAGTTTCTCATTACAGTATTGGGAGGCAATCGTTTTCATCTTGGTATCATTGAAGGCGTGGCCGAATCGATTTCAAGCTTGCTGAAGCTGTGGGCGGGTGCGTGGTCAGATCGGGCTGGCCAGCGGAAAGGCTTTGTCGTCTTCGGGTATGCGCTGGCGGCGGTGGCTCGACCGTTAATTGGCCTGGTCACTGCCCCGTGGCATTTATTCGCTGCTCGAACAGCGGATCGGATTGGTAAGGGGCTTCGAACTGCTCCCAGAGACGCATTGATTGCTGATTCCACTGATGAATCTGTGCGAGGCCGTGCCTTTGGATTTCATCGGGCGATGGATCATCTGGGGGCAGCAGTCGGCCCAATTCTCGCAACGCTGTTTCTGCTTGCATGGCCGAAACAACTGCGAACACTGTTTCTCCTGACGCTCATTCCCGGCGTCGTCGTAGTGGTCTTGCTCGTTTTCGGTCTGCGAGAGAAGTTCGTTGAGAAGCCACCAGAAGAACGTTTGCGGCTGCCGCTCAAACCATTCGACCGCAATTTCCGAATCTACTTACTGACCCTTGTGATCTTTACTCTGGGTAACTCCAGCGATGCGTTCCTGCTGGTGCGGGCAGGTGAACTTGGCGTGCCAACCGCTTTGTTGCCGCTCTTGTGGTGTGCATTCCATCTTGTGAAAAGTGGCGGGAGTCTGCTGGCTGGAAGAGCCGTTGACAAGTTCGGCCCACGACCACTGATCCTCATGGGCTGGTTGATTTATGCCGTCATCTACATCGCCTTCGCTCTGATCGATACGGCGTGGCAGGTCTGGGTTGCGTTCCTGGTTTATGGCGTATTCTACGCCTTGACCGAACCGGCGGAAAAGACGCTCGCAGCAACATTGGTTGGTGCCGAACGGAAGGGACTTGCATTTGGTTGGTTCAATTTCGCCATCGGTATCGCCGCACTGCCGTCGAGCCTGATCTTCGGTTGGCTCTACGAACAGCATGGGCCACTGGTTGCCTTTGGCTGGGGGGCCGGACTCTCAGCTCTTGCTGCTATTCTGCTGCTGTTTGTGTCAACGAAGCCCGTGGATTCGTTGGATGAAGCGGCAAGTCGCTGACCTATTCTGGTGTGAAGGAGTTCATCTCTCCACTTCATGGTCAGTCGGTAGCAGAAACTCCTGCATTGCCGGATTCTGCGTCCGGAGAAATTATTTTTGTGCGATTTCGTACGAATACGGAGTGCCCTCGGCACGCCATACATGCTGTCAGTTTTTCGAGAACCAATTGTTCGCCTCTTCCGTGAGCTTGTGGGACTCCTTCACCTTGACGGGGTCCTGCTCTCGCAATCCTTCCACCATGACTCGCCAGCTTTTTTCGCGTAACTGCGTGTAAGGGATTAACCGACGAAAGTAATCTTCGTTGACATACTTCTGTTTACTGAGACCTTCGATGTCTTCACAATACCTGGACCACCGGGGAAGAACCTGTTGTTGGATTCGGTCGGCAAGCTCATTGTCGTCAATGGTGCCTTTGGCTGCCAGTTCCTGAGAAGTATTGACGAGGTCATAGATTTCCTGCTCCGCTTTTCCGAGTCGCTGCATTTCGGTTTCGACGTCAGGAGGAGCCGACGGCAGTGCCATGATTCCGATTGGCAGCAACACACTGGCCGCCATCATTGTGATGAGGTTCTTAAATTTTCGCACCGCGAGCATCCCGGTTGCGAGCGGCTGGCTGAGAATCAGACCGCAGATCACTCCGCCGAAGAAACCGCCAAGGTGAGCTGCCATATCGATGCGGGCCACACTGACACCAATGACACTGTTCAAGATGAGAAACTTAGCCATGTTTCTGAGTAACTCGCCACGCACTTCCGCTGGCATGGTGTCCCGTCGCAGCACCGCAAAACCCAATAGCGTCCCCGCCACTCCAAACACGGCTCCGGACGCTCCCGCCGAGATTCCGTGCGGGTTCCATGCGAGGCTGACAATACTCCCTGCAACTCCGGAAACCATGTAAGCGATCGCAAACCCAACAGAGCCGACGAATCGCTCAGTGATTCGGCCCAGCCCCCACAGCACCAGCATATTCATGCCAAGGTGGACAATCCCAAAATGCAGGAATGTGCATGAGACCATCCGCCACCACTGCCCGTTCAGGGTGCGTGGCCCAAAATCGGCTCCCCATGCAAGCAGGGTCTGTGCGTTGGGTTGCATGAAGTCCATTCCCGACGCGACCATGACCGCGAATACTACGATGTTGGCCATCATGATCAGGACCGTCATCGTAGGCATCGCGGACAACGTTGTCATCACGTCGATGAATTGCTCTCGCTTTTCTGTATCTGGCGAAATCTCAGTTTCGTATGGTCCATCAGTCATTCTATTTCACCTTTTGGTGTGTGATCGATCTGCTCCGTGCTCACAACACACTCGCGTCCGTCGAACAGATTCAGATAGAACACGGTGGCATCACCGGGGACGCCCGCTGACACTTTGGATGACGCCGCATCGATTTCCGCAGGCAGCGTTTCCCACTTGCGGTCCTGCCATTTCCCGGAGTCGCGCGTGAAGCAGAGTTCGGCTTTGACAAGCGGCACTGCAGACTCATATCTGGCCCACGCGAATTCATCGCTTTCACCCTGCTCGATCACCTTCGCCAGTGGCTTGCCCTCCTTCACAATCGAATCAGCAAAGACTCGAATTTCTTCGGGGTTTTCCCCCGCTGCGCCGTGTCCATGAGGCATGCGGATTCGAAGGCAAAGCGTTCGAGGGCTTTGCGGCAAGCGACAGGACTTCTTCCACGAATCCATCGGGTAGGCGAAATCATTTGTGCCATTTACCCAAAGCATTGGCATCTGAACCTGACTGAGGTACGCCGAGGGATCCCATTGATTCAGCCAAAGATCCGCCTTCTCTTTTCCCAGCTTTTCAAAACTCGGCAACCACACGGAGTTGTCGCCAAGGTAACCACATCCATAAACCGGCGATGCGAATTGAAAGCGATGATCAACGCCAGCCACGATGCAGGTGAGATACCCGCCCCAGGAAATGCCGGTGACTCCGACCCGATGCGGATCCACTTCAGGAAACGATCGAATCAGCGAATGCGCCAGTGCCACATCGCTGACGGCATGATAAGTCCATTGATCTTCAATCGGATCCTCCAGCTGACCAAAGCTGGCATCCCAGCCCGGCGGACCACCTTGTTCATGTCTTTGCCATTTGCCATACGTCCCGACAGGCACGCAGCCGCATAGGTCCATTGCGATCGCCGCGTAGCCTCGCGAATTCCAGAGCTTTACCCATCTGTCGAAGGCCGTCCCTCCGCCACCGTGAATGAGTACCATCGCCGGAACTGAACTCGCAGATTTGTCTGCTCCCTCGACTGGTTGCGGAACTCCGTAGTAGGCAAAAACCCGCGTCGCCCTGCCCTTGTACGCAGGGCCTTCGAAGAACAGCGATTTCACTCCATCGACCTCAAGTCCTTCCGCAGGATAGACCTCCGGAACTTTGGAAAGTGCCTCAAGATCAAATCGCACTTCGGAATTCTGTGGGGACGTCTCATCCAGAGCCCAGGCGTTCTGAGTCCGGACATCAATCGCGACAAGTGCGACAACGGTCGTGAGAACGGTCGTCAGAGAGTATCCTGAAAAAGATGGTCGGAACACGGCTGGTCCTCAAAATGAATTCTGGCAACAATCACTTTCGCGCGACGACCGATTGTAGCACGAGTGCGCTGGCTTCTGCCCTGAACTCTGCAAATTCGGCGATTCTCCAATTCCGCTTTGACATCGCTTAGCTTTCCAATGGCTGTGACGGTTTCATCATCCGAGAAGCATCGTCGAGCATGGCACCTTTGCTCCGCATGCAATGGACGATGGCGGGATTCACGACAAAGCGATGCTCATCCATGTAGTCCACGAATTCCCAGGGGTTGCCATCCGGTAATCGATCGGCAAACACACCGATCCAGTCAGAAGCCCAGACGTCCGGATTCTGCTCAACCAGGTGAGCGTATGGATTTCCCATCAGCATATGTCCGGCGTACGCCAACGGTGCTTCTTCCGTGAAAGGAAATCCCTGCTCGTTACAATGCGTCCAGAACTCAAGAGCCAGTTCAACAAATCTCCGGGCGACGTTGCGATGGACAATCCAGAAGCCAGCGTTGGTGTTGAAGATGGAACGACCGCGTACACCGCAGGCGCGCATTAACCGGACGTATTCTGCCAGTGGACAACCCCACCAGTCCGGTCGAATGTTCGACGGCCTGGCGCAATCGCTCTCCAAAGCCACATGCACCGGCGCACCCCTTGTTTGAAGCAGGACGTTGCCTGGATTCCTCACGAAGAAATTGTCCGCGTCGATGAACACAAAGTAATCGTATGGCAGTTCGATTGCTTTCAGCAGAAAGTCGAACTTGAACAGGTAATTTTTGTGCTCGTACTTGCCAGCCGGGTGACAAATGGCACCTGGGATCGAAGTGTCCGTCCAGACGTGAAAATCTTCCGACACACCCACGCGCCGCGCGGACATGATGCACGTGCTCATCATCCGGGCGTAGTCTCCATCCGCAACGGACCAGTAGCAAAACGTCTGCTCAGACATCCAGCGCCTCCAGCCAGATTGTTCGATGCGTGTCGGCGTCATTCAGCAGTTCTCCTCGCCGCCGACAGGCGATGGACATCTGCCGGCGCAGGATCGGATCGCGGGCGAGTTGCTGCGCGCGGGACTGATATTCGAGGAAATCGCCGCAGATGAATCCGGATTCCCCATTCACGATGAGCGACTCGAAATGATGTCCTTCCGGAACGAGCGGAATTGCTCCGGTCAGCATTGCTTCCACGGTGCTCCGGCCCCACGATTCGGTAAACTGATGTCCGAGCGGGTAGACAAACAGGTCCAGGCTCTGCAGGAACGCAGCAGTGGGTTCGCCGACTGGTGGAAGCAGAGTCCAGCGGCGGTCAAATCGATGCCAGCGGTATTTTTCAGTGAGCTGATCGCTCCATGCCATTACGCGGAATCGAACGTCCGGCAGATCGAGCGCTTCGTAGAACACCGGAAAGTCCTCCGGATACTTTTCGGGATCTGCTCGGGATAATCGTCCGATCGTGATCCCTTTGTCCTGAGGCCGTTCCACAAAAGGGAACTCATTTGGACAAATGTAGTTGCCCGTGATCCGGGTTGGCACATTGCAAAATGACTCGTAATTCAGAGTCCGTTTTTGCACTTCGGAAACGTACAGCAATCGATCGACTTCACCTGCTTTGATGAAGTCGATTTCTTCGGCATGATGCCACATCATCTCCGATGACCATACGATCTTTAGGCCGCGATGCCGAGCAGCGGAGCAGATGCGATTCGCAAAGAACAAGTCATTGCACATCCCAAGCGCTACACCACTCAGCTGCTCCGGAAGCGATTCGAGCGTTGCACATTGCACGCCCCATTTTGCCAACAGGGGGGTCCAGTCAGGATCCCCCAGCGAAGTCGCATCGTTTGGAATCACCGTGATATCGACGTGGCCGGCAAGAAGCTGGAGCAGATGAGCAGCTTTCGTATCAGCTCCGCCATACCAGGATGGCCAGCCAAACAGATACAGATTCATGGAGCGAAATCTTCGCGACGACTATCTGCAGGTGCCTGGCACTGGCGTTGCGTTCGGCTGGCCAGGCGGCCCTTGCGTTGTCGGTGGATATGGATTCTTTAGTCCACACTTGTTTTCATGAACCGTCCAGTTAGAGCCTGTCCAAATGAATGTACAGCTCCCGACACTTGATGATGAACTTGAACTTGGCATTAGCACACCCTTTCAAAATCTTGAAGAACCAGATTGCACCTGGAAAAATCAATCTGCCGTCGAATCGTCAACAATTGGCGAAATCTGAAGGCAGGAGAGTTTTGTGTTTTCATCGTTTCGACTTTCAAACACAATATCCAGCTGTCCATCAATTACCTCTGCCAGCGCTATGACTTCGTCGGCTGTCGCCCAGGCACCGTTTGCCGGATCATAACCAGCGAGTACTTTCCTGTCTTCTAACAGGACGTCCATTGATCTCTCCGCAGCATAAATTTCCGCGAATCCCAACCTGACTTCATACTTGCCATTCGGCAGTGGAATTTGATAGCCAGCGGGTTTTGCGCCGGGGGGGTTCGCGAACCATCGCTCAGATTGAAATAGCAGTGGGTCTTTAGTGTTGGCGATGGATCCTGCAAAGACGGCCGCTTCTCCATGAGTTCCAAAGAAACCATAACCCTGAGAAAAGAAACGATCGCTCGCCCAAACGGTTTCGCCGGCACTCACATACTGATCCCCACCACAATTGATTCGCAATGGCAGGGACTGGCTCAACTGGCTGAGCAGCCACGCAACTGAGTCGTCATAACACAGCTCCGGGGGATTTTCTTCTGTCTTTTCCGGGAGCTGCGTTATCAACTGCTGCGGCGATAATCGCAGATTTGTGAATGAAATCTGCAACCAGCGATTCCAGACGTCGGGCGCGCGGAATCGTTCAACGTTGAGTGCGCTGCGAAGGGCATTCGCCGCGTTTTCCGCCTCATCAAGGGCAAGATGGCATTGCGCGAGCTGCAGGAAAAGTTCAGGGCCAATCTGCGGGTCGCTGCTGGTCAATGCCGTTTCCGCCAAACGCCGAAGAATGGGCTGTGCCAGTTCAGGGTGCCCCTCGAATTGGTGTTGTCGCGCGGCCAAATACTGTGCAATGAGAGGGGAATTCTCCGCAGCCCAACTCCGGGTGCTGGCCAACGCCTGTTTGTCCTCTGGAGTGGCCGCTTCCGCGAAAGACGCATCGGCAAGAACATCCGCCGACTGAAGGCTAGCCACTGCAGGCGCAATTTCCCTGCGAGCCAGAGTCAGTTTTTCGGCAAGTTCAAACGCGCGGGGGTGGCGAGCCGCTAACTCAAGTATTTGAATCGAAGTGGTGCGCGCGCCAAATTTTTCGTACAACCGGGCGATTTCCGTCAGCACGAGCGGATCGGTATCGTAAGTTCCGGAACGAAGCAATTCGATGGCTCTTAGAGCGAGCGTGACTTCTTCATGAGTGGCTTCTTCATTGAGCCAGCGTTCCACATCACTCATCAATTTGACGGCTGACCGTCTGCGTTCTGCAGTGACCGGTGACAGCAGGCGGATTCGTTCGGAGAGTCGATCCCAATTCAACGATCGTGAAGGACGCTGAGGTGGCGCAGCAATCGGCTGGCACCGAATTTTGTCAATACCAAACATTCGCTGTTCATTAATCGTGAGGGCTCGTGCAACGTGTTTCTTCGCACTCGCCACAGCGTCCAGTGGCCACAGGCGAATCTTGTTTTCTGCCGACAATGTCCAAAACCTTGCTCCATCAGGCAAAAATGTCGTAGAAAACGCGTTCTCGTTTTCTCCAGGAACCATTGAGATCATTTCCAATTGCTCTGCGCCCCACAGCGAGACCTGACCAAAGTCTTCATCTGGATCTCCCGTCTTGCTAAAGTGCTGCATCGCGAAGTACTTATTATCGGGACTGAAACAGATTGTTTGACGATGGCTCCTGTCGATCCCCAGGTTCCTGACGATCGCACAGGCGGATGTGTCCCACAGTTGGATGTCGTCATCGATCGACCGAATGGCAACGAAGTTCAGGTCGGCTGAATATCCGATCACTTCTCCTTCCGGCCCCCCGATGCCGCCGATCAGGTGCCCATCCGGTATGGAATAGATTTCCGCAGTCGATTCGGGCCCCTCGACATACTCCACAAGGAGGCGAGTGTCGGCAGCGTCGATAACGACGGTGCGCACGATTGGGTCCTCGCCCTGTGTGGAAAAGAGCACCTGTCCGGCCTGTGTATCAATAAGTTTGATCTGCGCCGAGGCCGCAGTCGCGTAGCTCGGATGCTGTGTTCCGTAGCACCAGAGATGTCTGCCGCTGCTGGACATGGCACCCGGATTACAGGTCTCCGAATCTTCAATTTCCTTTGAAATCGTAAAATTGCCTGTCAGGTCGATGCTGGCCGGATCAATGCTGATCATCCTTCCTTCCACTCGATCCTGTCGCTGGACAACGAGCACCCTTCCATCAGGAGAAATACGGAATTTTTGCAAGTCCGGGCTGCGAATCCGCCCCAGAAGTTCGTTGGTCTTCCAGTCCCAAACGGTCACCTCCGCATCGTTCGCGATGCACAACCGACTGCCAGAACACGCCAGGTACGCAGCCATTTCGGGACACTGATATTTGAACTGAAGATCCCCGGTGCCCGAGTCCCACAGGCGACACTCGCCATCTGTAAACGACGTCACAAAGTGGAGTCCATCCGCCGTAAAGTGATTGGCGTAGAAGTCAGCAGAAGACGCGGAAATCTCGGTAATCTGTTTGATCTCCGGATAGGACCACAGGCGAGTTTTCTTTTCCGTTAGATTTGTCTCAGCGATCCGATCTCCACGTGAGGAAAAGTGAACGAGTGATGTAAAGGATGGCGAACCGAAAGTGGGTACTGCGTTTTCAAATCCCGTATTCCAGATACGAACCTCTGTTCCCGCTGCAGAAGCGAGGCGCGAACCAGACCGATTGTGGACCACTCGATGAATTTTCTCCTGATGCCCATACAGGTGCCTGGACGCGGAGAGGCTCACCGTGTTCGACTGCGTCAAGACGACCCACATCGTCAGTCCGTTGTTCTTTGTGACAGTCGCAATTCGATCACCACTGTCCGAGAAATTTAGTTGATCAATCAGTTCGTCCTGTGGTCTGGAAATCGCCACCACCTTTTTTTGATCGAGATCCCACAGACACAGCGTCCGGTCGCTCAGTCCAAACGCAAGCAGTGACTTGACAGGATGGAATTCAGCGGAACATACATGCAATCCATTGGGGGCAATCTCGCTGTGGAGCTCCGCCGTTTCGGTATGCCAGCAGAATGCGGGAGACAGGATGGCAGGATCATCACGATCCTCCGGAAACCCGCACGTCGTAAACAGTTTCCCGTCCGCAGAGAACCTGATGCTTTGAATCGGGCTCTTTTGACGGTCGATCACCTTCGCCGGCTGCTGCTGATCCTTCCACACGAAAACATTTCCATCTTCGCAACCGACAACAAGTGTATGTCCATCAGGACTGACGGCAAATGTCTTAAACTGACTGGGCCCGGTCTTTGACGGCGGAATCAGCACTGCAAGTTCTCGTCCAGTGTGGCGATCGAAGAGATGCAGCGCACCCGTCCTGCTTACCGCCACGATACGTGCCTCGCGTTCGCCGGTTTGGATGTCCGCGCAGTAAGCGGCAGCGATCATGTAAGGACGGGTCTGCGCATCATTCGCCGTTCGTGGTTCCTGCTGGCCGACGGCCAGCGCCAGTTCCCGGACACCTGTGTCAGCATTCCATAAGGCAACCGCTCCCTGCGCACCCGCTGTCAGGATCTGCCTGCCGTCGCGCGAAAACACCGACGTGGAGAACGCAGATTGCCCCGTATTGATGATCGCCGCAACGACCTTATTTGTCTCCACATTCCAAATCGTGCCGTTACCGTCAACGTCGATGGTCAGCAATCGGCTGTCGTCCGGACTCCAAACTAAATTGCTGCAGCGCGAGGTTGAGTCTAAATTCGCAGTGTTCACCAATTCCGCTACCGCCGCATAGAGCGTTTCGTTTGTCGCGGAATTGGAAATCCGAGCAACGGACTCCAGGGAGAGCAGCGTTGCCAACTCGGCGTTTCCCTGAGCAATCGCGTTCTTTGAGTGATTCATCAGGGAGAGCCCGTTGACTTCGTCTCTGGCGATTTTTTCCTTTTCCGCTGCCGCTTCGGAAACCAAAACTGCTTCTACTTTTGCTTTCAGTGATCTGCTGAGTTGATCGTTCTTGCTTTCAATTTCGCGCTGATTGTAGCGTTGGAGCACTGACACAATTCCAAGGGCGCTGGCGATCGTCGCCAATGTCAGCATTCCGGCGATCGTAACGCTCTGGTTGCGAATCACCCATTTTCTGAGTCTTGCAATGATTCCCGACTGATAAGCACTGACGACGCGCTGCGAAAGATACGCCCGCAGGTCATCGGCCATCTCTGAAACATTGCTGTACCGATCCTGCATCTGGCGGCGCATGGCCTTTTCTGCAATCGCGACAAGCTCCGGCGGCGCTTTTCTGTCCAATTCGCGAATCGGCTTTGGAGGCCCCGCGATGACTTCCCTGATGATTTCGCCGCTGGGACGTTTTCCTGTTTTGTACGGACTTCGCCCCGTCAGGATTTCATAGAGCACAGCGCCAGCCGAATAGACGTCGGTTCGCTCGTCCAATTCATTGATCTTTCCCTCAGCCTGTTCGGGTGGCATGAAATACGGCGTGCCAACAACGTCACCGAGCAAGGTTTGCGATTGGGTTTGCGAGTGTGACTGTGGGGATGATCTTGAATCCGAGTGCGACGGCGTCGGGCCATTTTCATCTGCGACTTCCGGCGAGCGGACTTCTTCCGGCTCTCCCAGAACCTTCGCAAGTCCCCAATCCATCACGTACGCTTCACCAAATTCCCCTACCATGATATTCGAGGGCTTGAGATCGCGGTGAATGATTTTTTTCGAGTGTGCAAATGCCAGTGTTTCACACACGCGAACAAGTACCTCCAGAACCCTCGGCAAATCCCACTGTGACGATTTCTTATTCAGTTGTGGAATGACCTTGCTCAGGGTTTGCCCCTGCACGTATTTCATCGTGAAATAAATACGGCCATCCTCGTCGGTTGCAAGCTCGTGAATCGGCACGACGCCGGGATGATCCAATCGACCGGTTACCTGAGCTTCACGAATAAAACGCGCAAGCATTCCCTGGTCGATTCTGGCTCTTGACACGTTGCCGGCCCGCTCCTGACCGCGAATCACTTTCAGAGCCAGAGTCCGTTGCAGGTTCTCATCGCGGACCTTCAGGACAACGCCCATCCCGCCGCGGTCGATCTCCGAAACAACAATGTACCCTTTCCCATCCGGATAAATCGGGATGATAGTTCCGAGCGCGCGATCGTCGCCCTCCGTATCGAAGGCGCTGCTTCTTGAAATGGTGTCAGCCGCAGCCATTTCATCGCCTCTGGCGATGACTGTGTTTGTGTCAATGTCGTCCCGCGTTGACAACGGCTTCCGCGCAGATGAGTGCGTCGCATTGTCGATCGTGCCTGAGTCGTCAAAGATGCGGTCAATGACGTCGCGTTGTTCCGGAAATCTGGCCAGATACTCTTCGACATCGGGGACTGAGCCTGAACGCCGGCGATATTTCAGTTCAATCGGAAGGAGCCCCGCCAGCAGGGATCCTCGCTGTCCAGCGGGTACGTCACTGAGAATGTTCTCAATAGGGACAACCTGGCCTGAAGACAGTTCCTGGTCGAACTTCTCGCAAATCGAGGCCAACAGGCTCGCAGTGCTATCCTGTGAGTTTTCGTTTTGCTTCATCGATTTTCTTCCGAATGATCTTCAGATCTGAATCGAGCGGACGTGGTTCCGTTGCCGATTGACTGTCAATGTGCGAATCACGATACGAGAAAATCATCAGCCCGTCAGTGATGTTTGCGCCGTGCAGTCGTTACGATAAATCCGAAGGCAGAGTCGAATTGATCTCGGAAGGGAACAGCGGATGGAACAACGAGTTACGATCTGCGTTTTATTGTACGGAAGTTATCCCGAACTCGCACGCCAGGCCATCAATTCAATCGTCTCAAACTGCGATAAGCGACTGTACACGCTGTTTGTCGGCTGCAACGCATGCTGCCTGGAGACTCTCGATTTTGTCGATTCCGTAGAGCAGATCGACCAAAAATTTGTTTCCAGCGAAAACCTGAATAAATGCCCGATGCAACGGCGAATGTTTGCGAAAGTCAATACGGAATTCGTCTGGTGGTTTGACGACGATTCGCACATCTTCGATGCCGACGCATTGCAGCGACGAATTGAATTTGCAGATGTCGCTTCTCCGTCAGTGGTGCTCTGGGGTGCCGCATTCGTCTGGGACCACAACGAGGGATTTTCCTTCGGGATAGACGTCAGACCGTGGATTCGCTCCCAGCCATGGTACTCAGGAAAGTCAATCCCATCCGACCCGGAAGGGCATTGGGAATTTGCAATCGGAGCCAACTGGTTTGCTCGCACGAGTGTCCTGCGTCAGCTTGACTGGCCACCGCAATCATTCTTGAAGCCCGGTGACGATACACTGTTTTGCGAAGCAATTCGGCAAGCCGGACTTTCCTTTCAGCATATCGGTGAATGCGGTGTCCTTTTTCAGACGCACGAACGCCGCGCACCGGAAACGCGAGAAATGATGGCTGCACAGGTCCTGGATATGAAGAACTCGGAAGTCTGACGCCGTGCCGCTCGCCTTAGAGAGCAGCCAGTGCCGCATTGAAAGTCGCGCTGGGACGCATGGCTGCGTTGACTTTGGTGTCGCTGGGATGGTAATAGCCGCCGATGTCCAGAGGAATGCCCTGCGCCTTCGCAATTTCCGCCAGGATCGTGGCTTCTTTGGCGGCAAGTGTCGCTGCGAGGCCGCTGAATTCGGCTTTCAGTTCGGGATCGTCGTTTTGAGCGGCGAGGGCCTGAGCCCAGTACAGGGCGAGGTAGAAATGCGTGCCGCGGTTATCGAGTTCTCCCGCGCCACGGCCTGGAGATTTGTTGTGCGCCAGATACGTGCCGTTGGCGGTGTCCAGGGCTTTTGCCACGACGGCCAGTTTCTTGTTTCCCGTCTTCATGGCAAGGTCTTCCAGAGAAACCGCGATGGCAAGGAACTCGCCGAGCGAGTCCCAGCGCAGGTGACCTTCGTCCACAAACTGCTGCACATGTTTCGGAGCTGATCCGCCCGCACCTGTTTCAAACAAACCGCCGCCGGCAAGCAGCGGAACGATCGACAGCATCTTGGCGCTGGTGCCGAGTTCCAGAATGGGAAACAGATCGGTCAGATAGTCACGCAGAACGTTGCCCGTAACGGAAATCGTATCCTTCCCGTCCTTGCAACGCTGGCAACTGACGCGAGTGGCATCAATCGGCGACATGATTTCGATGTCCAGGCCCTTTGTGTCATGCTCCTTCAGACACTTCTGGACTTTGCCGATGAGCACGGCGTCGTGGGCTCGGTCTTTGTCCAGCCAGAAAATGGCCATCGAGCCTGTCGCCCGAGCCCGTCCAACGGCCAGCTTGACCCAGTCGCGAATTGGCGCATCCTTTGTCTGACACATCCGCCAGATGTCACCCGTTTCAACGGCATGCTGCATCAGAACCACACCGTTTGCATCGACGACTCGAACGGTGCCATTCGCCGGGATCTCAAATGTCTTGTCGTGCGAACCGTATTCTTCAGCCTTCTGAGCCATCAGACCGACATTGGACACATTGCCCATCGTCGTGACGTCGAATGCGCCGTTCTGTTTGCAGAAGTCGATCGTGGCCTGATACACGCCCGCGTAACAGCGATCGGGAATCAACGCTTTCGTGTCGTACGCCTTGCCGTCGGGTCCCCACATTTTGCCGGACGTGCGAATCGCGGCGGGCATCGAGGCGTCAATAATGACATCGCTGGGGACGTGAAGATTAGTGATGCCCTTGTCAGAATTCACCATCGCCAAACGCGGCTGCTTTGCATAAACCGCATTGATGTCGCCCACGATCGGATTCTTCTGATCCGCTGGCAATTGTTCGATTTTTGCGTACAGGTCGCCAAGCCCGTTGTTGGGATCGACGCCGAGCTTCTCAAAAACCGCTGCGTGCTTTTCAAACACGTCGGCAAAAAACACGCGAACGGCGTGACCGAAGATGATCGGGTCTGAGATCTTCATCATCGTGGCCTTTAGATGCAGCGACAGCAACACGTCCTGCTGTTTCGCATCCGCAATCTCCCGCGCCAAATAGTCACATAGAGCCTTGCGACTTAGACAAGACCCATCGATCACTTCGATTGCCTGCAAAGCAAGACTCTCTTTGAGAACCGTTGTCTTGCCGTCTGCTCCGAGTAGCTCGATCCGGACCTTGCCAGCTGCGGACATTACATGCGACTGTTCGCTGCCGTAGAAATCGTTGTCCGGCATCGAGGCCACGTGGGTCTTTGACGTGCTGTTCCACGCACCCATAGAATGCGGATGCTTTTTTGCGTATTCCTTGACAGGCGCGGCGACTCGGCGATCCGAATTTCCTTCGCGCAGCACAGGATTCACGGCGCTGCCGAGAACCTTTGCGTAGCGGGCGCGGATGTCGCGTTCAGCGTCCGTCGTGAGGTCTTCCGGGTAAGCGGGAATGTCGTAGCCCTGATCCTGAAGTTCTTTAATGGCGGCGTTCAGCTGAGGAAGTGAAGCGCTGATGTTGGGCAGTTTGATGATATTGGCATCGGGAGTCTTCGCCAGTTCGCCGAGTTCGCTCAGGGCGTCGCTCTGCTTTTGTGCCGGCGTCAGCTTGTCCGGAAAGTTGGAAATGATTCGGCCCGCCAGTGAAATATCCTTCAATTCGATCGTCAGGCCCGAAGACCTTGTGAAGGCTCGCACAATGGGAAGCAGTGAATGAGTTGCCAGGGCTGGCGCTTCGTCAGTGAGCGTGTAGATAATCGTCGAATTTTGTGACATAGGTC
>JBBQSE010000125.1:0-17677 GCA_038214195.1 Planctomycetales bacterium
TGGATTCAATCTGGCGGCTGGCACCGCACAAACCGGCTCAAAATTGCAGCACTATCGGCAATTTTTTTTCGATCGACTGTGCTTTGGCTTCTTCAAACGACTCCAGCCATTTGCCGACCGGAGTGTCGCTGGGGCTACTAACGGCGTCAGGTACCAGAGCACTCTTCAGGTCTCCGGATTCCGGCTCCATGATCGCCATTGAAACGGACATAGACAGTACCAGTATTGCACTCACGGACATCATCCGCAGCATCCTTTCAGAACAGAGGAAGGCGCGGCACTTTCATCGTAAAAGTTGACGCGTATGAGTGGAATCGCCCTGATTCCCGCAGGATAGTTGCGGCGACATCCTGTCGCGGCTTTATTACATTGACAGACGGAATTCAGATTGATCACCGCGTGCCGTTTCCGTTCAGGCGGCGTGACCCGCCTGCGTGCAGCCTTCGCGAATTACGTCTTTAGAAAGCCTGCGTTCTCGAGATAGGCGATTACTTCCTTCGCCAGTTCTTCGATTCCTTTACTGTCGGAATCAAGCGTTAATTCCGGCTTCTCCGGAGCCTCATAGGGAGCGCTGATACCAGTGAAATTCTTGATCTCGCCAGCTCGCGCCTTCTTGTAAAGTCCCTTTGGGTCGCGTGCCTCGCAGGTTTCCAGGCTTGCCTGAACGAGAATCTCGATGAATTCACCCTGTGGCATCAAGCCACGAACCAGATCACGGTCAGCTTTGTAGGGAGAAATGAAAGCCGTTGAGACGATCGTCGCACCGTCTGCGAACAGTTTTGCAACTTCACCAATTCGGCGGATATTTTCGGTGCGGTCTTCGGGGGAAAAGCCAAGATTCTTGTTCAGCCCCATGCGGATGTTGTCTCCATCCAGCACAAAAGTATGCACACCCCGCTCGTGCAGCATCTGATCCACTGCGTTCGCGATTGTGCTTTTGCCACAGCCACTCAGACCCGTGAACCAAAGCACCGCTCCGCGATGTCCGTTCAGTTTCTGGCGGTCTTCCCGAGTAATGTTGTGAGCATGCCATGTTACGTTCGTCGCCTTCTGTTCAGCCATCCTTCGCACATCTCCAGGAGAATTCAAACACAGAATTGAAAATAAGACCGATGCTCGTCCGCCAACTCGACAGCGTGCTTCATTGCTCGCGGCCCCCTGAACCTGAAAACAGATGGTTGAATCTGACGGTCGGCGGATCTGCGAAGCGGGGGGATCATAGAGAAGGCAAATCCGACCGCAAATCAATTCAGTCCCAACAGCCGACCATTCCCGAATTCTCAACACTCGCTGGCATTGGTTTTATTTTACAAAGAATGCGTAGTTCTGCCGCTTTGAGGTGTTTGCGAGTTTCTCGATTGCCGGTCTTAGGCCTGAAACACCTGCATTTCCACGGAAACGCACTAAAATCTAGCCACGACGCGTCTTTGGACGTCCAAAATTTTCGGGTTAGCGAAGATTCGGGTTGGCAGAAGATACAGCCAAGTCAACGTTTTCACAGGGCCGATTTCATGGCGTCAGAAACTGATCAAATCTCTGCAGAATCCTATGGCGAAGCAGGTGCGCGTCCAGAGGAACTTCCACCGGTGACGCCGCCGTCTGCTGGCTTTATCGTGCAGCTTTTCCTGATTCCAGCCCTGATCGTGATGGCGATCGTGGCCGTTTGGGCATTGTTTGGAAAGCTGGCGGACTCCGACAACGACTGGAAACAGCTCGCCACTGAACTCGGCAGCAGCAACGAACACCGTCGGTGGCGTGCTGCCGAAGGATTGGCCCAATTGCTGCGGAATGAAGAAATTGCACCTCCGAAAGAAGGCCAGCGGTTGGCAACGAATCCGATCGTGATTGAATCGCTCACGAAAATGCTGAGTGAATCACTGGCTTCAACCACAATCACTGATGCCGACATCCCGCACCAGGAATTTCTGGCAAGAACCCTGGCAATCCTGGATGACGATGAAAAGACTTTACCGGTTCTGGCGGACGGTATGAAAGAATCTCAGAACATCGAGGTCCGCAAGAGTTCGCTCATGGCAGTGGCTTCGATTGCCGGTCGCCACTTTGATCGCGTGACAGGCTACACCGACGCCATCGCTCGCAAAGAGCCAGTACCACCATTGTCCGAGCGGAACGTGCCTTTGGAGTCACCGACCATCTCAGACGAAACCGTGCTCAAAGAGTTGCGGCGGTCCGCCCAGGATTCATCACCGGTCGTTCGACAACTTGCTGGATTTGCGCTGGGAAACGTAAGTGGTGCTGAATCGATCGCACAGTTGAAAGTCATGCTGAACGATGGAAATCGGCAGGCCCAGGCCAATGCCGCAGTTGGCCTGGCGCGAAACGGCTCCAGTGAATGTGTGCCGACGCTGATTCAGCTGTTGAAGGAATCGATGAAGCCGCTGGAGTATCAGCCAGAGCCAGATGCAACGCCTCTGGATGCACAACAGGCGGACGCCCGCCATCAGGTCGAAGAAGCTCAAATCGCTCGAAATTGCCTCAAAGCGGCCGAAGAGCTGTGGCCGCAAATTGGCACTGCTGAACGGACAGAATTGCGATCGGTTATCGGGCGAATGAAAGACGAATTTTTTTCCCCGAATGTCCGACAGCAGGCCGGTGAACTCCTGAAGTCGATCGATTAGTCGGAGGTAATCATGGAAATTTTGCGAGACCTGCTGGGACGAAGCACTTCACAGGGACGCATTGAGTGGATCGGGATCGCGCTGGAAAGTCGTGGCCAGATTCAGGAGATGCAAAGTGTACAACTCGTCGCCGGAGGAGTCAGCGGCGACCATCACTGCCGCCCGGCGGGACATTCAAAGCGTCAAGTGACATTGATACAGGCAGAACATCTCACCGCAGTCGCGACGCTCCTGGAAATGCCTGCAATTTCGCCAACACTCCTGCGCAGGAATATGGTAGTCTCTGGCATCAACCTTGCGGCATTGAAGTACCAAACCTTTCAAATTGGTACAGCTGTTCTTCGTGGAACCGGAAACTGTCCACCGTGTTCCCGGATGGAAGAGAATTTGGGGTCCGGAGGCTACTCCGCGATGCTGAATCACGGAGGAATCACAGCCGTGGTTGAGTCGCAAGGTATTGTAGCCATTGGAGATAGCGTTATCGCCCTGGGTCTGCACGCTGACGAAGTAAAGTCCTGAATCAGGCCCTGTGGTCCCAGCGGGGAAAATTAGTTGGAATGCAATGTGCCAAGCGTCTTACAGCTCATTCCATGAAAGAACATTGATTTCGCAGTCGAAAGTCCGAGAATCTTGTTCGAGCCCCAGGCAATTTTCGGGGCACGTTGAGCACTGAGCACTGAGCAGGTGGAGCAATGTGGGGTAGACAACTCTTCAAGCGAAATGAACGCCGCCGTCACGAGGCGCAATTCTTCCGTGTGGTGGCCACTGAAATCCTCGAGCAACGATCTCTGCTGAGCGCACTGACAGTGCAGCTTTCGGCAGACCGCGACAACACGATTTATGATGTTATTGCGGGGGATGCGTCCAATGGCCACGGTCAGTACATCGTTGCGGGTGGTGCGACCGGTGTGGCGTCCGCTCGACGCGGCCTGTTGTCCTTTGATATCGCTTCCGCCGGAATTCCCAGCGGGTCTACAATCCTTGACGTTGTACTCAGCATGAATTTGGCAGAGTCCGTCGGCGGAACATCCAGTGTCAGTGTGAACAAACTATTGAAGGCGTGGGGCGAAGCGGGTTCTGACGCACCGGGTAATGAATTCGATGGTGCGGCGGCTCAGCAGTTTGATGCGACATGGTTGTTTTCAGCGTTTGACGGAACTGCGTGGGCGAATGCCGGCGGTGATTTTTCCGGGCCATCAGGATCGGTCTCAGTTGATTCACTCGGAGTTTATGAATGGATCGGCGGCGGACTGATAAGTGACGTGCAACAGTGGCTGGATAGTCCCGTTCAGAATTTTGGGTGGCTCGTCAAGGGCAGCGAAGCAGCAGGGAACGTCAAAGCCTTTGACAGTCGGGATTCCGCCAACGCCGTGCTGCGACCGAAACTTGAGATCACTTATGAGGATCGAGCGCAACCTTCAATTGTCGAAGGTCGCAAGTTTCATGATTTGAACGCGGACGGGATTCGAATTTCCCCGACGGTGGCAAATTTACGATTGCAGTTTCAGGGTGGGAACAATTTTTACAACATTTACGGAGGTCAGGAATACTGGTATCGCTCACAGGCGAATTCGTCCTGGTACATCCTCCTTCCGTCTGGCCAGTTAAATAAATGGAGTGGTCAGGCCAAACAGCTGACCGGTCAAGTGGTGGAATCGCTCGATCCCCATGTTTGGTATACGCCATCCGCGTTGACTTCCACCAGCAATGCTGTTGCCGAACCATGGCTGAATGGTTTCTCCTTTGAATTGGTTAACGGGAGTGGGGCCGTCGTTGCGACAACTCTCTCGCGTAATGTGGATCGCAACAATGATGGTGTTATTCAGCCGGAGTCCGAGTCTGGCTGGTATCGCTTCGAAGGTGTCGGCCCCGGTACATTTACGGTGCGGGAAGTTCCCGTCAGCGGTTGGGCGCAGAGCGCGTCAAAGACATCGCCGGTCGCCCCGACCGTGTATGCGCTCGACACAACTCTTGGGCTCAAATACGCCGGCAGTTATCATGAAAATTATGGTGGCCGCGGTGAACTCTGGCTCGGTTCAAACGGGGGGAAGTGGTATTACGTGACGCCGATTGGCGACCTCTACAAATGGAACGGTCAGGCCGTCTCCACAGGCATGCAGGTGCAGGGGACGTTTGTCAGTGCGCTGGGGATGCCCTACTACACTGATCCATCGCTGATTTGGGCCGCTGCAAATCCGACACTGACTGTCACTGGCGGATCCGTTGTACGCGCGGGAGATGTCGGCAACTATAAGCCTGGTGAGATCAGCGGTCGTAAATGGAATGATGTGAATGTTGACGGGGTCAGGAATTCAGGTGGCGTCTATACGTTCGGCACGGAAATTCTACTGACCGCCACCAAGACGACATTGTCCAACGGAGTGCGTGCATCGGTTTATCAAACCGAGGTTCACTTTGCCGCGAGCGGCGGAACTGGTCAGGCCGCGTACGCGTGGGATTCCGCCACCCGCGTCGCTCAGTTTGCGACGAACGGCGGTGTTCCCGGCGCTTCAAATCCAACGACCCAGACAGTGACTCTCCCGGGAATTGTCAATTCGACCCCTGAAGACGTCGCCGCGTTTTTGTTTGCGGACGAAGCATGGCTGAACGGATGGTCGTTTGAATTGCTGAACGATCGTGGGTACGTTGTCGCGACCGCTGTTTCAGCAGATCGAGACCTGAATCAGAGTGTCAGCATCCAACCCGAACAGGAACGCGGCTGGTACTTGTTTCAAGGAATCGTGCCGGGCAACTACACGGTTCGAGAAATTCAGCAGGATGGCTGGGTTCAGGTCTCACCAGCACGCGTCGAACAGCAAAAAGCACTTGCCGATCTGCAAACTCAGTACGGTTTCAAGGCTGCAAAGAAGGACTCTTACAATTTTGGCCGCCTGAATGAACGGTGGTTCCAGAGTCGAACCAACGCCTGGTATTACATCACACCCAATGGGAAAATCTTTGCCTGGGACACGAACAGCGGTGGAACCAATGGACCCGCTCGCGGCACGCTGATCGCCCAGGTGTCGGGCAGTACCTATGTCAATTTGAATCTGTTGTTCGCACCAACCACGACGAACGTGACTGTCGTCGATGGATCGAACATCAACGATCGCTATTTTGGCAATCACCATTTACTGGATGGAGTGTTTTCCGCTCTCGCCGATCAGATCCATTAGGTTGCGAATCAAACAGAAAAAAGCCCGGCATACGATCAGTATGCCGGGCCATTTTGATTGTTGAATCAGGTCCTGCAGCTTTCGCGGCTACTTCTTCGGCGTGCAGATCACATTGACTGTTTCGATGGTTGCCGCTTGCTGCGGCTTGTCGCTTGCGTTCGTCGGCAGTGTTCCGATCTTCTTCACGACTTCCAGACTGGCATCATCGGCAGCGCGACCGAACGCCGTATACTGACGGTCGAGATGTGGGGTTGTTCCCAGGCAGATGAAGAACTGGCCGCCGGCCGAATTTGGATCACTGGTGCGCGCCATCGATAGTACGCCGATCACGTGCGGGGTTGCATTGAATTCCGCCTTGATCGTGTAGCCAGGTCCGCCGGTGCCGGTGCCCAGCGGACACCCACCCTGAATCATGAAGCCCTTGATGACGCGGTGAAACGTAACACCGTTGTAGTATCCGATTCGGGCAAGTCCAATCATGTTGGCGCAGTGCCCCGGAGCCACGTCCGAAAGCAGGTCCAGCAGGATGCGACCGTGGTTCGTATTGAGTTCGATCTGATAAACATTCTTGTCGAAATCCAGATCTTTGGTCGCGGTCGCTACTTCAGGTTGTCGGTTCTTGCTCATTGCGTCTACCAGATCCTCTCATCGCGTCATATTGGAAAATGTCTGAAACTCCTGCGGATCGCCGCAGTGTCGAAATTTATGCCGCGAACGCAAGCCACATTCCCCCTGATTATCGAGTTGCACTATCGGTTGGCCGGTTCGAACCGGATAGAACGACCTCGCCTCTTGGCTACTTTTGCGGGCAGGGAGTGTTTACGATGCAACGCGACGAAACAATTTTCCGCCAGATTCCGGAGCCCTGTGGAATGCGATCGCAATGTCACTTTCCAGTTCTCAGTCCCCTGCTGTTAGTGCTGATATTTTGTTCAGCAAGTGTCTTGGCTCAGCAAGGGGACGAGGATCCATTTGCACTCGGTGTGCGAAACACGGAACCCGTCAGTCCCGAAGAAGAACTTGCCTCGTTCCAAGTGCCAGAAGGTTTTCGCGTTGAGCTCGTCGCTGCGGAACCGGATATCGCCAAGCCGATGAATTTGGCATTTGATGTCAGGGGGCGACTGTGGGTCAGCAGTTCGCTTGAGTATCCATTCGCTGCCGCACCGGACGTGACTCCGCGCGATACGATTCGTGTCCTGGAGGACAAAGACGGTGACGGAAAAGCGGACTCGGCCACCGTGTTTGCCGATGGACTTAACATCCCCATTGGACTGATTCCGTACGGCGATGGCGTCATCTGTTTCAGTATTCCGAATATCTGGTTCCTGCGCGACAAAGACGGCGACGGAAAATGCGACGAACGCCACGTACTCTACGGACCCTTCGATACATCGCGTGACACGCACGGAATGTGCAACGCCTTTCGCAGGGGAGACGACGGCTGGATTTACGCCTGCCACGGCTTCAACAATCGATCCGATGTCGCGGGAACTGACGGGCATCGAGTGCAAATGTCATCCGGCAGTACGTTTCGCTTTCGTCCCGATGGTTCGCGGATCGAACTGTATACTCAGGGCCAGGTCAATCCGTTTGGAATGTCGATTGATCGCTTCGGAGATATCTACACTGCCGACTGCCACACGAAACCGGTGACACTGCTGCTGCCCGGCGGATGCTATGACAGTTTCGGTCGCCCCCATGATGGCCTGGGCTATGTTCCCAACGTGATGGAACACCTTCACGGATCGACTGCCATCGCTGCGCTTGCGCTTGGATCGGACACAAATTTTCCGGCCGAGTATGCAGACACGACCTTTGACGGGAACGTCATGACATCGCGAATCAATCGCAACGTGCTGCAACGAACAGGTTCCAGTGTCCGCGCCGTGGAACAGCCGGACTTCATGAGCAGCAGCGACCCGTGGTTTCGCCCCGTGGATATCGTCGCTGGGCCCGATGGAGCCCTTTACGTGGCCGATTTCTACAATCGTATCATCGGCCACTATGAAGTACCGCTGATGCATCCCGGTCGTGACCGATTTCGTGGCCGAATCTGGCGTGTTACGTACGCCAATGCGCCTCGAACGTTCACCGGATACGGCCCCGATCTGTCGAAGCTCACGGTGCCGCAGTTGATCGATGTCATCCGCACCGCACCGACCGCACAGAAGCACCTCGCGCGCGACGTGATCGCCGACCGACAGGACGCCGATGTTGACATCGCATTGCGAGGCTATGCAGCTGATGCCAGCGCCGTCGTTCGACAGTATGTCCTGCGCCTCCGGGCTCAGCGAAACTCGTTGGCCACAGACGACATTGCCGCTGCCGCCAGCGATCCCGATGAACTTGTGCGAGTCCATGCCTTCCGCGTTCTGCGGGAACTTTCGGTTGATGCAATCGGTCAAGAAGAATCTTCTCGTATCCTGCGACGCGGATTTGGCGACTTGTCCGCAATGGTCCGACGCGCCGCAGTGGCTGCGGCATCGCGGCATCTTTCTTCTGATCTGACTGCGCCGTTGCTGCGTATGTTGCACACCACCGATCTGGCGGACGTGCATCTGCGGCATTCAATCCGCATCGCGCTGCGAGATCATCTGCAGAACGAAGACTGGTTTCGCAATCTCACGGCAAGTTCACGGTTGATCATGGATCGGCTTGCCCTCGCAGATCTGAGTCTTGCCCTGAAGACACCCGCAGCGGCTGAGTACATTGCCGACAACGTGGAATTCCTCGGCACCGCGCAGCCCGAAAAACTGGCGGAGTATTTGCAATTCGCCGCAGCGTATGTGTCACCTGATGCCGCAGCAGGTGTTGTCTCAACAGTTCGAAAACGATTTGCGGCGGATCAGTCGCTCCAACTGCAGTTGCTGACATCAATGCGTCAGGGGTTCGCGCAACGTGGTCAGGCACCGCCGGACTCCGTGCGTGAATGGGCACTTGAAGCGACGTTGAATCTTCTGTCGATGAAATCGCCTCAGGACCTTCGGGTACTCGAAGGCAAAGCCGCGTTTGGCTGGTCGTATGTGCCGCATCCAGACTCACCTTATCCCGGTAGCTGCTGGGGAATTACCGAGTCACGCAAATCGTCGGATGGCATTGTCGGTGCACCTCTTTTCAGCAGTTTCGAGCAGGGCGAACAGCGAACTGGACTGTATCGGTCCGATAACTTTGAGCCGTCTTCTGTACTGAGCTTCTACATTGCCGGACATGACGGTTTTCCAGATAAGCCGTTGAAGAAAGCAAACTTCGTCCGCCTGCGGGATGCGGCAACTGGTGAAATATTGAGGGAAGCGGCACCGCCTCGAAACGACGTCGCACAGAAGACGGAGTGGTCAACTCAGGAATTTCAGGGACGAAAAGTCTTTGTGGAACTGGTCGATGGCGACACAGCCACGGCCTACGCGTGGTTAGCCATCGGGCGGTTCTCCGACGATCGCCTGAATCCGTCGAGCGATCAATTACGCCGACTGCAGGCCGCCTCGCTGATCGGAGATTTTTCGCTCGGTGAAATGCGGCCCGCGCTGGTTCAGCTGATCGGCAATGCCGAGTCGCCTCGCGCAACACGCGCCGCCTTTGCGAACGCGCTGCTGAAACTCAAAGCGAACTCTCGACTGGCTGCGATCGCAATCGTCCCGTCCGTTGCCGGAGCAACCGACGTTCTCGTCAATGACGCAATGTCAGCCATCGCCAACGATCTGCCAGACGCGGCCGAGAAAATTCTTGAGACCGCATTTCAGCTCGCAACGTCAGCCGAACAATTGACACTGGCGGAACAATTGACGACCGACGTGACGGGAGTTGATGTGTTGCTCCGTTTGATGGAATCTGGGAAGGCGTCTACTCGCCTGCTGCTCAAGCCTACTGTACTGCAGCGAATGCAGGCTATTGCCACGGACGGAATCACGCAACGGGCAACGCACCTGACAGCAAATCTACCCAGCGAAGACGCTGTGATCGAACAGCTGATCGCCGCCCGACGAAATTCGATGAACGCCGCGGCGGGCGATCCGGCTGCTGGCAAGGAACTGTTCAAGAAGAGCTGTCTGATTTGTCACCAGCTGGCTGGAGAAGGAAAACAGGTGGGACCGAATCTCGACGGCATCGGCAACCGTGGCATGGACAGGCTTCTGGAGGATGTTCTGGCCCCCAATCGCAATGTCGATGTCGCTTTCAGGACGACAACCGTCGTGACAGACGAAGGCAAGGCCTACAGTGGTTTGCTCAAAGAACTGGAAGGCAATCGCGTCAGTATCATCGACAGTCAGGCAAAGGAAACGATCCTGCAAACGGTTACGATCGAGGAACGAAAGGCTGCGACGACATCGCCGATGCCGTCAAATGTGGGTGAGACGTTCACCGAGACGCAGCTGCGGGACCTGATGACGTTTCTCCTTCAACAGCGTAAGAAGTAGACATCGTTTGGCTTTCCGGTGTCGCCCCTCGGCGGAGCGAACGACGCACGGATTTTCTGCTCGCGGGTGTGATGTACAGTCTGATCGTGGTGTGGTTCCACCCGGAACGCCATTAACATGTTGAATTTTCCGGTCGGCCACGGTACCTGAAGAAGAGGTGGCCACCCTTATGGATATATGCTGACGACGCTGCGTCGCCCGTCCTTCGAAGGAAAAATGCCGTGTACTTCGAAAACGAACAGGCTACACACGAAAAAGATGAGATTCTCCATATTACCCATTCATCCCTTATTGCCAGTAGACTCCACTGCCCTGATAATTCCAAAGCCAATGCGATCCCCCACTTCAGTCGGCCGCGTGGCTTGACCAGCCGCGCAGCTGGGTTCAACCAGGGACGCTATGCCGAACTCGAACTTTGTCACTATTTTTAGCTGAATTTATCTAAACTTGAGGTGTGTGATGGTTGGTAAATCGGTATCTCCAAAGCCCGATCCCCCTGAAAGTTCCGCGCCGACAACTTATGCAGTTTCAACGCCACCACAAATCGTGCAGGGCGCGGCTTCAGCCGCCGCCGCCGGGCCGGTGGAACAGGAGAAATTCGAATCTCCAGGAGCCACCCGAAAAAGCAAATTGCCAGCACGCCTGGTTTCCCTCGACGCCTTTCGCGGGTTCATCATGATGATGCTCGCCGCTGGCGGTTTCGGAATCACGGGGTTTGCCGCGATCAAATTTCCCTCTGCCGTCTGGAACGTCCATGACCATGCCTTGTGGGAAAAACTGGCGTTCCAATTCAATCATCCCGACTGGCGCAGTTCATTTGATTACTTCAAAGTCTCATTCTGGGATCTAATCCAGCCTGCGTTCATGTTCATGGTCGGCGTTGCAATGCCGTTTTCGGACTCTCGTCGAGCCTATCTGCAGCAGCATTCATTCTGCCGTCGCGCGATCCACGCGTTGGTTCGATCTGCGGCACTTGTTCTGATTGGAGTGTTTCTGCAATCCGTGAGTCGCACACATACGACGTGGGAATTCCCAAACGTACTCTGTCAAATCGGACTCGGCTATTTCTTCGCCTGGATTCTGCTCAACTTCAAGCCGACCGTTCAGGCCGCAGCTCTGGTCGTCATTCTGGCTGGATACTGGGAGTTGTTTTACTTCAATCCGCCACCGGCAAATTACAACTACGCTGGTGTTTTCGCCGACGCGACAAAAGGGGAGGTGTTCGAAGGGCGATTCGCGGCATGGTCAAAAAACGCCAATGCCGCATTCTATTTTGACCGCTGGTTGTTGCCAAAACTGCGAACTGTGCCGGATGCTGTTCCGCCTGTCAGGAGTGCGGCAATGACTCTGGAGACCGGACACTGGCAGACCGCCGTTTTGCTTCTGCCGTCTGATTCAGAATCAACCGAGCCTGGCAAGACTCCGCCGGATGACTCGCCGCCTTCTACAAGAGCGGCGTCAGAGATTTCTAAGTTAGATCCATCGCCAGCGAATGTAAAATCGCCCGAATCCCCCGTCAATGATCCAACGGCCGATAAAACAATCGACTCATCAACCGACGCCGTGGCACCGCCAACTGGTCCCGGTTGGTTTCGTCGTGTCTTCCTGAGCAACAATGAACCATGGGTGCCGAATCGCGGAGGTTACACAACTCTCAACTTCGTGCCATCGATCGGAACAACGATACTCGGCATGCTCTGCGGTCAGCTGTTGATATCACGACGTCATACACGCTGGAGAAAGTTGAGCATCCTGATTGTCTCCGCCGCAATCTGTCTCGGCCTGGGGATTCTAGCCGACTTGACCGTATGTCCAATCGTCAAGCGAATCTGGACACCCAGTTGGGTGCTCTTCAGCGGTGGCTACGTGATTGGCATGTTGGCACTGTTCTATCTGCTCTTCGACATCGCACCCCTGAAGCGTCTGGCTTTCCCGCTGGTGGTCGTTGGCATGAATTCAATTCTGACCTACATGATGGGACAGACACTTAGTGGATGGACGAAAAACAGCATCATCAAAGTTCATCTCTCTGGACTCATCGAGTCAGTCTTTGGGCCAAAAGCTCTGGATTCAGGCTGGTACGCACCGTTCACCTTATCGACCGGCGTTTTCGTAGTCTTCTGGCTGTTTCTCTACTGGCTGCATCGACAGAAAATTTACCTGCGACTGTGAGGCAGTTCCTCGAATTCATGAGGCCCTGGCGGGGGACTTGAAGCTGCCGGTGATATGTAGTCCCCCAGGGCAACACCGTGAAGGATCTTGAAGCGTGAAAACACTGGAAGTCAGGATTCGAGCTTGCGATTCAGTCCCGGCAGGGACGATAGCGAATGATGCGGAACATTGCTTTCGTCCCTCCAGGACTTGGGAGATACGAGGGTACTTGGTGCGGTGACTTTCGTCACCGGCATCGGGCTGTTGTCCCTGCCGGGACTCAACCACAGCGGAATCATAATGCCAGAATTTGCTGATCAAGATTCTTCTCGGCGTTATCGGGCAACTGCCAGACATTGCGCACTTGCAACAGTGATCGTACTTGTATCAGTGTGCCTGTCATTCACATTGATGCCATCTTTCTTCGCGGAAGACGAACCGAAAGAAGCCATCGTCGATGCGCCTCTCCCGCCGCAGGAAGCCGCACGCACGATGATCGTCCCTGACGGGTTTCAGGTGACTCTGTTTGCTGGCGAACCCGATGTGCAGCAGCCGATTGGATTTTGCATCGACGATCGAGGCCGTCTGTGGGTTGCTGAAGCGTACAACTATCCCAACCACGGCACGAAGCCAGGTGACCGCATTTTGATTTTCGAAGACTCTGACAACGACGGATGCTTTGATAAACGAACAGTGTTCTATGACAAACTGAACTACGTCACGGGGATTGAGGTCGGATTTGGCGGAGCATGGGTCGTCTCACCGCCGTACTTCTATTTCATTCCGGATCGTGACGGTGATGACACGCCCGACAGCGAACCAGAAGTTCTGCTGGACGGTTTTGGAAATCATGCGAATTCGCACAATCTCGCCAATGGACTTTCGTGGGGTCCCGATGGCTGGCTGTATGGCACTCACGGTCGCACGAACTGGTCGATGCTGGGCAAACCGGGCACGCCTGCTGAGCAGCGGATGCGCTTCGATGGCGGAGTTTATCGCTATCACCCGGTACGGCATGTCTGGGAATCATATGCCGACGGCACGACGAATCCGTGGGGTATCGACTGGAATGATCACGGCGAGGCCTTTGTCTGTAACTGCGTAAATCCGCACCTGTTTCACGTGATTCAGGGAGCCCACTACGAACCGTGGCGCAATCGCGAATCGGGCGAATTCACGTATCAGCGAATCCCGACAATCGCCGACCATCTACACTATGTCGGGACCACCAATGTCCGCGCCGCGTTCGGATCGCCAGAAGAAGACGCCGCTGGTGGCGGACACGCTCATTGCGGGACGATGGTGTATCTGGGCGACAACTGGCCCGATCAATACCGCAACACACTATTCACAAACAATATCCACGGCAAGCGGATTAACAATGATATTTTGAAGCGTTCTGGTTCGGGATACACCGCGTCCCACGGTCGCGACATCATGCGTTCGCAAGATCCCTGGTACATGGGCATCACGCTTCGTTACGGGCCCGATGGTGCCGTCTATGCCAGCGACTGGTCGGACACGGGTGAATGCCACAGCGTGAAGAACACGCGCCGCGAAACGGGACGCATCTTCAAGATCTCGTATGGCAAACCCGTTCAACGGTCCGTTGACATTGCATCGCTCAGCAACCGGAAACTCGCGGACCTGCAATTGGACCGCAATGACTGGTACGTGCAGCACGCCAGGCGGTTGTTGCAGGAATACGCAGCCCGTGGCGATGACTTGCAGGATGTCGCCAGACAGCTGTATGCAATGTTTGTCGGACAAAGCGACATTCCTAAAAAACTCCGTGCCCTGTGGGCGCTGCATGTGATTGGATCGTTGCCGCCGGAGTTCCTGCAGGAACAATTGCAGCATCCGGACGAATACATTCGCGGCTGGACTGTCAAGCTGCTGTGTGAACCGCAGAATCCGTCGATGGCGGCACTCATCCGATTTGGTGAAATGGCGACGAGTGACCCATCACCGTACGTCCGCCTGCAACTCGCCAGCGCCCTGCAGCGATTGCCTGCGGCAGCGAAGTGGTCGATCGCCGAAGCGCTTGTTCAGCACGGTGAAGACTCCGACGACGACAACCTGCCGCTGATGATCTGGTACGGCATCGAGCCGCTCATTCACGATAACTCGGGCGGTTTGGTGCGACTCGCCGTGCAGACCAGGATTCCTCTCGTGGCGCAGCATATCGGCCGGCGTGTGGCCTCAGCGGCGAAAGGCAAAACCGACCTGGAGGATCTTGTGCAGGCGACTTCCAACGCGGCGACAACGCATCGGGCGGAGCTGCTGGCGGGTGTGATCGAAGGCCTTGCGGGCCGACGCAGCGTGCCGATGCCGACGGCATGGCCAGCCAGTTACGCGACGCTCCGTGATTCACGAGATTCCGTCGTCCTGGAGAAGTCCACCGAACTGGCCTTGATCTTTGACGATCCCACTGCACTGACGTTGTTGCAGACTGCGGCGGCGGACCAATCTGAGAACCACGCCGCGCGCAATCGAGCCATCATCGCACTCGTCGCCAAGCATGCAGCCAATCTGGCACCGCTGCTGCTGCAACTGGTCGATGATCCCGCCGTGCAACAGGCCGCCATCCGAGGTCTGGCAGAGTACAATGACGCCGCGATCCCTGCGAAACTGATTGCCACTTTCGGCCAGCTTGATTCCACCGTGCGGCCGGACGCGATCCAGACGCTGGCATCACGGCCACAGTGGGCAATGCAACTTCTGAACGCCGTCGCTGCCGAGCAAATCGCTCGCAGCGAGATCACCGCGTTTACAGCGCGACAGATTTATGCCCACGACGATGCGGCCCTGAAGTCGCGACTCACGACCGTCTGGGGAGAATTGCGAAGCACCTCCGCAGACAAGGCGAAACTCATCGCGTCTTACAAGAAACAGTTGTCGAACGTCTCGATCTCAACTGCTGACCGCTCGTCAGGCCGCGCCATTTTTAAGAAGTCCTGCGCGGCGTGTCATCGGCTGTTCGATGACGGAGGCAACATCGGCCCAAACATCACCGGCTCCCAGCGAACCAACCTCGATTACTTGCTGCAAACCATCATCGATCCCAGCGCAGCCGTGGCGCGGGATTATCAGATGCAGGTCATTGCCACCACGAGCGGGCGAGTCATCACAGGCGTCGTCACGGACGAAACAAAGACCGCTGTGACGCTCCGCACGGTGAATGAATCCATCATCGTCCCGACGTCAGAAATCGACGAACGCGCCACCTCGCCACAGTCGCTGATGCCAGACGGTCTGCTGCAGAACCTGACCGTGGAACAAGTCCGACAACTCGTCGCCTACCTCATGAGCCCCGCACAGGTTCCACTGCCGCCAGCAAACGGTGATTAAGTCGCGGCAAAACAATAAGTTACCGAATCAGAAGCCCGGCTTTTTAAAAAAGCCGGTCTTCTTTGAGTCCACCGCAACTGCGCACTTCAAATCCCCTTCTCGCCCTCAGTAAGGCAGACAGTGTTTCTTGCGTCAGCACGGACTTGCCCGAGGGCGGCTGAATGCCGGTGGAACAGCGGATTCGGTTCGGACGGTTCAAAGATTGAAAGAAACTCACCCACGGGATAATCTGTGTTCAGTTGTGTCGCACAAACACGTGACTGTGCGACAACTTGTCAGACAATTCCTGTTATACGCTCGCAACCATGTCAAACAGGCGCATCATCTTCGAGTGGCTCCGTGATTCGCTCGCGGGATTCTCTCTCTTCCTGTTGGCGATTGGCGTTGCAGGCGTTGTCGATGCAGTCACGCCATTCGAATATCCGAATCTGTACATGCTTTGGTTCATGATCGGAATGATCCCGTTTTGCAAATTCGCCAACTGGCGGCGTGCCGGCAAGCTGATCACGTGGTCGAATTTTTGGGCCTTCTCATCTATGGCCGCGATAGTTGCATTTTTGCCTCCGGATTTATCGCCATTCGCCTTCGCGATAATCGTCTATGCAATGTGCGTCGGCGGGAACTGGTTCTGGAGTTCATATTCACACGTCGGTGGCTAACAATTTAAGACTTGACGCCGGCGGCGAGACGTGTTGATCTGTGAGTTGACGTGATCCCGCCCGGCTTCAAATCCCTGTTCAACATGGTTTTCACTCAAGGTCGTTTCGCGATCACCTTCGCTCTTTGGCGACGGGCGATGGCGCTGGTATAATTTCGCTTACACAGCGTCCCTCGCGTCGTTTATGGCAGTGACGTAAAAACCTTCCGATAATCGTGCGTCCGTGCCCGTTTCCCGTATGCGGATGGTCGCCGCAGAGCGGTGAAAACTGATCCGTTTCCGTAAACTACCTGGTGCCTGTTTACTCCCACTCCGGTGATCGATTACTTCAAACAGTTTCCCGGCCTTGATGCTGGTGCTCGATTCAACGGCGAGGGATTCTGGAAGCGGTTCGACGTGTGGTCGTCTGGACGATAGAAAACAATGCCACGTTCGACTTTCTAGCTCATCCCTCCTGTCTTGGCGTTATCGATTCGGAGTTTAAGACCATCGACCTGATTTGCGACCTCGTCAAAGCCGCAGGCGAATCTGCCGAGATTGTGGATCTGGATCAAATCGCATCGTTTGTGCGATCATAGAGTTCAGGTAAAGGGTCGGGAGTCTTTTTCGGAGAGTTGCTTCGTGAAAAACGCTGACGTTTCCGTCCGAAAAAGACTCCCGACCCTGTATGCACACCAAATGCAACAGAGAGACACATACAATGAAACAGGCTCTATCGTTCTTCGCCATCTATCTCGCAGCGCTGTGCTGCACAGCGGATGAGCCTGCTTCGATTCAGGCAACATCATCGACTCCGAATCACCCGGTATTGATTCGCAATGAACACGGACCATTGACGCAAATCATCGTCGATGTTGCTGATGCCACTGACGTTGCGGTGACGGGCGTTGAGTTTCAGTTCGCGGGAACGGACGATCTCGGCGATGTGGAATCACTGACATTGTTCTGGACTGGCGATAAAGAAGTCTTTTCGTCCGAAAATCAATTCGGTGACCAATCCGGAGCGACATCGACAATCGCATTTCACGGGCAGCAGTCTTTGGCCGCCGGTCGAAATGTGTTTTGGCTGTCGGGGCGATTGAAGAACTCTGCGAATCTGTCGCATCATGTGCTGGCGACGTGTTCCAAAGTTGTCACGAACAACGGTATTCTTGTGCCGACGAACGCATCGCCCGGCGTTCGACACAGAATCGGAGTGGCACTTCGCAAACATCAGGACGACGGCGTCCACACTTATCGTATTCCGGCACTCGGCACTTCGCCGCAGGGGACGCTGTTGTGCGTTTACGA
>JBBQSE010000126.1:0-17661 GCA_038214195.1 Planctomycetales bacterium
GGTGAAGGGCAACTCAGTCCGACGACGACTCAACCGTTCCCTGACCAGAGTGCATTGCAAATGGTGCTCCACGTAAAATGTTCCTGTGATCGTGAATTGCGACTGGACGATGTGCTGGCGGGAAAGCAGATTCGTTGTCCGTCGTGTCAGGGCGTTCTGCGGGTTCCGTCGAAATCCGTTCCGGCTGAGCCCGTGCAAAAGCCGCGACCGAAGACAGAGAGCGAAGACAGAGAGCGAAGACAGAGACCGAAGACAGAGACCGAAGACAGAGACCGAAGACAACCTGCCGCGAATTCGGGGCCGAGAGTCCCAGAGTCTCCGCCGCCGAAGCGAAAGCCGCGACGTCGTGCGACAGCGGCTGAACCGTCGCCTGAGGATGCTTATGACCCGTACGACGGAGCCACTCCGCTGCCGCCTCGCTCATCCGGAACGCGGGCGAAGTCGGGCAAGTCGTCGTCATTCAACTTCATGCCAATCATCGCCGTTTTGGGCATCGTGTTGCTGCTCGGTGGAGCGGGATTCGGCGTATGGAAACTGGTGCAGTTGATCCCCGAAGACTTCGGGAAATCGAAGTCATTGCTGGGCCAGCCGCGAGGGCAATTCGGGCCATTCACGCTGGACATTCCCGAGTCGGCATCGAAAGCCTTCGAAAAAGAATTTCCCTTCGAAGAGGGCTACGAGCGTATGGAGGGCACCGAATTGCGCCAGCAGTGGAATATGGCTGCAAACAGCTTCTATTGCCACTACTACGAATTCGACATCCTAGACGAGCCGTACGATGATGGCAGCAAATTCGTTTCAAAAATAACGAGCGCCGCTCAACAAATCGAATGGTGGGCCGACAATACGATCCATGCACAGATAGACTTTAAGGCTGAAAGGATCGTTAATGATGTTCAGTGGAGAGATCCTGTTGAGTTGCAGGTCAACGGCGTCACAGTCGCGACCATGATCGGGAGAGACTACCCAGAGCAGAACGGGCGAATTGAAGTCGTGGTGTTTAAGGTGTTTTATTGTCGAGTCGGGAATAGGATGATCGCTGTTTTGCAAAGGATCCCGACTAATGAGTCCCTCGTAGATTATCTGAAACAGAACAAGGAAAGCACTCTGTTCGCTGAATTCGATGCTTTGGTTGGGACACTCAAGTATAAGTCCGATGAGCCAACCGCGAAATGAAACTCGCAACGACCTGCTGCGAAATCACCGGACAGATTTTCCATTCGCCGGGCGATGCTGAACTTTCCGTGATTGCAAGTTCTTCAGGCCCGGAGGGCTGGCACAACCACTGCCGGGGTCGTCAGGCCCCGGTCAGGAGCCATGGCGACTCAAAAGGCCCAGCGGGCCGACACAGCAATTTAAGACCCGCGACTTGTGTCGGCCTTTCAGGCCTTGAATCGCATTCCAAACCGCATTCCGGGGGCTCACGCCACCCGGCATAGGTTCTGTCGGCCCGCCGGGCCTGAATCGCAATCTTGCTCAGCAATGGATATGGACCATCGCCGAACATGGCTGAGGTCAAGCACTCACTTGATCCAACGCCGTTGTCAATTCCTTGATCAACATCTCAGCCGGTTCCAGTCCAACTGAAATCCTCACCAGCTCATCTCGAATCCCAATTGCGGCGCGGGCCTGGGGGGACATGAAGGAATGAGACGTCGTCGCCGGATGAGACAGCGTCGTGCGTGCGTCGGCGAGTGTGGGGGAAAACGGAATCGAAGACGCCGCCCGCATGAAAGCGTTCACGGCATCGCGACCATTACCGGCCAGTTCGAGCGTCAGAATGCCGCCGGTGCCGGAAGGATACAGTCTCTGAGCGATCTCATGCGACGCATGATCGGGCAATGAAGGATGATAGACGCGGCGGAGGCCGGGATGACCGTTCAACGCCTGCGCGAGTTCATTGGTCGTGCGGCAGATGTGGGCCATTCGCAGCGGGAGCGTTTTCAGTCCGCGCTGACAGAGCCACGATTCGAACGGATTCGCATTTGTCCCGAAGACACTCGCCGTGCTGTTGAGTCGTTTCATCCATTCCTTCGAACCGGCGGCGAGCCCGAGCATGACGTCGCCGTGGCCGTTGATGTATTTCGACCCGCTGTGCATCACGATCGCGGCTCCCAACTGACAGGGTTTGATGAGCATCGGGGATGTGAACGTGCTGTCCACGACGAGTGGAATTTCCGGCGGCAGAATGCTGGCAATGGCCTGAATGTCGGCGACTTCCAGCAACGGATTCGACACGGTTTCGATCAGCACGAAGCGGGTCTTATCGGTGATTGCTTCACGGAGACTTTCCGGCTTCGTCGCGTCGAATGTGGAAATCGTGATGCCAAATTGTTTCTGCATGCGGTTGGCGAGCTGGATCGTTTTCCCATACAGCGCGCTGGCAAGAACAACCTGATCACCGGCTGAGGCCAGAGTCAGAAAGATGCTTCCCAGGGCGCCCATGCCGGAGGCAAAGACAGCTCCCGCTTCCGCGCCTTCCAGGGCTGCGATGGATTCTGCCAGAGCCGAATGATTGGGATTGCTGTCGCGGGTGTAGATGTCGCCTTTGATTGTCCCGGCATGAATTCCCTGCAGGACATCCAAATCGCCGACGTCAAAGGCCGTCGTCTGATAAATTGGCGCCGCGCTGGGAGCCGTGGATGATTCCCGTGGATGGCCCATGCGGGAAGGATGATCGGAAGACATGGTCATTTGGTTTCTGGTAGATTGTTGTTACTTGTTCCGAGGCTCCAGCCTCGGAACACACTGCAGTCGAGGCTCCTGCCTCGCGTTTCAAAGCAGGAGGCCGGAGCCTCCGGGCAGTGCGTTCCAGGGCTGGAGCCCTGGAACGAGGGTGCAGCGTATCTTCCTCATTTGCCGAGTTTCGTCCATGCAAAGAAACCCGTTAAGAAGAAACGATGAATGGGCGGCCGGGGCTGGACTGAGCAAAGCGAAGGAGGCCCCGGGGTTTCGAGCTGACGCTCTCCAACCCTGGCCACTCAATTTCCAGCAGTGCGACTAATGCTTTGCCACAGCCAGATTTTAGGGTAGTGGACGAGGCAACGAGTCCCATCGAGCCGACGAGCGGCAGGACTCGTTGCCTCGTCCACTACTGCCAACGCTAATTTTCGACTCTGGCAAGGCATTGACACTTTTATTCGGGAGGGCACCGGTCGAGTTCCGCGAAGAGTTCCGCGAGGTTGATTTCCAGTCCCGGCAGCACATCCCCACCGCTGAGTTTTCCGGAATCAGCGATGATCGAGTAATCTGTGATACTGGTATAAACCGCTACCGAGCGTTCGCGAGGATCAATCATCCACACGAGTCTCACGCCCGCATGAAAATATTCGCGGCGTTTGCGAGACATCTCCGCCAGCGTGTTGCCCAGGCTGAGAACTTCCACTGCCAAATCCGGAACGCACTCAGGAACACTGGCAACAGGCATCCGACGGTTTGGCAGACGATCCCATGAAACAAAGGCCACATCGGGGCCTCGCACCAGTGAACCAAGGATGCGGACAAAACCATCCGGGCCAGTCACCAGGCCCAGATTGTGCCGCCGCGAAAACCCACCAATCAATTCAATCAAATATGCCGCAACTAAAGATTCCTGCCAGCCCATCGCTTTCTCCACCAGCGTGCCGTCAATCAATTCACATAGCGCACCGTTTCCGTTCGCGTGTCGCAGGTCTTCGATCGTCGCACTGCCGGGAACGGGAGTGTGATGAACTCGATCAGGAGAGATTCCGCCCAGTTCCGTCAGGATATCGAAAAGAGTTCCGGCGACAGCCGCATTGGAAATGACTTGCATCGTCTGGTTCCTGAGTCGAACGGCGGGAGGTCATGTATGGGACAATCAGCCCGTTTGGGAACCCGACCTGAGGACAGGTCGGGCTACGTCGGCAGATCTGTCCTCAGATCTGCGTCCCTGGCGGGTGAATCCAAATTCACCGTTCGCCTTCCAGGAATCGTTTCATTATCGACCAGCGATCATGCGTTTGCAATCTGCATTTTGATTGACTGCAAGTACTCTGTTCTCGTTCCAGGGCTCCAGCCCTGGAACGCACTGTACGGAGGCTCGTGCCTGCCAGGCTGAAAGTGGAGGCAGGAGCCTCCGGGTCAGTGTGTTCCGAGGCTGGAGCCTCGGAACAAGTTTGCATCAATGCACGCGCTGCCCCGGCACTGAGCCTGCATCTGGTGACAGCAGAAAGACTTCCGTGCCGCCGCTGCCGCTGGCGCAGACCATGCCCTGACTGAGACCGAACTTCATCTGACGCGGTTTCAGATTGGCGACGCAGATTACCAGGCGACCGACGAGATCTTCCGGCTTGTACGCTGCCTTAATTCCGGCGAACACGTTGCGCGTTTCGCCACCACCAAGTGACAACGTCAGCTGCAGCAGCTTGTTCGCACCTTCGACGTGGTTCGCTTCGATGATTCGCGCGACGCGCAGATCGACTTTGACAAAATCATCAATCGTGCATTCGCCCGCCAGAGGCTCGTTGGCCAGCGCGGTGCCGGCGTCTTTCCATGTATCGGACGCATGGAAATTCACGGTTGGTGTTTCCGGAGCAGCCGGAGTCGATCCCTGTTCGGCGGCCATGGCGTCTTTGCTTTCTTCGATCATTGTGTCAACCTGTTTCGTTTCAATGCGTTTCATGAGGTGAGTAAACGGACTGACAGGCGTTCCTGTCAGTGGAGTTTGAGCATCCGACCAATTGGCAATCGGTCGGTTCAAAAGTTCTTCGGTCTGCAGTTTGAGACTCGGCAGAATCGGGGCCAGATACGTCACGATCTGTCGGAACAGATTGAGCGTAATTGAACACACTTCGCGCAGTTCGTCCGCTTTGGTCGGATCCTTGCGAATCACCCACGGCTGACGATCATCGACAAATTTGTTCGCCTTGTCCGCCAGAGCCATGATCTCGCGCGTCGCTGCGTTGTAGTTGCAATCTTCGTAGAACGCGGCAATCTGGTCGCCCTTATCGGCGGCGGCCTGGAACAAACCTCCATCATCGGGATAGACATCGCAGAGCGACTGCCCGGCAAGAAATCCGGCACAGCGCGAAGCGATGTTGACGACTTTGCCGACGAGATCCGTATTGAACCGCGACACGAACTCGTCGAGGTTCATGTCGATGTCATCGAGACCCGGGCCAAGTTTGCTCGCGTAGTAGTATCGCAGCGCAGCGGGTGGCAGATGTTTGAGATACGTCGAGCCCATGACGAACGTGCCTTTGGACTTCGACATTTTCTCGCCGCCGACGGTGAGGAATCCATGGATGTGAACTTTCGTCGGTAGATTAAGGCCAGCCGTCTTCAACATGCCTGGCCAAAACAGTGTGTGAAAGTACGTGATGTCTTTTCCGATGAAGTGATGAATCTCCGCTTTCGAATCCGCGTTCCACCAGTCGTTCAGATCCTGGCCGTTCGCCTTGCACCATTGCAACGTCGAAGCCATGTAGCCAATCGGCGCGTCGAACCAGACATACCAGTAATGGCCCTTTTTGTCGGGAATTTCAAAGCCAAAGTACGGTGCCGGCCGCGACACGTCCCAGTCACGAAGTGGTTCGCCCAGGAAGTGACCCTTGAGATAGTTGGCGACTTCGGACTGCAAATGCGTTCCGTCCTGAATCCATTCATTCAGGAAACCGCGCAACTGTTCCAATTCGATGAACAGATGCTCGGCCTTGCGAATTTCCGGGACAGCTCCAGATAGTGTGCTCTTTGGATTCTTCAGATCCGCTGGCGTATAGGCTGCACCGCATACGCTGCAGTTGTCGCCCGGTTGGTCTTCGGCTCCGCATTTTGGACACGTGCCGCGAACGAACCGGTCAGCGAGAAATGTCCCCGCGACAGGGTCGTAAAGTTGTTCGACGTCCTTTTCTTTGACCAAGCCCGCGTTACGAATCGAAGCCCAGATCTTGTCGCATAGCTCGCGATTTTCCGGACTGTTCGTGCTGCCGTAGTTGTCGAATTCAATTTGAAATCCGTCGAAATCGCGGATATGGGCGTCTCGCATGTCGGCAATGAGGGCTTCTTCGGAACGACCTTCCTTGCGGGCTCGGATCATAATCGCCGTGCCGTGCGTGTCGTCGGCACAGAAAAAACGGCACTCGTGGCCGCGCAACTTCTGAAATCGCACCCAGATGTCGGTCTGGATGTATTCCACAAGGTGGCCAATATGAATGTGGCCGTTTGCATAGGGCAGGGCGGCCGTTACGAGAATTTGACGAGTCATGTAGGCTTAGTTCCGATTGAATTATTCCTTATCCTCGTTCCAGGGCTCCAGCCCTGGAACGCACTGCCCGGAGGCTCCTGCCTCCCGGTTTGAAAGTGGAGGCAGGAGCTTCCAGAGCAGTGTGTTCCGAGGCAGGAGCCTCGGAACAAGTGGGCGAAAGTCATCGCCATTTGCGGAATCATGGAAAAAACAGTTTGGCCGGAATTGGACCTGACCAGGCGGAACGGGTCAACTGGTACACGGTGGGTCTCAAAGAAGACATGGCAGCAGGGCGTCAGGGTCGCGGAAATCAAGGGAAATCGGGAATTCCGCAGGGCTGACACGTTCGCGGCATGAATTGCGGCGGGCCGGACGGTAATTTGTCAGTGGACCAGGTTTTGCTCAGAGTAGAACAATTGTCCCAACTGTTCCCGCATTCGATTGGCTGAATTCTGGCTTTGTGCCAGATCAAAACAACGTTGCGTGAGGGAACAATTGAGGACAATTGTTCTACAATGGCGTGGCGAAAATTCCGTCTTCTGTGGCGGAATTCCCGACGAAGCCCTCATTCGTAACTGATTGCGACAAATGACAATTGGAGTGCCTGAAATGAAACTGTCCGTTCGATCCGTGTTCACGATGTTATTCGCAGGTTCGCTCATTGCTGGAAATGTGTCCGCTCAGTCGGTCGAAGAAATGCAAAAAAAAGCCGTCCAGTTTCTGGAGGTCACTCAGGCGGCAGACGGTTCATGGACCAGTTTGGATGCTGTTGGAATCACGGGTCTGGTGACGGCCTCGCTGCTCGCAACGGGCAAAACACCGGAAGATGCGATCGTCAAAAAGGGGTTGGATTTCCTTGTCGCCAGCCAGCAGCCGACCGGCGGCATTCATGCACCCGCCAGTCGCCATCAAAATTATGAGACATGTATCGCCATGCTCGCTCTGGCGGATGCCAACAAAGATGGTCGCTTTGACGAAGTCATTAAAAAGGGCGAACTTTTCCTGCGTGGTCTGCAGTGGGATGAAGGCGAAGGCATTGAATCAACCGACGGAGCTTACGGCGGTGGCGGATACGACAGCAAGCAGCGTCCGGACATGTCGAATACTCAGTTCCTTGTCGAGGCTCTGAAGTCGGCCGGAGTCGCGGAAGATGATCCGGCGATGCAGAAGGCCCTGGTGTTTGTGTCTCGAGCGCAGAACCTGGAATCGAAGTACAACACGCTGCCATTCGCTGGCAAGGTCAACGACGGCGGATTCATCTACACGCCTGCGAAGGGCGGAGAATCAAAGGCCGGGACGACGGAAAACGGCGGCCACAAATCGTATGGCAGCATCACTTACGCCGGTCTGAAGAGCATGATCTATGCAGGCGTCGGGAAAGACGATCCTCGCGTGAAAGCTGCCACCGACTGGATTCGCAAACACTACACGCTTGAAGAAAACCCAAACATGGGCCAGCAGGGTTTGTATTACTATTACCACACCTTCGCCAAAACGATGTCCACGATTGGTGGCGAAGAGTTTGAAGACGCCGCCGGGAAGAGGCACGACTGGAAGAAGGAACTCACCGAAAAACTGGCGTTGCTGCAGCAGCCCAATGGCAGCTGGACAAATCCCGCCGACCGCTGGTACGAAGGCGATCCGAACCTCGTGACAGCGTATTGTCTCATTGCACTCCAGCATTGTAAATAGGTTGGCAGGCCGACGTTCCGAAGGTGTGTCCGAATGAAGCTGCGTTTTGATGAATCGAAGATTCCGGAATTGGCTCATGAATTCGAAGTGTCACAGCTGGAGAACGAACTCATCGAACTTCGCAATTCCATCCAGAAGGCGGGCTATCTCAACAAATCGCAACTTGGGAAAGTTGCTAAATGGAAGTCGACGAGGAACACGCATGTTGCGAAGAACTCCGAGGGCTTTGTTCAGGAGATCACTCGTTTTTCACTGGGAACCAGCGATGAAAGAGCGAGAATTGAAGCTCTGACACTGCTCGACGGAGTTGCATGGCCCATGGCGTCAGTGATTCTGCATTTCTACCACGGGGAACCTTATCCAATCCTGGATTTTCGGGCACTCGAATCACTCGATACCGCAGTTCCGACCCAATACGACTTTGCGTTTTGGCAAACGTACGTCAAGTTATGCCGAGCGGTGGCGGCCCAACAAAATGTCGATATGCGAACCCTCGACCGAGCGCTTTGGCAACATTCAAAAAATGAAGATCGTAAATTGAAGTTGGGCTGCTGAACGGGTTTTCATGTCCGTCCTTCCAAGTTAACACGCTGTCGATGTCGCGGATAGCTGTTAGACTGCCTGTCATTGTGGGATCTGTTTGCGGCGAGTAGGTTGAGTGCTGTTCATGCCAGTTGATAAGTCCGGTTTGCGCATTCGTGAGATGTTCGGAGAGATCGCCGGGCGTTATGACTTCATGAATCATTTTCTGTCGGCGGGCACGGACGTGTACTGGCGGTGGCAGGCCGTGCGGATGGCCGCTCCGTTTAATGAGTCGCCGATTCTGGATGTCTGCACGGGGACCGGTGACCTGGCGTTTGCGTTCCGAAAAAAATTGAAGGGTGACGCGACTGTATTCGCCACCGATTTCACGCACGGAATGCTGACGCTGGCAGAGAAAAAGCGAGTGGACCGGGACGTTGTGTTTCTGGAAGCCGACACGCTTTCACTTCCGTTTCCATCGGACAAGTTTCAGGTCGTCTCGGTCGCCTTTGGCCTGCGGAATGTTTCCAGCACGATTGGCGGGCTGAAGGAGATGACCCGCGTCTGCGAGCCGGGCGGTAAGGTCGTCGTGCTGGAATTTTCGCTGCCGGACAATCAGCTGCTCAGCCGCGCGTATCAGTGGTACTTCCGCAATATCCTGCCGCGACTTGGGCAACTGCTGGTTCGCAATCGGCAGGCTGCTTATGAATACCTGCCGCAGTCGGTGTCTGAGTTTCCCAGCGGCTCGGAGCTCACCGGGATCATGGAAGAAGCCGGTCTGGTCAACACGTCATTCCGCAGGCTGACGGGCGGAATTGCGACGGTGTATATCGGCAACAAACCCGAACATCTCTGATTCAACGTCGAGTCGTTACCCAGCATCAGAATTCTGTCCGAGTGTCATTTCAACCGTTGACACAGGGGGCGCAGGGGTCTCATTCTTCAGTCCAGTGTTTTCAATCAGTGTGTTTAACGCTGCATGGAGAACTTCGCTCAACGTGACGCGGATTCTCCAATAAACTGAAGGACAGAAGCTATGAAACTCTCACGACGATTTACTCTGACGATGGCGACAATCGCTCTCGTACTTTACGCCGCAAAATCAGCGCGTTCCGATGAACTCAACGTCGGCGAAGAATGGACCATGGAAATTCAACCAGCTGTCAAGCTGTCGATGGAGCCATCGATTCCGTTCGACGCGCGGGGCGATGTCGCGCGCGAGGCGTACATGGTCTTGATTGATCCGACCGCTTACACGCGGATCTATAATTCGATCCCATTCAATCGCACCGAGTACGACGCAAACCCGAATTACCGGCACGATTCCGCGATGGAGATTCTGACGGGACATCCGCGACATCAGACGATCGTGCAACACAATTTCGAACACAAGCAACCGGTGCAACGAATTCCCGCTCCGAACCGGCCGTCTCGAATCCTGATGCCGTTCAATTCCCCATTCAGTTATCTGCGGGGACCCTACAGTTTCGGATACGGATCTGGTTATTTGGGGTTTTGATATAAGCTGACTCCTGTCGCTCGAGATAAAAAAGCAATTCGAAACGGGCTTGTGCCAAAGTGTTGCCGCAGGCCCTTTTTTCGTTGGTTTTGTCGCGTGTCGGACGCGAGCCACCCCGAACTACTAACAATTGAAATCCATTCGTGTCGCGAAGATTCGGCGACGACAGAGTTTCCCATTCTCAGTGGAATTCCGGCTGCGTTCGCTCGCCAGAAATGGTTTTTCCGGCAAAATCGCGAATCTGCGCGAAGTTCCGCAGATCTTGTTTTGTCCGCTGGGGTTTGAACGGCACTGCGATTTCGCATTTCCTGTCCTCTGGGGCATTACCGTTCTGTTTGGGAGCACGTCTATGTTGTCCGTTCGGTTTTTTCGTCAGGCTGTCATTTTCAGCTTGATGACATTGTTGGTTTCCGCATTTGTACAGGCTCAGCCACCAGGTGGCGGTCGTGGTGGATTTGGTGGTCCCGGCGGTGGTCGTGGGTTTTCTATTGACCGGGCGATGTTGCTGCGTATTGACAAGGTTCGGGCAGATCTGAAGATCGAAGAAGCTCAGGCAGCCACGATTAAAGCGGCTCTGGATGCGTACCGCGAAGAAAGCAACAGTACCCCCCGTCTGGACCGTGACGCCTTTTCAAAACTATCCGAAGAAGAACAAACGGCACTCAGAGAAAAGGGTCAGAAAGACCGCGAAGAACTGAGCAAGAAGACGGACGAAGTGCTCGGCGCATTGCTGGAGCCAGAACAAACAAAGCGTCTCGAGCAGATTGCGTTCCAGATGAAGCTGAATTCATCGCTCTTTGCTACTCTGAAGGGCGATGACCTGAAGTCAAAACTTGCGTTGTCAGACGATCAGATTGCCAAGCTGGACGAAGCTGAGAAAGCCGCACAGACCGAGATGCAGCAGTTGTTTGCTGGCGGTGGCCAGGGTGGTCGCGGGAATCCAGGTGGTGGTGGCGATCCGGCTGCTCGCGAAGCAATGCAGAAAAAATTCGCAGACGCTCGAACCAGGACGACCGAATCAGCAATGGCAGTGTTGTCCGACGATCAGAAGAAACAGCTTGACGAAATGACCGGTCCCAAACTTGAACTCGAAATGCGAGATCTGTTTGGCGGCTTCGGTGGACAGGGTGGCGGCGGACGCCAGCGTGGCGGCAACGGCGGCGGAACTCGTCCTCCTGCTGAGTAATTGATAACTCAACGGCAACTGGTTTTCAGTTCAGGGCGGCAGTGATCAACACGGCCGCCCTTTTTCATGCGCGCCATCCAGTCGATCAAGTGTCTCGGGCGACTGCTTTACAGCCAGAACCGCATGGTGGAGGCGCGACTTGACTGTCCCGAGCGGAATACTCAGGGCCGCAGCGATTTCCGGTTGCGTCATATCATCAACGAATCGCATCATCAGAATTTCTCGATGATCAACCGACAACGACGCCAGAGTCTGCGTGAACTCATCACGGTTTGATGTTTCTGCGGAGGCCGGCTCCGCGATCAGCGATGCAACATCACCATCGCCCGACATCGATCGTTGCCGCTTTCGTCGGGCTGCGATCGAAAAATTCCGAACTGCCGGATAAAGAAACGTCGTCAGCGCTGCGGTAAGCTGAAATCCGGGAAACTTGCGGGCGAGGTACGCAAATGTTTCCTGAAGCACGTCCAGAGCGTCCTCGCGGTGCCCGGTAAATCGTTCTGCCAGCCGCATGGCCCAGTCGCGGTGCCGGAAGTAAAGGGCGTCGAACGCTTCGTTGTCGCCGTCGTTCAGAGCCTGCACGAGTTGCTGGTCTGTCAGATTGTCGTGCGGCAGCGGCATGCGTGAGGAAGCCTCAATGTCCAGATCCCAATGACCAATGAATTCAGGGCAGACGCCGGTTCGTTCGGAAAAGTTTCCAAAATGTTTGAACCAATCGAATCGCACGCGCACTTAATTATTCAGAGTCGAATCAGGGCACTTTGTGGAGTTCTCACATGGCTGTCAAATACGTTGCGGTTTTGCTGCCGTTGTTGGCGGCATTGATGAGTGGTTGCGGGGCTGGCTCGACTGAATTCACAGTGGCGTCCGCTGTCAGTGGAGCCCAGGCGGCAAGTTTCGAGACTGCTGGCGGGCCTCAAATTGCGCAGAATAAGTCTCCCCGGCACGTGATCCGAGAAGGCGAGCTGCGATTCGAGACAGAGGACCGCAATGCGACACGAACCGCGATTCAGGGATTCGTTGACACGCATCACGGCTACCTGGCGGATGATCGCGAGCAGCGGAATTCTGAAACACTTGAACAAATCATGGTTATTCGTATTCCGTCGGATCAGTTCGACGGCTTGTTGAATGATGTCGCAAAAGGTGTCCCGCGATTTGATCGACGTGAAATTCAGGCGGTCGATGTCACGGAGGAATTCGTTGATATCGAGGCCCGCGTGAAGACTAAGAAGGAGACAGAAACTCGTTATCGCGATTTGCTGAAGCAGGCGAATACGGTCGAGGAAGTACTCAAGATCGAAGAGCAGATCGATAAACTGCGGGCGGAGATCGAATCCACGGAAGGGCGGCTGCGACTGTTGCAGAATCGCGAAAGTTACAGCACGCTGCGTGTCTCATTCTACGAAACGCTGGCAAGGTCCATCGGCTTCTGGAGTCGTGCCGGAAAGAGTTTCTCTATCGGCTGGATGTTTGTGATCGAAGCCACGATTGCCGTGGTCGCGATGTGGCCGTTGCTGGTGATGGGTTCCGCTGTTTTGCTGGTAACGATTTGGTACAGCCGGAAATCCGTCGATCGAAAGGTAATGCGATGAAACATGATGATAAATTTCAGGATCCTGAAATGGACCTGCCGGAAGCGATCCGGTCAGGGCTCAAGAATCGCTACGGGCCGGTGCCCGATGTGCCGTCGGAGATTGACCGGGCCATTCTGGCCGACGCTCGGCAGCACTTTGAACAATCACGGGATGTCAACCGACGGCTGGCGACACGTCGAAGAATCTCGACCTGGCAATGGACGGCGATAGCGTCCACAATCGCTGCAGCCTGTGTGGCGTTTGTTGTCTGGCGACCGCTGCCGCCGCGGCCGCAAAATGAATCGTTCCTCGCGATGGATGCAGTTGAGTCCACTCAGGCTCATGAAAGCGACTCGGCTTTCAACACGGACATCGATCGGAACGGGCGTGTGGACATTCTGGATGCGTTCGCAATGGCTCGTCAGATTCGCGACGGCGACCCCCGGACTCGTGACTTCAATCATGACGGGCGGTTTGATCAGTTGGATATCGACCTTGTGGCTCGCGAAGCCGTGAAACTTTAGTTTGAAAAACGCCTCGCCAATTCCCTTCTCCCCCTGGCAAGAATGGCGTGGACTTAGTGAGCGGCAAGGCGCTAGCCGCCGGTGACTTGCGTTAAAACGCTGGCAATACCGGCGGCTAGCGCCTTGCCGCTCACAAAACGACCGTTAAGTCCACGCCATTGCCCCCTGGCAAGGGGGAGAAGGTGGCCGGTGGCCGGAGGCCGGATGAGGGGGCCGACTATGTTTACACGTGATTGTGGCAACGAAATGACGACTCTCAATTCCCCCTCACCCTAGCCCTCTCCCCCCGTGGATCACTTGAGAAGTTGGAGTGATTTCAGCGGGGGGAGAGGTGACAGTCGCGGACAGAAGGCATCATTTATGAACACCATCGAAAAAACCAATGAACAAACATCTTCGACGCATCGCTGTCGCATTCCCCTTTGCTGGGCATTCCTGATCGCGTTCGACGTCAGTCTGATGGCGTTGTCGTATGCTCAGGATGGCGACACGAATCCCGCCGATCCGACAGCGCAGAGCGTCATGACAGAAATCGCCGGGCCGGATGACGTGGCCGTCGAGACCTCCCGATTCGAGGCGATCGACGTGTTCGTCGATTCCGGAACGCGGCAATTGGCGGCGTGGCAGTTGGAACTGAAAAGCTCGGCCAATGATGTGCAGATCGTGGGCATTGAGGGCGGTGAACATCCGGCCTTTGCCGAACCGCCTTATTACGACGCGCGAGCGATGAACAACAACCGCGTGATTATCGCCGCCTACAACACGGGTGACAATTTGCCGATCGGACGCAGCCGAGTGGCAAGAATTCACGTGCAAGTCCGTGGCCCAGGGGCGCGCACATGGGAGTCCGAACTGACAACCTCGGCCACTTCTGACGGCACGAAAATCCCGGCGGAGATCTCGATCGCAAAGGCGACGCAGGGCTGAGACAGTGTTGCCGCAATCGCAGATTTCAAAATAGATATTTCCATTCTACTGAACACGACGAAACAGTTTTCGAACTCATAAGGAACAAAGCAATGAACATCCTTCGATCTAGAACAAGTGCGGTTGCGGCGCTGTTATTCGCGGCGACCGCGTGTTTTGTGCAACTGGGTTGCGGCAGCCAGGAAAGCACTTCGACCGCACCTAATGCGGCGGCGAAACAGGATTCTGCCTTGAGGACTCCCATGTCCGAACCGGTAAGTAGTTCCTTCCGCGGCATGGCCGGGTCGGCTCCGGCATCCGAATCCGCGCGAGAGGAACATGCTGCAGGTGATGCACCGTTTGCCGATGAGTCAAAGAGTCCAATCGCCAAGAATGACATGTCTATCGTAGATGCCTTGACCAGTTTAGAATCTGAAGCGAAAACGCCTGATGGAATCAACGAGGGTATCTACGAAAACGATCAGCGTTCACGCCAGTTGTCCACCGTTCGTGACAGCAGGGCTACTCCCCGCGTAACCCGCGCGACCTTTGAACTCATGCCCGGTGAAGAGTTGTGGGTCATTGCCAAAGGCGTCGATCCGGTCGCTCAGCCAGCAGCCGAAGAACGACCCGGTTGCGGAGCACTGATGGCGAAACTGCCGGACGTCGAAAAGGAAGTTCCTGTTCCACTGAAGCATACGTCGGTCGTCGGCAGCATTGACGGCTACATTGCAACAGTCGATGTGACGCAGCAGTTTCACAATCCGTACAACTCAAAAATCGAAGCGGTCTATGTCTTCCCACTGCCAGACAATGCTGCTGTCAACGAATTTGTGATGACGGCTGGCGAACGCAAGATCCGCGGCATCATTCGTGAGCGTGAAGAGGCGGAAAAGATCTACAACGACGCCCGAGCCCAGGGGCACGTCGCTTCGCTGTTGACTCAGGAGCGACCGAACATCTTCACTCAGAAGGTTGCCAACATTGAACCGGGCAAGCAGATCGACATCAACATTCGTTATTTCAACACGCTGCAGTATGACGATGGAGCTTATGAATTTGTGTTCCCGATGGTTGTCGGGCCTCGCTACAACCCGCCAGCCACAACGGACGGCATCGGCGCAGTGGCTCGCGGAGCAGTTGGCATCAGTGGTCAGTCTACGGAGGTCCAGTACCTCGCACCGAATGAACGCAGCGGCCATGACGTGTCGCTCAGTCTGCATATCAATGCGGGCGTGAATATCGAATCTGTTCGCAGCATCAACCACGACGTGGCCGTCAAGGACGTCACCGAAATGGAACGCAATGTGACCCTGTCTGCGGCTGATTCCATTCCAAACAAGGATTTTGTCCTGCGTTATCAGGTAGCGGGAGACAAGATCAAAACCGCCATGATGACGCACAAGGACGATCACGGCCAGTATTTCACGATGATGCTTTATCCGCCCGCACAGCTGAAACAAGTGCAGCGAAGTCCGATGGAAATGGTCTTTGTGCTCGATTGTTCGGGCAGCATGAGTGGACGTCCGATTGATCAGGCACGAGCGGCGATCTCGCACGCTCTGCAGTCGCTCACGCCGCGCGACACATTTCAGATCATCAACTTCAGTTCGGCCGCGTCGCAGCTCGGTGCGGCGCCGGTGATCGCCACACCGGAAAATATCCAGCGAGGACTGACGTATCTGAACTCGCTGAACGGGCAGGGGGGTACCGAGATGATTCAGGGATTGAAGGCGGCTCTGGATTTTCCACACGACGAAGGCCGCTTTCGCCTGGTGTCATTCATGACGGATGGTTTTATCGGAAATGATCACGATATCCTGAACGCGCTCTCGGCAAAGCTGGGTGATTCCCGCATCTTCAGTTTTGGTGTCGGCCAGTCAACCAATCGCTTCCTGATGGACCGCATGGCATTGATCGGACGCGGCGCCGTGGCATACTTGAGCCTCAACGATGATCCAGTGGAGATCATGAATCGGTTCAACGAACGTATCAGTCATCCGGCGATGACGGATTTGTCGATCGACTGGGGCAACATGAATGTAACCGATGTGTATCCGCAGATTCTGCCCGACCTGATCGTGGGCCGACCGGTTATCATCACTGGAAAATACACGGGCGAACCGAGTCTGGTCAAAGTCGGCGGTCGTCAGGGAATGCAGCCGACATCATTCACCGTTGCGGTAGATGAAACGAACGCGACGAAAGAACACAAGGGCATCGCCTCCGTGTGGGCTCGACTGAAGATCATGGACCTGATGACACAGTTTTCCCGAACTCCCGAGCATGGGCTTGAGTTGCGTCAAAAGGTGACCGAGACAGCTCTGGACTATAGCCTCCTGAGCAACTTCACGGCCTTTGTGGCGGTCGATTCCATGAGCAAGACCGAGGGCGAATTCGGCACCACGGTTGCTGTTCCGGTGCTCGTGCCGGAAGGCGTAAAGTATGAGACATCGGTGCAGAATTGAAGTTTAGGGACTTGCGACAAATAACAGATCCCAGAGTAGTTGTTCCAAATTGGACAGCGCCACTTTTTTCGTAGTAGTAACCCGAAGCGTCAGCGAGGGAACAAGTTAGGAACAATCTCTCGCTCACGCTTCGGGTTGCAAAAATGCTCGGTTTCCGCCAAAACTGGCGCTGTCCAACTAAGGCAGATGCTGCTTCCTCAAATGTTCCGGCAATTTGAAGTCGCCGTTTTCGAGGTAAGCGTGCAGGTCCAGGATTTCATCTTTCGTCAGCATATTCACCAAACCGAAGGGCATCGGAGAAATCTTCGATGCCAATTTTTCTTCAACGTCAGACTTGCGGATCGTCGTCAGCGTCGTTGGGGTGAGTAGATTCGTCGCAACTTCAAATGCGCTGTCCGTTTCCTTAACGATGACGCCCGTGATGACGCGGCCTTCCGTCGTGACAAACGTATGATTCTGAAACTTCTCGTTGATCTTTGAGGACGGTTCCAGAACCTGCCGCAGTAGTTCCACACCCGTTAAAGTCTTGATGGATTCTGTCAGGTCTGGCCCGAGATTCACGCCCTGTCCCGCAACGACGTGACATTGGTTACACCGCGCGTTCACAAACGCCGCCATGCCCTTCGCGATCGCCATTGGATCCTTCGTGCGAGCCTCCGAATCCAGATCTGCGAAGTCCGTCATCGTCCACTCTTTGATCACCTTTGGCAGACTTGCTTCCAGCAGAGTTTTTGCTTCCGCATCCGTTTCTGCAACGACCATCACGCCGTTCATTACGATCCAGTGGCCGGGGAACGTGCAGACATACGGATACAGTCCCGGCTCCGTCGGCGCTTCAAACCGGAGCACGTCAATCAGCCTGGACCGAGTCGCACCAACCATCACGGTCGAGTGCAGAATCAGATCATCCTTCGTGGGCGGGATAAAATCCGAATTCGCATTGCGAGGATCTTTGGCCATTTCATTCGCGGCAATGCCCACTTCCGCCATGCAATCTGGCTTCACAATCACAAGGTTGTGATCCGTCGCGTCGGAATTTACAAACACCAGCTTCACCGGCTGCCC
>JBBQSE010000127.1:0-17521 GCA_038214195.1 Planctomycetales bacterium
GCCTGGAGACTCGTTCCGCGAGGTGTTTTCTGTGCGGCAAACCACTTTCCAATTATGAAATCCGCGGTATCCGCATCAGCGGCACCTCGGTCAATCAGCTCGAGATGCTGCGCGCGGACGAGACGGCGGATGAGGTCAGCTTTGGTGTGGTCACCGGCGGGATCGAAGACCGAAGGATGCACGACGACACAATCCCAATCCTGATGTCCGAAGCTGAGTGACCAATTCATGATCCAGGAAACAGCATCCACAAACTGATCGTCGGTTTCGAAGGCAGCTGTCGCGGGGATCGTCAGGACGACCAAATCCGGTTTCAGGGATCGCACCTTCTCCTTTGCCTCCTGTTCCAACTGCGACAGTGATTTATCGGCGACGGGCCAGGTTGTCATTTCAACGACGGCCTCCGGAGCAACTGCACGGATCGACGCCTCGACGATCTCAGCGACAGGTTCCATCGCAAGAACCCTGATGGACTTTCCGGCAGCGATCCGGGCCAGCGTTTTCGCGAGGACTGGCTGAGGCGGCTCGATGCTTTCCAGAGAGATCGTCCTGCATGTGATGCATCGGCACAGCTCTTCCGCCATGCGTTTGTGACCGTCCATGTTGGGATGAATCTCATCGCTCATTGTCAGTCGCCAGGCCCACGGAGCACGTTGCTTCAGTCGTTCTCCGGCTCGAAACTGATCACACACCGGCGCGTGTTGGTCGCGTCCGACGCTGCGGATGATGTCACAGTATTCGACAAGCTTTGAAACGGGGCGCCCTGACGTGTCGATCACGGCATTTGGAGTACAGAGCAACACCTGGCATTGCCGCGCCCGACATCGTTCAATCAACTGTTCCAAATTGGCGTGAAATTCATCCGGTGGAATTCGAGTCATGTCGTTGAGTCCAAAGCTGATCGTCACAAGCGACGGATTGTGCTTGAGGACATCGTCGTCCAGACGTGCCAGTCCTTCTTTCGTCGTGTTCCCACTGATCCCCGCGTTGATGACGGAAATGGAAGAGTCGGGGCGAACGGTTTTGATGGCGATCTCCAGCATCTCCGGATACGCCCGCAGGCCACCGGTGTGGTAGTAAACTCCAGTGACGCTGTCTCCCAGGCACACAATCGTGGCGTCATTCGCGAGCGGCGTTAGCGTTGACGCAGACAGTGATTCTTCCAGCGCATCGAGCTGATCGAACACAAATTTGAAAGCGGCCGACGTGTCTTCGAGATTCGTGGCATGCCCGCCGTCCGGTCGGTGAATGGAAAGCACGGGTTGTTTGCGCGACTTCAGTTCCTCGATCAGTCGCAGCGTACTGTCGGGCGGGACCAGTGTATCCTTAGCGCCGGTCGTCGCCGCGATGGGCATTGTCAGACGTTCTGAAAAAAACTCAGCCGACCGCTCACGATAGACGTCCGGAACGTCCGTCTTCGTCCCGCCGAAAGATTCCGCGATGGCGTCCTGAAACTGCATGTATTCGACAAGGTTCGCCGTCCCGTTGAGTGCGACGACTCCGTCGATGCAGTCCGGATGCATTGCGGCGAACGCCAGGGCCGATGTGCCTCCCATCGAACCTCCGCTGATGATCACCTTGCCGATACGAAACTGACCTTGCAAATGATCGAGCATCTGCAGCATGTCCGCCTCAGCCGCCGGTCCCATCCATGAAGTTTTCGCACGGTAGTCCGGGGAGACGAAAATCATGCTTCGCTCAGCCGCCGCGTTCCGTGCCCCGAGACATTCGGGCCGAGAGTCTCTCACAAATTGCCACCGATCGGATCCGTGTCCGTGCAGCGCTATGAGCAGGTCGTGCGGAATGTCGGTTCGAAATCCCCTGGGTAGCACAAGGACGTATCGCTGTTCGGTGCCATCAAGTTTTGAGATGAACGCAATGTCCTGAGATGCGTCGGCCTCCTGAGCTTCGACCTGTCGGTCGGTGACGGCGAACGCAACAAACAACAGAGTCGCCGTCAAGAAAGCCGCAGCTCGATTTCGCTTTGCCATTTTGCCCCCAAAAAAACGATCGCCCCTCTTCGTTCCCGCAACCTCGGGTGGGTATTCCCACTGTGCGTGATCCAGCCGTGCAAACCGCTCGGGTGCATGTGATCGAACCGATCTGGAAATCTGCTTCGATATGATCCTGTCTTATGCGTTTTCACCCTTTCAGAAACTTCTCGATCGCATCCAGGCCCCGTGTGAGCGTATCCATGGACGTCGCGAAACTGAGTCGCACGTATCCGGGCGCACCAAATGCGTCGCCGCCAACGAGCGCCACATGGGCGCGTTCCAGCAGCGCGGTGCAAAAGTCAGTCGCGTTTGAAACTGCTGAGCCGCCACCAAGTGGTTTTTTGAAGTAGCTGCTGACGTTGAAGAAGACGTAGAACGCACCGCCGGGCTCGGCAAATGTGAGACCTGGAATGGATCGCAGCCGCCGAATCACATAGTCACGTCGAACGGCGAATTCTTTACACATGTCAGAGACACATTGCTGTGGGCCATTGAGCGCCGCCAAAGCTGCGTACTGACTGACGCTGCACGGATTAGACGTCTGCTGACTTTGCAATTTATTGATCGCAGCGCTCACGTTGTCAGGGGCCAGCGTCCAGCCAATTCGCCAGCCTGTCATCGCGTAGGCCTTGCTGACGCCGTTCACAATGACCGTGCGTTTTTTGACCTCGTCCCCAAAGGACGCAAACGAGCGAAACGTGTGACCGCTGTAAAGCAGCTTGTCGTAGATCTCATCAGAAAGCACGATGATGTCTTTTTCGACGGCAACTTTAGCCAGGCCTTCCAGCACATCGACGGGATAGACGCCGCCCGTGGGATTGCTGGGACTGTTGAGCATCAACATGCGAGTTTTGGGAGTAATCGCCTTTCGGAGTTGTTCGGGTGACAGACAGAATCCATCCTGTTCTTTGGTCTCCACCATCACGGGTTTCGCACCGACCAGTTCGACCAGCGCGGAATAGCTGACCCAGTATGGAGTTGGAATGATTACTTCGTCGCCCGGCTCGCAGCATGTTACCAGTACATTGTGCAGACAGTGCTTGGCTCCATTGGAAATCGTCACCTCAGATGGCTTGTACGCAACACCGTGGTCACGCAGAAATGCGTCGCAGATAGCCTGCTTTAATTCCTGAATCCCCGTGGCCGCCGTGTAACGCGTATGACCGGCGTCCATTGCCACTTTTGCCGCTTCGCGGATGTGCTGTGGAGTGATGAAGTCCGGTTCACCAACCGTAAATTCCAGCACATCGATGCCTTGTTGCCGCAGTTCACGCGCTTTCGCAGCGGCGGCCAGGGTTTCGGAAGGCTTCAGATTATTGACAAGAATCGAAGTGTGCATGGCAATTCGTTTTGGCGTGTTAAAGAGTGAATCATGTTAGACACGAGCACCACCAGGCCAGCGGCCCCGCCGCAAATTCATGATCGACAGTCCCCTACTGCGGCAGAGAGAGTGTAATCAGACGGCTGTCTTTGCGAAAACAGGCTACGAAATGTTGCGGGAATTCTCAGTATTTACCGGTTCTCCCGCCCCTGCGGCTTAATTCTCGCGAAGAAAAAACAACAGAAACCGCTGATCGGTTCGTTTACGGGCTGGAAACCGCTATCATCCGTCGATTCTGCGATGTGAGATTCCAGAACGCGATTCAGGACATGGAACGTCCGTCATCTGATCCTTTGTCTATGTCCGGAGTCGTAAGCCTGTGTCAGGAACTATTGCTCAACGTAAGTCCATTCTGATTGTTGAAGACGAACCAATTATTCGCGAAACGCTCGCGGAATTCCTGATGGGTGAAGGGTTTGAAGTTCGCACTGCTGCGACCGCCGCAGAAGCGATCCGCGTCGCTCAGGAACGCGATTACGATGTCGGGATCTGTGACATTCAGCTTCCTGACGGCGATGGCGTGAAGGTCCTTCGGCAGCTGCACCGCATCAATCCTGCGATTTTCGTGCTCATTATCTCCGCCTATGCCACGGTGGACAACGCGGTTGAAGCCTTCACGGCCGGAGCATTCGACTACCTCGTCAAGCCCGTGCGTTTTGAAGAACTGCTGAAGCGGCTGCAGCGACTGTTCAAGTTTCAGGACCTTTATCGTGAGAATCAACGCCTGCGAGGGGATCTGGCCCGAAGTGCTGGTTTTGATCAGGTCGTTGGTTCCAGTGTAGCGCTCCAGGATCTCCTCAAAACGATCCGCAAAGTGGCAGCGACAAATTCCAATGTACTCTTGGTGGGTGAAACTGGGACCGGCAAGGAATTGTTCGCTCGCGAAATTCACGTCGCTGGCCCAAACAAGGACGAGAAATTCCTGGCCGTCAGCTGCGGAACGCGACCAGTCGAATTGCTCGAAACACAATTGTTCGGCACGAAAAACGGCCAGGACGGGGTGCTCAGCACTGCCGGAACGGGGACCGTGTTTCTGGACGAAGTGGCTCAGTTGCCACCAGGCACACAGTCAGAGATTCTGCGAGCTATCGAGTATCAGGAAGTCACACCTGTCGGCGGAACAAAGTCTATCAAAGTTCAGGCCCGCATTATCGCGGCCACGTCGCGTGACCTGGGCCATGAAGTTTCTGAGGGAAACTTTCAGGAAGATCTGTTCTATCGTCTGGATGGCGTGAAAATCCGAATTCCGGCGCTCCGTGAGCGGCTTGATGATATCCCGGAACTGGTCGAATACTTTATCGTTCGTCATCGTGACGCGATGGGTAAACGTGTCTCCGGAGCGACCAGCGAAACGATTCGCACGTTGATGGCTGCACATTGGAAAGGCAACGTTCGACAACTGGACAACGCGATCGAACGCGCCGTGATGATGTGCGAAGGCGAAGAGATTCAGCCGCATGACTTGCCACCCGATCTGCTCGGTGGCGGATCAGCCTTGCCGGATACCGACGACCTGCGTTCGGCTCTGCGGCACTACGAACGCCTTCACATCACACGCGTGCTGCGGCAGTGTCCGGACAAGAAAGAAGCCGCTCGACGGCTGAAACTTGGTCTTTCCAGTTTGTATCGCAAGATCGAAGAACTGAAGATCGAACTGTGAACACTGACGAAATCAAGTCCTGCATCCCGCACCGCGATCCCTTCTTGTGGCTGGATGAAGTCACGGAACTAAGTGACGTCAGGATTGTCGCGCGTAAGTTTTTGGCGGAAGAACTGCCCGTGTTTCAGGGACACTATCCGGCCTTTCCGGTGTTCCCTGGAGTGTTGCAGTGCGAGGCATGTTTTCAGGCGGGCGCAGTTTTGATTTCGAAACTGGTCCCGGTGGATTCGAGCGAAGTGCCAGTGGTGACACGTTTGAACAACGTACAGTTTCGTCGCATGATTCGGCCTGGTGAGACGATTGAAGTCAGCGTCGAACTCACCGAACGGCTCGCGAATGCGTTTTATCTCAAGGGCAAAGTTTCCGTTGAGGGCAAGGTGACGGCCCGCATGGAATTCGTCTGCACGGCTGCCGCAGTGGAGGGCTAAGGCACCATGCTCGAACTTCGCAATCCACACAGTATTCAGGCCGCTCTTGAAGTTCGCCCGAAGGCCGTAAAACTCGTCTGTGTTCATTCTGAGCATGCGGGTGAGCCGTGGGATTCGGTCGTTAAACTTGCGCAGCAGAATGGGGTCGCCGTTAGCATCGGCGCGCCGGAGCAGCGTGTTCAGCGTGTTCAGCGGGGGCAAAAAGGCGGCCAGAAAGGTGGACGGGAAACGGAACGCACAGGTGCGGGCTCGGCAACTGTCGAGCCCCCATCACCAATTCCTTTGGAATTCCTCTGGAACACAGATGAGTCCAAATCCGGGTTGTGGCTGGCGCTCGACCAGGTGCAGGACCCGCAGAACCTTGGTGCGATCTTTCGTCTCGCTGGCTTTTTCGGCGTGCGAGGAATTGTGCTCACGAAAGATCGGAGCGCTTCCGTAAATGCGACGGTCTGTGATGTGTCAGCTGGCGGAGCGGAACATGTTCCGTTTGCGGTAATCGCCAACCTGGCGCAGGCCATGGAGAAGGCACAGCAAAATCAGATCTGGGTGCTGGGAACCTGCGAACGAGCGGACTCAACGATCCATGCCGTGCAGCGCGACCGCAACTGGATGCTGGTGCTGGGCAATGAGGGCACCGGACTGAGACGGCTTACGCGGGAACGCTGCGATCAATTGGTCTCAATGCCGCCGCTGGGACCGGTTCCGTCATTAAACGTCGCGACCGCTGCCGCCGCGTGCCTTGCGGTGTTGACGGCTCCAGGCTGAACGGAGCATGAATGATGGAACTTCGGGCATTCGCCGAACGAGTTTTGTACTCCAGTGTGCTGAGTGACAAGATCACTCAAATTACGGATTTACTGACCGATGACGATCCAGGGGCGACTATTCGTGTAACCGAACCGGCACGACCGGAAAACCTACAGTTCGCGGCCCGCAAGACGGCACCAGCGATGCCAAAAGAGGACTCACTGAAAGATCCCCGAAAGCGAGCCATTGCACATCACGTAATGGCCAATCATGAATTACAGGCTCTGGAAGTCATGGCGATGGTCCTGCTGGCCTTTCCTGATGCTCCAGTCGAATTCCGCATGGGCATGGCACATGTGATGTTTGATGAACAGCGTCACACTCGGATGCATGTGCAGCGCTGCTCGGAACTGGGAGTCAATTTTGGTGACTTTCCCGTCAACGCATGGATCTGGAAGAAGGCCCTGGAATACCGTTCAGTCCTCGAATACGTCGCGGGCCTGCCGCTCGTGTTTGAAGGCGCTAATCTCGATCACACGTTTGAGTTCGAACAGTATTTTCGCAACGCAGGTGATCGACGCAGCGCGGCGATCATGCGGGCGATCCACAAAGATGAAATCCGCCACGTGGAATTCGGTCTGGTTTGGCTGCGGAGATTAAAACCCGATGGAGTTTCTGACTGGGACGCATGGACGAGTGCTCTGCATTGGCCAATTCGCCCGTCAAAAGCTCGCGGCCAGTTTTTCCAGCGCGAGGCCCGGCTGCAGGCGGGGATCACGCCTGAGTTTCTTGACCGGCTTGAGTCGTTTGATGAGTCGGATGAAAAGTAATGCCATTCGGCAATCGCGAATTGCCACTTGAATCGATGTCGGAATTTTTCCGCCGACTCGAGGGTAATCCTTGTCGATTGTTCGGATGGGACCAGCCCGAGCGGATCAGAATTACGGGTTCTTACCGTCGTAGTGAAAAGGAAATTTTGTCCGCAGCCTCGTCAGGCCGAAAGTGAAGTATGGACTTGAATTTCATCAATGCGCGGCAATCTCGCCTGCGTTGATTTTTTTCTTCAGCCATAGAAACGCGCAACGCCAAATTATGTCGACTGCCTCGAAAGCGTCTGGTGAGTTGAAGATCCGCCAAAAACTGGGCAAGTACAGGATTGAACGCAGGCTGGGTTCCGGCGGATTTGCCAACGTGTATCAAGCGATGGACACGATCCAGGGAATCCGTGTCGCCATCAAGATTCCTCATGCGCGGTACACGACGGAAACGGTCCTGAGCCAGTTTCGAAAAGAGATTCGTGCGACGTCGCAGCTTCAGCATGACAATATTCTGCCAATCAAGGATGCCAGCATCATCGATGACCGGCTGGTCGTCGTGTTTCCACTGGGTGAAGAAACGCTGCTGCAGCGCATGGGCCGCAGGATTTCACTGGAGACTGCGCTGGAAATTGCCGAGCAGATCCTGCGCGCGACTGCGGAAGCTCATCAGTATCACGTCATCCATTGCGACATCAAGCCGGAAAACGTGATTGTGTTCCCCGGCAATCGAGTACGACTGGCGGATTTCGGCATTGCCAAAGTGTCGCAGAAAACCGTCCAGGGCGGCGGCACGGGAACAGTCGGATATATGGCACCGGAACAGGCAATGGGTAAGCCGTCATTCCGGTCGGACGTGTTTTCGATCGGTTTGATTCTTTGGCGGCTACTGGCTGGTGAGTGGCCGGAATGGCCATTTGAATGGCCCGCGAAGGGATATCGCAAACTGCGCGGTCGAATTCATCCGGACTTCATCGACCTGATGCGGCGCGCCATTGAGGTCAATCCGCGCCATCGATTCCGTGACGCGCAACAGATGCTGGCGGCGTTTCTGAAGCTGAAATATCGAACTTTGCGACATGCGAAAGCTCGTCGCCGTGCTGCTGCATAAGAAACTACTCGCTTCAAAGTGTCGCCTTTCGCTCTGCGAATGGCGACACTGTTTTTGCGGAGCAAAAGGCGACTCTAAACCGACACAAGGTCTTCCGATCTCAAGTCTCACGACTTCAGCCACATGACACTCTCATCTATCGAGACCGCGTCTTGTACTGATGCAACTTTCCTTCCGGTCCGATCTGCACCGTGTAGCTCAAACCATCCGCCGCGACTTTCGCCAGAATCCACTCGCCCTTGCAGTCCGCCGTCGGTACCGTGTTGGCAATGAATTCTGCCGGAGCCTGGAGTGCTTCATCAAGCTGGACGTTGCGATGCAGCTGGAACCAGTCTTTCAGTGATTTCACTTCCTTCAGCGTCTTCATCGTCGGTTCAGCGCCGCCCTTGGTCGGGCCATTGCACATGATGGCGACCACAGGATCGATTGCCAAAACCAGAGCCGGATTGTTGCTCACGGGAAGGCCGTGATGCGTTACCATGAACAGATCCACCTGACCGACCGGATTGCGGGGCGTGACAAGTTTTGCTTCCGTATTCCATGTCAGGTCGCCGCAGGTCAAAAATCGAAAATTGCCGAACGAAAATAAGAGACTCAAACTGGCGGAATTGTCCGACGGATCGTCTGGCTGAGCCTGATGCCGCCCGGCAAATGGATTGACCTCACCTTCGTCGGTTGCCACTTCCCGTCCGGATGTCAGGACTCGAACTTTCAGCGCCGTCTTTCCGGATTTGAGCGGAAGTGAATCGCCAACGTGCAGTGCCTTTGAAGCATTTTGTGAAGCGGCGCGATACGCGGCGATACGATCCGGGTAAGCCGGATCTTCTTTGAGTTCGTCGGGCATCCCCCGATCCCAAAACGTGCCGACTCCGAACTTCGCCGCCAGCGCCGCATGGTTGCCATAGTGATCCAGATGCCAGTGCGACACAACCGCGTGATCGATCCGCTCAAATCCCGCAACGTCTTTGGCAACATGAATGATGCGGTCCAGATCGCGGCCATGATTGTCCGGATAGCCCGAATCAATGAGAACCGACTCACCTGCGGGCGTGACAATCAGAGTCGCCGCGCCACCTTCGACGTCGATAAAATAGAGATCAAGACAACCGTCTTTGGAATCGGCAAAAACGGCGCTGGAAATCGACAACAGAATCAGCGGCAGGGAAAACATGATCAGACGCATGAGGTGGGCTCCATTGGGCGAATTGAAAATCGGCCCACGCATCGTACACAAAATCATCGACACTTGTCGCGTCTGCCGCGGCGAGCACAATTGAGAAGATTGTTGTATACTTTACCGCTTTGAAGTCGCACACCGGAACCCACAAATGTCAGAACCTGCCCCTTCATTGTCCGGGGATTCGTTACAAACTGAGCGTTTGCCGGCGCTGCCGGATCGACCGACCAACGGACACAAAGGCACCTTTGGAAAAGTGCTGATTATGGGAGGCTCGATGGGCATGAGTGGTGCCGTGTGTCTCTCATCGCTTTCCGCCCTGCGGTCGGGATCGGGACTCGTCACAGCCGCAGTACCTCGCTCAATTCAGTCGATCGTCGCGGCCCACGAACCCTGCGTGATGACGCTCGGATTGGACACGGACGCCGACGGACAACTGGCTTCACCATCGCAACCTCGAATTGAGGAAATTCTCGCCGGGAAAGACGCCGTCGCCATTGGCCCCGGACTTGGTGTGACAGACGCGTCAACTCAGCTGGTGACGCTGGTGCTGACAGCCTGCCGTGTGCCATTGGTCCTCGATGCGGATGCGTTGAACGTTTCCGCCGCCAATGGTCTGCTGTTGAAGCGCCGCGCTGAAACACCCTGCGTAATCACACCGCATCCCGGTGAGTTTTCGCGTTTGAATGGCAAACCTGTCGCGGAGTCAGAAGAGGCTCGGATTGAGATGGCAGTGGAGTTTGCGAAAACGCACAACTTGACCGTTGTGCTAAAAGGTCCGCGAACAATCGTAACGAACGGCGAGCGGCTTTTTATCAATACAACGGGAAATTCCGGGATGGCCACAGCCGGAAGCGGTGATGTCCTGACGGGCATTGTCGCGTCGCTGCTGGGACAGAAAATGAATCCCTTTGAAGCTGCCGCGCTGGCAGTCCACGCGCATGGGCGAGCAGGAAATATTGTGGCTAATGACATCGGCCAGCGTGGGATGATTGCGTCCGATCTGGTGGCCGCATTGCCGAAAACGTGGGAACAGCTCGAAGCGCAGTAGGACAACATGCACCCTACGACGTCAGCATCCCGGATGAGGCGTCGCGATGTTCACCTTCCATGTCTGTGTATTCTCGATGCAACTGTGCCGCATCAACCATCCGTTGCATCAGCAACGGATCCACGGCACCGCGAAACCGCACGCGACCGTCCAGGATCACGACTGGAATGGATTCGCCAAACTGTCGCGTCAGCGTAGGATCATTTGAAATATCCACGGTTGTGATCGTGGGCAGAGCGCTCTGAAATCCAAGCAGCACCTGCATCGCATCATTGCACAAATCACAACCCGGTCGAGTGAGCAGTTCGCACGTTTTGAATATTGGAATTGTCGATTCCTGTGTGTATGTGGCGGAAGGCGACTTGAGCAGAATGGCAGCACACAGAAACATGCCGCCGCACAGCAGCAGATGAAATCCTCGGCTGTCGTACCAGATCGACGGCATGGAAATGAATCTCATTTCCATGCGGTCGCTGAAAATAAGCACCGCAAAAGCAGAAGCAGCCACCATGATCGCCGTCCCAAGCCATGCCTGAAACCGATCGTTGAGTTGCTGTTCCTTTGTACGAAAAGCCATGGCCGGCCTCCCTCATTGCCACCCAAAACATCCAGAGTTGTCGCTCCCTCACGGCAATCGGAGAGGAAAACCGCTTCATGCGCGCCTGGTCCAGATCAAAGATTGTGTATTGTTATTCTATCGTCCAGTAGTCAAATACGAATGGCTCTTCCAATTTTCCGCCGATGAGTTCCACAAACTTCTTATGGGCTGGATGGGGCAAATAGGCATCTCGATCTGCTTCCGAGGCAAACGTAATCATATAGCAGTGGGTGAAACCCTTATTCAATCCTTCAGGACTGTTATTGGTCCCTCGTTCGAAGTCTTTAACCTCTGGTATGGCGTTTTTCAGATTTTGAAACGCGCGATTGATTTCATCCAGTTGAGCCGCCGTGACTTCCGGCTTGTACTTAAAAATCACCACGTGACGCAATTCGGGAGTTCGCGTTTTGACTTCGCCAGCGGCTTCCAGCATCCGCACCGCCACGAATCGATTGCCCGCGTCATTCAGATGAACGCCGTCACCGGTCAGAATCCCCTTCGCTTCATTCGCCGTGTTGTATTCTTTCAGATATGTCATAAAGGCTGCCCGCAGATCCAGCAGCGTGGAGCCTGTTTCCATTGCCACTTTGCGACTCACTTCCGAGTATTCATCCAGCATCTTGTCGAGAGGATTGGTACCATCCGTTTTTTCGTCAATGACGCTCGGCGTGGAAAGAATCACACGGGCACCGGCATCATTGCAGCGCTTCACCAGACTCCGCAGACCGGTTTCATACGCACCAATTTCGGTTCCCTGGCCGCGCGTCGAATGCCAGACATCATTGATACCGATGTAGATCACGACGACGTTGGGTTTATGTGCCAGGACGTCTTTGTCGAGCCGTGCTTCCAGGTTTGGCACTTTGTGACCGCCAATTCCGGCACCGATGACCTTGATTCCGGAATCTGGCCGGAATTTTTCGATAGCCTCGCGAAACAGTGTCACATACCCCTGTGGTCCCGCGCCCTGCTGAGTGATGGAGTCACCGAGGAAGACGATAGTCTCGTTATCTTTCAACTGAGCCGATGCGCTGACGCCCGAAAATACGATCGCCGCCATGGCCAGAATTGCCCTCATCTTTGTCATGTCAGATATGCTCCTGAACCGTTTCAGTTTCACTGGAAATTACAATTTGTTTCGCCGCCTATCCTGCGCTATGTTGTCAGCCGCGTCAGGACTCAGAGTCGAGAGAGTGGCAGAGTCTGGCCCAATCGTCAACCATTTAATCTGAATCAGTCTGAAGTCAGCTCATGTTTCGATTTGCGTCTTTTCCTGTTTTGCGGTCGGCTGTGGCTCAAACAATCGCCCCGCCGGTGAGAGCAGCAGCGCTGGCAGGAGCAGCAGGTCACCCAGCAACGCCAGCATCAGCAGGAAAGACATCAGCACGGCAAACCTGGCGGAGGGCACAAATTCGCTGAACGCAAAGACCAGCAGTCCCAGTCCGCATGAAACGGACGTCTGCATCATCGCGGGGCCGCAGTGCCGGTACGCTGAGAGGACTGCTGAAAACCGCGTGGCACCCGGCTGGCAAATCATGCGCCGGAAAAACGCCAGGAAATGCAGCGTATCGTCCACCGCAATCCCCAGCGCGATGCTGGCTGTCATCACAGAGCCAATGTCCATCGGATGCTGCAGCCATCCCATCAGACCAAAGGCTGTGACAATCGGGAACAGATTGCTGGTCATCGCAATTAGTCCGCTGCGAATTCCCGCCTCCACGATTGTCATGGTCAGCGTGATCACGAACAGTGCCGACATTAGACTGCTGAACAAATCCGTCAGCAGCAGCCCCTGAATCCTGTGTACCAGCGGCATGACACCGGACGTTGTGATGGTGACACCGGGCCGCTGGTCTTTGCCAGACTCCAGCGCCGCGTCAATTGTTGACCGAACTCCCAGCAGGATCTCGCCGTAATCCAGCGGTTCAAGGGCGCTGACATGGGCGGTGATCCGCCAAACTTCGCCCCCATCAACCGGTCGCAGCATTGAGACCTTTTCAAATGTGGGCCGCGCCATGTCAATGGCCTTGTTGAGCATCGCGGAACGCATATTGGCGGGCAGCGACTTCATGGGAGGCATGGGCGGAAAAAATGTCAGCGCAGATGTCGTCGCCCGCACATGCGGATACTTCTTCATCGCATTGCTGATTTGCCAGACAACATCCATCTTCAGCCTGTCATTCAATTGGCACTCCTGATCAAACGTGACCAGAATCTCGATCGGAACCAGCGGGCCAATCTGGTCTTCCAGCCATCCGTAGTCCTGCATGATTCGGCTGTCCGGCGGGAACAGTGTTTCAATCCGAATGGAAGTCTGAAGACTCGCAAGGCCAATCGCGCCCACAAACATGATGCCCAGCAGAACGATGAGCGAAGCGCGATTTCGGGTACTCAGCAGCGTAGCCAGCCGGTGCCACATATCCATTGAAGCGACCTGAGGAGTTGCAGTCGGCTCGTCGCTCTCTGATTTCGCGGTCGCAATCCGTCCACTGCGTGGGTTCCGGTTCAGCAGGATCATCGAACAGGGAACAACTGTCAGAACGGTGGCTGCGGCAAGCAGCACTCCAATGGTTCCATAAATACCGAACAGGCGGATGGGTTCAAGTCCGCTGACCATCAGTGAGGCAGTCCCCATGGCCGTGGTGCCCAGCGACAGGACACTTGGCAGCCATCCTTTTCGAAACGCATCCACAGCCGCTTCTTTCGGAGGAAGAAACTCGAGTGCGTTGTAGTAGTAATTCATCAGATGTATGCCACCGGACACCGTCAGCACCTGAACCAGCGGCGGCAGGATAATCAGCAAGGCACTCACTTTTTGACCTGTGTAATAGATCACGGCCAGCAGGACCGCCTGACAAAACGACGCAGAAAGAAACACAACGGCACCAGCCAGCGGCGAACGCAGTGAAAACCAGCAGATCAGGAACACGACGAGCGCTGAGGGACCCGCAAAATTTGTCAGCGAGGCATGACTGGCGACATCGACGGAAAGTCCATCGACAACCGGTCCGGCCATGTGCAGATCTTCATCCTTCACTTCACAACACAGCCGGATCGCCCGCCGCAGGTTGGCGACCAGGGATTCCCGCACGGCCAGACCTTCCTCGTTGAGTGTCACAATCAGGCATGTTGTGCGGCCATCTTTGCCAATCAGAGTTCCCCGAAGTCGTTCAATGGCCGTCGCGAGAGGCGTACGAGATCGCTGTGAAAGTGCGTCGGGCGCTTCAGATTCTGCCGTGTCAGCCACAGCGTCTTCCGGTTCGTCGAAGTCCGGCGCTTCGCCTTCCGCTGATGGCGAAATCCCGGTCATTTGCAGCAGGGTTTCTCGACCACAAACCACATTGTGCAGCAGCGGTTCCCCCTTGTCGTTCCGAAAGGCTTTGGCCTTACGCAGGCCGCTGACAAGTTTGTCGAGCCGTTTGTCCGTCCAGTCGCACCCTGGCCAACTGGCGATGACGGCATCACCAGGTCCAAATCGATCCACAAACTGATTGTACTGGTGCCGCTCCGGAAACGAGTCATCCACCCAGTCGATGGGCGAGTTGTTGCTGGACTGCAGCGCATGGACAGCGCCATACACGATTACTGGTGCCAGCAGCAGCGCATAGAGAGCCAGAAGTCTGATTCTGGTAATCACCTGCTGCATGAACTGAATTTCCTGGTGCCTTATCCGGTCATCATGCGGCGTTCCGTTGTTGCTGCTGATCGACCGCCGGGGAAGATAGTCGATTTAGCCCCGGCATCGCTATCGCGATTGAAGTAGAGTCCGCCGATGGCGAAGAATTCCCGGATCTTCGTGCCAGCGGCCCAATGAAAACCAAAGGATATCCGGGTACTTTTTCCATGTATCCTGCGTACGCATCGTTCAAATAGAACAGCATCCGCCGGTCTTTCAGCAGACTGCCTATTCCAATGTAAATGGTCCAGAGACCTGTCAGCATGGCGTGATCGAGCGTCATGGTTGACGTAAACCAGATTAGCCCAAGGAAGCTCAGGTAAATTGGGTGACGCAGCCACCGATAGACGCCGCGGGCCACAAAATTGCGACGAGCCATCTTTTCGCCTCGATGCCAATGCAGCCACTGAGTCCACCCGGTTTGATATCCGAGTCCGGTCAGACTGATGCTGTACAACAACGCAGCCCACGATGCAAAGAAACCGAAGAGCATGGCATAGGATGCAATACCTTCCAGTTCCCAAACGATTCTATTGGTCCCGTGCCAGCAGGCAAAGATCAGCAGCAGACTGACACATGTGCAGACACAGAAAAAGGCACCGTAAAACTCAGTCGAGATCCACGGTCGCAGCTTCTGTCGTGTCGCCGGATGAAGCAAAATGCTGTGCGGCACAGCAAACTGCAGCGCCAGTGCCAAATCGACGAAGAACCAGCGCCCGCTGGACGCAGTAACACCGAAACGGAGAAACGAGAACAGCCCAACCACTGTCACAGCAAACAGCGCCTGCGTGCCGATCCCAAACGCAAAGCCAAATGACCGGCGAACGATTGCTTTGGAATTCTTCGGGCTGGAAACCATGGACACATTCCATGAGTGACTGAGCATCAGGGTGAAACACCTTTCTCAGTCGCCTGCTTAACGGCAGTCTGTTTGCGGGCGGCACTATTCTCAGTTGCCACCCAGACATCGCCATGGATCGTAAGCTTGTCAGCAACACCAATTGCTCCGAGGGCTTTGCTAAATGGCGTGATGCCGTACTGAGTCTGCAGAATACTGAACCGACCACGCACGTGAGACATCCCGTCTTTGGTTTCCGCCGCAACCTCTATCTTCAGAGGGCGCGTCTTGCCGCGCAATGTAAACTCGCCCGCGAGTTCATACAGCGGTGTCCCATTGCGGTCTTTTCTGTCGAGCATCTCCGCAGATTTGATGGCAAACTTCGCTGTCGGATATTCCCTCGCATTCAGGATTTGTTTGTTCTTCATGTTGTCGTTCACCTGCTGTCGAGTCGACTGGTCTGTTGAGCCCTGGAGACCCACATACCGCCGCGCCGCATCGGTGTCCGCGTCAAAGCTGGTGATATCGAAAACGAATTCACCTGCGTTTTCAACAGCTCCCAGTTTCAGCGAGCCACTCTTGAGTCGTCCCTCGACACCGTGCTGATGACCGAATCCAGTCTTATCAACAAAAATATAGACGCGACTTTTCTTCACGCTCACCTGGCAGGCTTCCAGTGTCTCCTCCGACTCCTGCAGTGCTCGTGAACCCGATACCACTTTTGTCTGTTGCAGTCCGGCCGAGACCGAAAACATCAGGCCAAGGCTGCTGCCGGTCAACATCAGGATGGCGACCGACACTCGGGATTTCCGCGACAGCAGATTCAATGATTCCTGGAGGTTCATGGTCAAATCCCTCTTGAACAAAGGCATGCGGTCTGAATTGCTGGTATTAAGTCCGGCCTATTTCATGACGGAAGAGCACACTGTTACGTCACTGAATTCATGCCTGGATCTTCTCGCGAAGTAATACCCCGATGTTCGCATTTGTGTCGATGCCGATTTCGGAGATTGCCAACGACGCGAGCGGTGCCTGCACTCATCAAACTCTCATGAAACGCACGACATTGCAGGAGGAAAAAAGATGCCCGCGCTGGCTAAAACATGACCACGCCGCGAGCAGTCCTTTTAATACCTGCCTCTTGTGTCCAGACTTCGATGTGACTCTGCCCTAAAAAATCCCCACCCGGCTTCACACCGGTGGCGTGGACTTAACGGTCGTTTTGTGAGCGGCAAGGCGCTAGCCGCCGCTATTGCCAGCGTTTTAACGCAAGTCACCGGCGGCTAGCGCCTTGCCGCTCACTAAGTCCACGCCATTGGGCTCAGGGCCAGTGGGGCCGAGTTCAGCACGCGTTATCGTTCAATGACTGCCGGTTCTGCGACGCCGCATCGAAGTCATGTCATTTCGCCCCACGATTTCGGCGTTGTGCCACGACCACGAGCAGTAGACACACGGCGAGGAGAACCACCAGCCTGACCAGCATCGAATTGTCCGCTGACTGCTGACTGGCCTGTTCTTCGTGAGCCTTCGCTGGTGATTTGTTCGCGCTGAGTTCCGGCGACGCGGTCTCAGGGGATGGCGGGGCTTCTTTGGGAAGCGAGACTGGCTCTCCGGGCAGTGGCAGTGGGGCGTGTTTTAGGATTTCGTCGATCAGCCAGACGCGAACGGTGCCGTCCGCGCCGCTGCTGACGAGTCGCAGTTCGGCGGGATCGAATTTGTGGCGGGCATCGATCTTGTCACGGGATTTGTGCTGGTAAAACTGCAGGCTGTTGACGGCATCCGTGTGTTCGGCGAGGACCGCGAGCCGTTCGCCGGTTTTGGGATTCCAAAGGCGAATTGTGCGGTCTTTGCAGCCGGTTGCGAGCAGATTGCCGCCCGGGCTGATGGCGACGCATCTAAGATCGAAGGGACTGTCTTCCGTACCTCCTTCATCGTCCATATCGCTGAACCCGTGGGCCTGAATCGCGAGCGGCGGGGCGTTTGGACTCAGGTCGTTGATCAACAGTACTCCCTTGTCATTGCCAACGGCCGCGAGATTGCCCTGA
>JBBQSE010000128.1:0-17443 GCA_038214195.1 Planctomycetales bacterium
CCAATCGGCTCCAATCATGAACTGGCATATCGTTCTCCTGTTCCTTAATATTGACGCAGATACGATGTGCTTCAATCTTTTTACGGTTGCCTCCACCATCTCATCCGATTCACGCCCCGCAGATCACAACCAGGGCCGTGATGTTGTCGCGGGATCCGCCTGCGAGCGCGGCGTCCACAAGGATCTCCGCGAGTTGCTGAGGATCGTCGCTGGACATCATGAGTTTCGCGATTTCGCTGTCCGTCAGGCCGTCAGTCAGGCCGTCACTGCACAGCAGAAAGCGATCGCCCGGTTTTGGAGTCACCGCGATGGCTGGTCCACCGGACGCGCCATCGCGACTGCCGAGGTACTTGTACAACACGTTGCGATAACGATGCGTTTTCGCATCTTCGGCAGTGATTGTGCCAGCGTCGATCAATGCCTGAGTCAGCGAGTGATCGACCGTTAATTGTTTCAGTTTGCCGCCATGGAATTCGTAGGCGCGACTGTCACCAACTCCGGTAAAGAAAAAACGTTCTCCGACCTTGGCCATCATCACAACCGTCGTGCCCATGTTTCGCAGGCCCGGTTCGATTTCACTGAGCGCGATGATTTCCGTATTTGCTTCGGCGATCGATTTTTCCAGTGCCGAATTCACCTTGCCGGGATCCGAGTCCGTAAAGTCCAGCAACTGTTCGAGACGACGAGGAATGAATTCGATCGCGAGAGCACTGGCACGCTCTCCAGCGCTTTGCCCGCCCATCCCGTCCGCCACAATGGCAAAACGCTGCCCTCCATCAACGAAGCAACTGTCTTCGTTGTTCTCTCGATAGTTGCCCGTGATGCTGATATGACCAATTCGAAAAGCAACCATTGACTATTCCAGGGTTCAGGTGGGAGGCCGATTGAGTGACTTGCGACCGACCATCGCTGCGGACATGACCACCATCCACTATTTCGCTGGTCGCTGCGTCCACTATGTAAGACGATGAATTGTTTCGGTATCCAACAGTAAACGCAACAGAGCAGGGCACTTCCGTAGAATCTTCACTGGGTTCTTAGCCTTCAGGATGCTGCTCCGTGACACAGGGTTTCCAGCACATTGGTAAGACCCAGCGTCGTCGATGAAATCAACAGTTCGCCCGCTTCAAATCCGGCTGACGCTCCCAACATTCTGCCTTGACCCTCCACGAGCCGGAAAACACGATCCTTTTCAGGCGGGAACTGCGTTTGGTAGGCTCGAATTGATGCAATCTTGATGGCCAGCGTCGCGGAAATATCAGAAACGAACGCCCCGCCGCCAGCCGGATGATTCAGAGTCTGCAGCCCCAGAGGATACCAGATCTGGCGATGAATCCGATGCACAGGAATGCCATCGAAGGCTTCATCCCATTTGGAAAGTCGGGAATAGAATACGGCGGCATCCGTAATCTGCATGGCCTGCCAGTGATCCGGCGACGCCATCGGAGTCCGGTCCGCGATGCCCATCACGAGTCTGGGGCGATAGCGGCGAAATACTTTCGCCAGTTCGACACGGGCCTCAAATGAGTCAAACAGTCTGCGGTTCGGCAGCGTGAGTGTTTCCCGGACGTGGACTCCCAGGATTTTCGCCGCTTCCTGTGCTTCCTGCAGTCGGACGTCAGGACCGGGGCTGAGAGGTGTTGGCTCGCCGTCCGTCAGATCCACGATTCCCACGCGGTATCCCTGCTGCACCATTCGAGCAAGTGTACCGCCGCAGCCAATTTCCACATCATCCGGATGCGCTCCGACGGCGATCACATCCAGCGGTTCAGGCAGCACGGGCGATTTCAAATTCATGAGTGCAAACCTTGATGTCAGCGAGCAGCTTTGAGCGGATCCCAGCCAGCGAGACCTGGATCGTTCGGCACGACAAACAATTCGACTCGACGATTCCGCTGACGAGCGGACTCGGTGACCGAAGATTCCAGCGGATGGAATTCGCTGTAACCCATCGCCGCGACGCGTTCGGACTCCACTCCCAGCTTCTGCAGTTGCAGAATGACGGCGTCGGCGCGGTCGGTGGACAGGTGCCAGTTGGTCGGATGTTTTGCGGCTGTTTCCGGACGCACGATGTTCTGATCATCCGTGTGACCCACGACCAGAATCCGCAAGCCGCTGGCGGCACCGGATTTGGAGCTGGACGCAAATTCCGAAAGGATCGGACCAGCTTCCCGACGAAGGACGTCGCTGCCCAGATCGAACAGAATATCACTGTGAAACTTGTGCAGTCCGGTGGCGGGATCGTATTCAAAGCCAGCGGCTTCGAGAGCGGAATTGACTCCGCCGCCAACGAGAATCGTGTCATCACTCAGAGCTTTCGCATAGCGATCACTAAGTTCCGTGCGTTCGGCGATCAGGTTTTTAAGCCGCTCATCGGAAGTCGCCAGCTGCGTCCTGGTGTCACCCAGTTGAGACATCAGCGTCTGTCGTTCCTGGTCCGCGCCGGCGAGCAGCATGTTTGATTCGTCATACGCAGCCAGCAACCGCTGGTTTTCCGCATACAGTTCCTGTGCCCGAACTTTCGCGAGATTGCTGTCGTCTCCGTAGTTACAAGGGTCGAAACAGCAGCAACCGCTGATCATCGGCAAAATGAACAGCATGCACGGCAGCAATATTCGAACGGGTAATCCAGTCATCGTCATCATCCCTGACAAACTCGATCTTCAACGCAGCAACTCACGCTATTTAGGATCAGCGAGAAACTGTCGATAGTCAGTCCACTTCGGCGACAGAGTAACAGTCGCGGAAACGCGGAGTGAAGACAGGCTTTGAGTCTTTATTCGTCGAATCCATTCAACGCGACTGGAGGCGCGATCGAATCTGGTCGGTTCGTGCAATTCCTGCCGAAATCAAGCATGTTTCGGGCAATCCCTGCAGTTCGAAAAACACTGTCATTCGGCAAATTCCGCCGAACACAGAACGGACGGGTTCAGATGATTCTGGATCTCCCGCTGACTCAGTCGATAATAAATGGCCCCTGATCTTTCAGAATCTCTGAACGGACGGGAAGTGCCATCAACAGGTGGTCAATGCTGCCTCGTTCTTCAGGCGGGCAAATACTGAAATACCAGTTGGACCAGGACTTGATGGCATTTTGCCGCCATTCATTGACAATCCGCAATCGTGCATCGGTCGATGCCGTCTCCAGTCCGTGCAGCGGGTCCAGTGTCTCGCCGAATCCCTGCGGCTTGTGAGCGATGTATCGGAGGGCACAAATTGCCTCCACGTTGACATCCACACTCGGGTCGCGGAGAGCGGTCAGCATCAGCGGAATCAGCTTAAAATCACTCGTGCGGCCGAGCGCCCAGCAGGCAGCCCGGCGGACGTCGGCGTTGGAATGGCGAAGCAGACTTTTCAGAATCTCCACCTGCCCCACCAGTTTCTCCAGGTCGTCAATGGAGCTGACGCTCCGGACTACTTCGTAGGTGAACTCGACAGGCACGTTGTCCAAGTCCGGGAAGTTGCAGATCATCATAATGTCCGCAAGCAAAACACTCAGCTCCGTCGGTTTACGTGAATCGGCTCGACTACCAAATGGATTACCGGCTCCAGTCACCGTCTGCCCAAATCCATAGTCACCATCAATCCACTGTTTTGTGGATCTCATGTAGTACAACAGGGCAAAGGACGTTCCGACGACGGGACCGGAATGAGTCTGAAAGCTGCCATCTTCGGCCTGGAGTGTTAGAAGACCGTCACCGTAGAGGATGAACCAGTCCTGGGCATGAATCTTACCCGAGTCACCGACCGCAGCCGCTCGTTCGAGGCAGTAGTAATAATAGAGGTTGTGTTCAACGTGACTGACCGGCGCAAAATGCGCCAGGTTCCACGCAAAGGCCCGATCCACTCGGCTATCCATTGAGCCCGCCGCATACTGCGGCTGGTAGTCCTGAAAGGCAGCGGCGAACATTTCTGATTCCGCCAGGGGATCCACTTTCCGCAGGGCTCCAAAGACCAGTTCGTCCTTCTGGTTCGGCTTTGGCGAACTTCGAAGTCCGTGAAGCAGCAGTCGGCAGATACCCAGCGCTCCGGCTCCCGCCATGGTCATGTTATGAGTCGAGGAACCGGCACCGGGGCCTTCCGTCGTTCCGGGACGATAGGCCCATCCTCCGTCTGCGTTGCCCTTTCTCATCAGGAAGTCGGCCGCGCGGTCCAAAGCGACGGGTGCGACTTTGCACCCGGCATGGTGGCAGGCCCACAATGCGAGGACGCCGTACTGAGACATGCTGACATCGCCCGGCTTTTGAGGCCCATCGCTCCAGGACCCGTCTGCCTGCTGAACTGACTGCACATAGTTTGCAATCGCCTGCAAGTTGGGCTGATAGCGTTCCGCATCCGCGTCAGACAAAAGCAGAGAATCCACTCCAGCGCCGTAGACGTGATCGTAGGCAGATATTGGCCGGTATGTACCTCCATTGCTGCGACCGGCGGCGGCGGCGATTGCTCGAATGACGATCGGATCCTCTTTCGGAACACCGCATTTGACCATCGCGTAGGCTGCAAGGATGAGCTGACCGCCCTCCGGTTCCCGCTTCTCAACCTCCACTCGCAAGTAGGCCAGTCCCTTGTCTACTGCCGCATCAAACCGAGGAATGCCGGTTGATTTGGGTCCAGCGGCAGCAAATTGCTGCAGGCAGACGAATAGTATGACCACGCAAACACTGACATTCCGCTTTTGCATCAGATCAATCCAGGATAGAGCTGACAGGATTCAGAATTACGCGTTTCGATCGTAGAGTTGTTGATCGCGAGTGTCAATTGCTTCCGAGCCCAAGCCCACCAACTGGCAAATTTTACTTCACGCGGTCAGAAATGATGGTGTGGATTTTCTTGCGATTGTCCCCTCTCCCCCGCATTTGATTTTCCTACTTGACACGTTTTCCACGGGGGGAGAGGGCTAGGGTGAGGGGGAAGAATCAACTGCTTCCTGGTTCATCATATTCACTCCAGGTCGGCCCCCTCATCCGGCCTGGCGGCCACCATCTCCCCCTTGCCAGGGGGAGAAGGGACATGAAAAACGTTGACTTTGAAAGTACCTCAGTCTGGAACGCGTGAAGTATACATCGACGATCTTCCGCCTTCGCTGTTTTGAAATCAGTGTTACTGAAATCGCGGTCGCTGACGTAAGCTTCCGTCATGCTGGTCGGTTGAATCCAGGTTCGCTGAATCTGGTATCGTATTCACAGCCCTAAGATTTCAGGCAGTGTGAGCAACTTTGTGGAAATATCGACGGATTCAACTCGGCAGGAAGATCCTGAGCCGCACCGAGTTCCGGTCGGGGAGACGAACAGCGAGTCTCTGTTGAAGCGAATGTTGCGTCGAGGCGGAATCGACAGCGCAGTCGAGTTCGCCGTGCTTGCCAGACTGTGGCAACTGCTCACCGGGCCGATGACGCAGTTGATTCTGGTCGTCAGTTTTTCGAAGGCGACACAGGACTATTACTACGCCTTCAGCAACATGCTTGGGATGCAGGTCTTTGTGGAACTGGGCCTGCATGTCGTCCTGATCAGCGTCAGCAGCCATGAATGGTCGCGATTGTCTCTGCAGGACGGAAAGATCGTTGGCGATCCCGCCGCGCGATCCCGGCTCATTTCGCTCGGTCGCATGATGCTGCGCTGGTATGGTGTCGCGGCTCTGGCCTTCGCCGCCACAATTACTGCTGCCGGATTCCTGTTTTTCAATGAGACGACCAGTAGCGAAGCGCTGCGCGAGAATGTATCGTGGCTCGCGCCGTGGATGGCGCTGGTGATCGTCAACGGCCTGCAACTGCCGTTGCTGCCGCTGACCGCAATATTGGAGGGCTGTAACCAGCTGTCTGCAATCAATCGCGTGCGATTCTGGCAGGCGATTGTCGGCACGATGGTTGTATGGCTGGCAGTGTCGAATGGATTTGGACTTTGGGCTCTGGTTGCGTCTGCATCGGTTCGACTGTGTGGCGAGTGTTATCTCGTCGCCGTCCGTTTTCGACCGTTCTTTGAGACATTTCGATCGCCTCCAGAGCGGGATGAGATTGACTGGAAACTCGAAATCCTGCCGCTGCAGTGGCGAATCGCTGTACAGGGTATCCTGCTCTGGCTGGCCAATCAGATGCCTCTGCTGTTGATCTTTAAGGACCGGCCGGAGGGGGAAGCCACGCAGCTTGGAATGACATGGACCATCCTCACGGCGCTGCAGGCTGCTTCGCTGGCATGGATCGAAACTCGACGTCCGATGTTTGGAGTACTGATTGCGGCTCGAAAGTTTGCGGACCTGGATCACTTGTTTTTCCGGCTGACACGACTTTCAATGCTGATCATGACAACAGCAGTCACATGCTTCTGTCTGACGGTTTGGTGGATGGGGACGCGAAGCGAGTGGTTATTTGAACGACTGGCAGATCGTATGTTGCCTGTCGGATCGACTGCGATGTTTGCCGTCGCGATGGTATTGCTGCAGTTTGCGTTGTGTACAAATCTTTACGTGCGAGCCCATAAACGAGATCCATTTTTGGCAGCTTCCATCATTACGAGTCTGACAGTTGCATCGCTCCAGGTGCTGCTCGGAAAACACTACGGCTGCAGCGGCGTTGCGGCGGGCTATCTGCTGGGCATTGGTTGCGTCCAGGTCCCGCTCTGGACCATCATCTGGGCTCGCAGTCGCAGGGAATGGCATCGTCCGGAGGTTGTTGATGTCGAATGATTCAGCATCGCCCGTAAATACGCGATCAAGCAAGTCAGAAGATACCGCAGGTTCAAGCGTCCTGCTGCGGCTGGAACGCATCGCCTGTCCGCTTTGTGGTTCGCAGCTCAGTTCGGTTGTGCAGACATCCCGAGACAATCTCTGTGGCATTCCGGGCGAATTTGCAATTGAGCGATGTGGGAAGTGCGGTCATCGCTTCATGAATCCTCGCCCTGTGCTGGAATGCCTCGGAGACTGCTATCCCGATCAATACGGCCCGCACCAGTCCGCTCCGACGCCGACTCCGCCAGCTGTACCAAATAATCGTGAAACAACCGGTCGTGACGAGAGCAGAGCCACAAAGCGTCCGCTGTATTTGCGAATTCTGCCCTTGCGCTATGTTCCCGGACTCAGGCGATTCTACAACTGGCTAATGGACGACCGCAGTCAGCCCGTGCCAGTTGCTCCGAAGCCTGGCCGCAGCGCCCCGAGACCGGGGCAGGGCGGTGCCAGCGACTCAAACAAACCTCACGCCCTGGAACTGGGTTGCGCGACCGGACAATATCTCCTGCGGTTGCAGAACGCTGGCTGGATCGTAACCGGAATAGAACCAGGCGAGCGTCCGGCCGCGATGGCGAAGGACGCCGGGCTGGATGTCCACTGTGGTACACTCGAAACCTGCGAACTTCTATCAGAGTCATTCGATCTTGCCGCAGCCTGGATGGTGATCGAACACGTGCCCGATCCCCGAAACACCCTGAGAACATTGCATCAATTGCTGAAGCCGGGCGGGACGCTGCTCTTCAGTATTCCAAACGCCGGCTGCTGGGAACCAAAAGTGTTTGGCAGATATTGGTATGTCTGGGAATTGCCGCGGCATCTGCATCACTTCACCACCAAATCAATTCGAACGCTGCTCGAGCAATGCGAGTTTACGGACATCAAAATCGCTCATCAGCGAAATCTGTCAAACGTGATCGGAAGTCTGGCGCTGTCTCTTCTCGCTCGCTGGCCGGACAGCCGAGTTGGTCGCTGGCTGCTGCGCTATCCCGATCGACCCACGTTCATGCTCAAGCTCTTTCTCGCTCCAATGGCACATGTTCTTGCGTGGCTGGGACAGGGCGGACGCTTGACGATTTCCGCCCGTCGCCCGCCTCAACCAGAACCGGCCCGAAGTGAATCAGCGGGGCTTCGATTGTGAACATCCTCTTCCTGTCATCCGGTGATCGCGTTCCATCGGCGCGGTTCCGAATTCTGCCCTTTTTGCGTCACTTTCGAGCGGGGGGCCATCGCGTCGTTGTGGCTCACAGCTTTCCTCAGAAGTACGACTACTTTCCATGGATGGGATTTCGGCCGAGCCAGCTCCTGAAGCGCAGCGTTCGCTGGTGGCATTGGTTACGAACAAAGTTGCAGCGATTTGACGTCGTGTTCGTTGATCGTGAAATTTTCGACAACACAACAATCGATATGGAACAACGCTTTCGAGAAAGCTGTCATCGCCTGGTCATTGATCTGGATGATGCAGTTTTTCTCCGCTATCCAGAGAAATTTGAGCAGCTGATGCGACTGGCGGATCTCGTCGTCTGCGGTAACCGGTTTCTAGAAGAAAGAGTTCGACCGTTCAATTCGAATATCTGTCACGTGCCGACGTGTGTGGACATGGACGATTACGCCGAACGGTCTCAGACGGCAGCCGTTGCGGCGACAACAGTCGTGGGATGGATGGGAACAGCTGGCAACCTGAAGTATTTGTCCGTTGCCGCGGAAGCTTTACGGATCCTCGCCACAGAAACTCAGTATGAATTGCGAATTGTCGTGCCAGATATTTCACCGCTCCGTGAGATTGACTTGACTGGCGTCCGTGTTGTCCACGAAGCATGGCAGCCGGCGAGAGAGGTGGAACAGTTGCGGCAGTTTGATCTTGGCCTGATGCCTTTGTTTCCCAATCAGGAGTGGGATCTCTACAAATGCGGCCTGAAACTGATTCAGTATCTTGCCGTTGGAGTTCCCGGGATCGCAGCACCTGTCGGCGTCAATTCGGAAATTTTGGACGGGAACCAGAACGGCCAGGCGGCGCAGTCAACTGACGAATGGCTGGCAGCCCTTCAACTGTTGATAACAAACCCGGAACTACGTCGGCAGATGGGACATCGCGGTCGTCAAACGGTGGAGCGGAAGTATTCGATTCAGGCGAATTACCCGGTCCTGCGTGATGCGCTGGTGCGGCTGATGGAATGATCAGCGTTGTTACTTGCTCGCGTCAACCCAGCCAGCAGGCAGGCGTTTCGTAATCTCGATGTTTTCGAATGTCGTGCTTGAACGCGGGCCTGTCTGCCGCGCCCAGTCCGCCATTCGATGCAATCCTTCCTGAAGTTCCGTCGCCGGACGATGTCCAAAGACGTTGTCGCACTTCGCGTGATCGGCCCAGGCGATTTTCACTTCATTGCGGGCCGATTGAAAATCGATGCTGGGCTCGACGCCAAATTCGCGACAAACGAGTGTCGCCAGGTCGAGTACAGAAGTCGGTGTCGATGCTCCGACGTTGAATACTTCTCCGGACGCACCTGCGGTGAACGGGGCCGAGACCATTGGATGCATCAGATCGCCGACGTACGAGAACGCTCGCTGCTGCGTTCCGTCGCCGAACACCGGCAGTGGCTGCTGCTGCATAATCCGATTCATAAAGATCCCAACCACATTGCGGTATTTGTCGCCAATGTTCTGGAATTCGCCGTAGACGTTGTGCGGACGAAAGACGGTATAGTTCAGCCCGAACTGTTCATGAGCGGACTTCAGATCCAGTTCAACCGCGTACTTCGAAATCCCGTACGGATCTTCCGGCTGAGGCTGCGTTGATTCCAGCATCGGAACCTGTCCACTGCCGTACACGGCGATGGAACTCGTAAAGACAAAGTGCCGCACATCGTGTCGTACTGACGCGTTAATCAGGTTGACGCTTCCAATCAGATTGTTCGTGTAATTGAATCGACGAATAAAATGACTCAGACCTTCCGCTGCATAGGCGGCCAAATGAAAGACGAAACGGAACGAGTGCTCCTGAAACAACTGTTCGACGAGCACATGATCGGTCACGCTGCCGTTGACAAACTGGATCCGCGGCGACGGAGGGACGTTTTCGAGGAAGCCACCGGAGAGATCGTCCAGGATCACAAGTGTCATCCCGGCGTATCGTGAATCGTCCAGCACGCTGTGCGCCAGGTGCGACCCCAGGAAACCGGCTCCGCCTGTGATTAAGACTGAATTCTGTGACGCCATCATTCTAAATCGCTTAAAGTTCCATTGTTTTTGAAGGCGACAGCATAAACGGTGGTGCTCACTTTGACACCGATTCCGCCTGTCGCTAGGATCGGAATTGCAACTTTCTGTCATTTTTGACGGCTGCCATGCTATGGAGCAATTCGATGCGGCTTTTCATTTTCATCACCGGGTTTCTGCTGTTCCTGGTTGATCATTCGGCATTCGGCTTTGACGGTCCAAGGCAAAGCACGAATGTTCCGCGATTTGATGCGGCGGTGGACAGGGCTCTGGCCTACCTGCACGCGGCAGTCGAAAAACAGGAGCAAGAGGGTGGCGCAAAGGTTCTGGTCGCGTACGCGATGCTCAAATGTGGAATCCCGAAGGAAGACAAGCATGTTGTAGCGGCGCTCGCGGATGCCGTCGGTCGCAGCGCCGGAAACACGTATCGGCCAATCTCCGCGTATGATCACATTTATGGTTCAGGTGTGGATTCCATGCTCCTGTCCGATTTGGATGCGGATTTGTACCAGCCGAACCTGCAGGCCATCGCTGATTACGTGCAATCGGTGCAGAGAGCAGATGGATCCTGGAGCGACGGACCGACTCAACCCGGCGACGTGAGTATGTCCCAGTATGGGGTCCTGGCATTGTGGGCCTGCCAGCGTGCCAAGTGCAATGTCTCACCGGCTGCACTGGATCGCGCGGCCGACTTCCTGATGAAGAAGGGAAGCGCTGATGGTGGCTGGGCCTATCGTCCCGGCACGACAGCAGGACCTGGGGCGGGAGCATCGACGCATAACATGACGATGGCGGGAGCGGGCGCTGTCGGCATCTGCCGACTTCTGCTCCATGGACTGCGAACTCCCCCAAAACCCGAGCAAAAAGAGGAATTGGTTTTTGGGGCACTGCAGAAAGTGGACCCTATTGCAGACGCTCAAAAATTTGGGCCGGCTTTTCCAGACTACAAGTCGCAGTATGCAGCGGGCTCAATGGACGGGCGCGTTGATCGGGCGTTTGGCTGGAACTTGTCACATCTGACACAGGTCAGTCGTGTCGAACACAACCTCTATTACTACTACTGTCTTGAACGGGCGGCGGCGGTCGGGGACCTTGGGAAAATCAATGGAGAGGACTGGTTTGTTTTCTTTGGCGACGGGCTGTTGCAGCTTCAGGCTGCAGATGGCAGCTTCAATACGCACACCGGGCCAGTCGTTGGAACGTGCTTCGCGCTGCTGTATTACATGAGATCCACAGACCAGATTCTGAAGAAGATGTATGGACTTGGGTTGCAGTTGGCGGATCGCGGCAATCCGTTTGGAGACAAGAAGAAGAAAGAGCCCACGGAACTCGACCGCCTGATCGACGACATTTCCAACATGGACTTCGAAAAACTCGACGAGAGCCCGGTGGAAGTGGCGGACGAACTTGTTCGCAGTGTGCTGTCGATTGACGATCCGGAGAAACTGGTTGGTCAGGAAGATCAGCTAAAGCGTCTGATGGGGCATTCCGATCCCACAGTACGGAGCGCGGTTGTCTGGGCTCTTGGGAGAACGGGCGATTTCAAATTGGTTCCTCTGATGCTGGATGGACTTCGTGATAACAGTGTCGATGTGAATATCGAAGCACTTCAGGCACTGCGATTTATCGCAAGGAAGCCGCAGGGATTTGGCGAAACACTCAATCCACTGGGACCTCTCGGCAACGCGGAGCAGATCAAAAATGCGACTCCTGAACAGCGACTTCGGCTCGCGACGCCGTGGCGGGAAAAATCTCTGAAAGAGTGGTCCAACTGGTATTTCAGCGTGCGTCCGTTTGAAGAACGTGGCGGCCTGGATGAGTTGCAGCTTGCCGTGCCACTGAAGAAGTAAGACGGCTCCGGGCTGCGCCAACGTCTTGGTTTTGCGTGTCCTGATTAAGTCGAGATTTGTTTCGTTAAGGGACTGCAAAACATCCCCCGTCGGCTTGATGCCCAACGGCGTGGACTTAAGACTGGGGGTGGCCGGGGCTGGACGAAGCGCAGCGAAGGAAGCCCCGGAGGTTTCGGTGTGCCATATTGAAGAACACCGGGGTTTCGCTGCGCTCCAACCCCGGCCACCCCGTCGCAGATTCGGCGGAATTCCGACGAATCCGGCTACGTGGACCTGGCCCGTTGCGTTTGTGCCGGTTGCAATGAAGCTGCCGCTTCGTCCATTGCCCGCCGACGTGCCGCGAATTCAACATCCTGCCACAATCAAACCGCATATTCGGTGCAGCATTCCTAATCGGCACAGCCTTTGGGTTTCCCTGGGGTTGAAGTGCGCGCAAATGTTCACAAATGAACTAGTGTTGCTTTTAGTCATCAGCAGGCGATGCGTTAAAAGCAACCGATGCACGACACCCAGGACCATCGACTGTCTCCTTAGGAAACGACACATGGCTGAGCTTCTGCAAGATTCTGCCGTAATTGCGCCACCGAGTGGCATTGACGAAACATCCGCAACGAATGGGGGATCACCTGCTCTTCCGGAGGGCTTGTGGGTTCTGTCTCGAAATGGAGACAGCGGCACAAACCAGCGTGTCAATGTCATGAGTCCCTCGTTCACCGTTGGCCGTCATCCTTCAAGCAATCTTTGTTTGTCGGACTCGACTGTTTCGGGGCGGCATGCGGAAATCCTGACCATCAATCGCGACCTGTTTGTGCGAGACCTGAATAGTACCAACGGGACGCTGCTCAATGGTCGCAAGCTGCAGAATCTCACCGGACTGCGTTCGGGTGACGTACTGCATTTTGGCAGCGTGATGCTCACATTGCAGTCGTCCACAGACGAGAACATGAGCTCCACCGTGACGGCTGACGTCTCCGCCGAAGCCCTGGCTCACGTCCAGTTCGAAAAGCTGCTGCGTCGACCGGCGCTGCGGCCCTATTTCCAGCCGATTCTTCGCCTAAGCGATAATGCTCGCGTCGGCTTTGAGGTCCTGTCCCGCAGTTATCTGCTGGGACTGGAAACGCCCGACAAAATGTTTCGCGTGGCGGCCACTCGCAATGTCGAAGCTCAGCTGAGTCAGGTCTGCCGCACGGAAGGTCTGCGAATCGGTGAAACCCTGGGCAACACGCATTTTTATCTGAACACACATCCGGTCGAACTCGTCGGCACGGAACTGTTTAAATCCCTCGAACAACTGCGGGATGATTTTCCTGACACGAAGATCGTGCTCGAAGTTCATGAAGGAGCCGTGGCATCCAGCGCGGTGCTGCAGACAGTTCGCCAGGTCACTCGGGAGCTGAACATGGGTTTGGCGTACGACGACTTCGGGGCAGGGCACTCGCGACTCACGGAACTGTTCGAAGTGCCGCCGGACGTGTTGAAGTTCGATGTGAAATTTGTTCACGGGCTTCCGTTCAGCCCGCCCCAGCATCGGGCTACAATCTCGTCACTGATTCGCATCGTGCGGGATCTCAACGTTGTGCCGCTGGCGGAAGGCATTGAAACCGCCGACGAAGCCGCCATTTGTCAGGAACTGGGCTTCGAACTGGCTCAGGGATACCTGTTTGGTCGCGCGGAAACCGTCGCTCACTGGACCTCGAACTAAGACTGACTCAGATGATCATGGCTCGTCCGCATTCAGGAAAGAACGGTGATCCCGCATTGCTGGCCGCATTGCTGGCCGGGGAAAACTTCTGGCCATCCGATCCCGGTTCGCTGCATGAATTGGGGCTCATCGAGCCATTCATTGAGGGCCTGGTCTGCCGGCTGCTGCGTTCTGCGGGCAACCTGTCCGGACGCTCAATCGCAAACGATATCTGCATCCCCTTCCGCATGATCGAAGGGCTGATGGAACGGCTCAAGTCGCGCCGTATGGTCCTGCACTGCGGCAGCGCCAGTCTGAATGACTACGTGTTTGGTCTGACGGATGAAGGTCGTCGCCGAGCGGAGTCATCACATGCCGAATGTGCCTATACGGGCCCGGCACCAGTGCCGCTGAATGATTACGTGATCTCCGTGGAAGCTCAGGCGATCTGTGATCAGCCGATCCGCCGCGAAGATCTGGAAGATGCGTTTTTTAACGTGTCCATCTCCGAAGAGCTGTTTGACCTGATTGGCCCGGCGGTGAATTCGGCAAGCGGCCTGTTTCTGTATGGCGCGCCGGGGAACGGAAAATCAACGATCGCACGCTGCCTGACACATTGCTTCGGTCAGGAAATCTGGATTCCCTATGCCATCATTGACGGTCGGGAAATCATCACCCTGTTTGACCCCGCCTACCACGAGATTGTAGACCAGCCGAACGATGGCCTGCCCTTCGATCGGCGGTGGGTGCGGGTTCGCAGGCCGACGGTCATCGTCGGCGGTGAGCTGACACTGGACAGTCTGGAGATCCGCCATGATCCCGTGAGCAACACCAGCGAAGCGCCGCTGCAGATGAAGAGCAACTGCGGTTGTCTGCTGATTGACGACTTCGGTCGTCAGCGGGTTTCTCCCGAACAACTGCTGAACCGCTGGATCGTGCCACTCGAAAACAAGTACGACTATCTCACACTGCCCACTGGCAAGAAGATCCAGGTGCCGTTCCAGCAGCTGATCATCTTCTCCACAAATCTGGATCCCGCCGATCTGGTGGACGAAGCGTTTCTGCGGCGCATTCCCTATCGGATTGAAGTGACCGATCCAAACGAAGAAGAAGTACATCGGCTGTTTCAGATCGCGGCTGAGAAACTCGGCTGCACCTGTGACCCGGAATCTGTAGACCACTTGCTTGCCACCTGGTACCGCACGCAGGACCGTCCCATCCGACGCTGCCATGCGCGAGATCTCTTGCTCCAGGTGCGAAATTTCTGCATGTACCGGGGCATCCCGTTCGAAATGCAGCCCGAACACTTTGATCATGTGGCGGAATCGTTCTTTACGCGAGTTCCCACTCGTCCTCTCAATGCGTCCTTTGAAGAAGCTCTGACAGCAGGTCGGTGAAGGTAGTACGAACATGAGTCACACCGAAATCAGTTCGACAGCAGTCCTCAGTGAAGTCGAATCCTGCAATGCCGACTCTTTCAGTGGCAGGGAGATCGCCGGATACAAGCTATTGGAACGGCTTGGAACGGGTGGATTTGGCGAAGTCTGGCGCGCAATTGGTCCGGGCGGATTTTCCAAAGCCGTCAAGATCCTGTTTGGTCACATAAGCGGTCCACAGGCCGACACTGAACTCAAATCGCTGAATCGCATCCGCGATCTGCGTCATCCATTCCTGCTGAGCATCGAACGTGTGGAAGTTGTGGATGGGCGCGTGATCGTCGTGACTGAACTTGCGGATCGCAGTCTGGATCAACGATTCCGCGAACTGGTCGCAGCCGGTCAGCGTGGCGTGGCTCGGGACGAATTACTGCGTTACCTCCGCGACGCCGCCGATGCCCTGGACTTCATGTCCGAAGAGCATGGACTTCAGCATCTGGACATCAAGCCTGAAAACCTGTTGCTGCAGGGGACTCACGCCAAGGTCGGGGATTTTGGACTGACAAAAGCCATCGGCCCGGCGCAGCATTCGCAAGTCAGTGGATTCACACCACTGTATGCTCCGCCGGAACTGTTTGACGGAAAACCGGATCGAGGCAGCGATCAGTACAGTCTCGCCATCGTCTATCAGACGATGCTGACGGGAGTTCCTCCGTTTAACGGCCGAACCGCCTCGCAGTTGATGGCACAACACCTGAAGAGTTCGCCGGACCTGAGCAGCCTGCTGCCATCCGACAGAGCTCTGGTGGCGCGGGCATTGTCGAAGAATCCACGCACTCGATTCTCCGGCTGTCGGCAATTCATCGACGAACTGATGAAGCGCCGACCGACAAGATCACTGAGCGATCGAGCCACGCAAGGCTCGACTGCCGCGATGATCGAACCATCGACGGATCTGGTCAACACCGATAACATCTCCAGCAGTTCGATGTTGCACGGTGTCGCGACGCCACTGGCTCCGGTCAGCAGCAAGCCGGAAGATGGACTGTTTCGTCCGACTCTATTCGTTGGAATCGGCGGCCTGGGATGCCGCACCGTTGTTCAGCTCAGCACGAGAATCCAGCAGAGGTTTCCCAGGGCCGCCATTTCCGCACTGCAGTTCATTTGCGTTGATTCCGACACACAAGCCGTAACCGGCCTGATGCAGTCCCGCGTCGGAAGCAATCGAGTCATTCCAACCGTGCCAATACCGTTGCGAACGTCGCAGGACTATCGTAAGACGTCGTCTGAACATTTAAACTGGCTTAGTCGTCGCTGGTTGTTCAACATTCCCCGAAGCGGGCGCGTCGAAGGACTGCGACCACTCGGACGCCTTTCCTTCGTCGATCACGCGAAAGACATCCGCAGCGCACTTCAGACGAGCTTCGCGAATCTCGTGAATGCCGAGTCCTGCGTCACTTCCGCGCAGGAAACAGGGCTGCCGTTCGATACAAACGGTATTGACGTGTGCCTTGTAGGCTCGACATCCGGCGGAACATCCAGTGGCTGTCTGCTGGATGTGGCATGGCTTGTGCGAGAACTGGCGATGAACGGCCGCATGCCACCGGTGCGCGTGTCGGCGATGCTGCTTCACGGAACCTCGCGCGGTCGCGAACTGGCCGATATGCAGGACGCAAATACAGTCAGCTTCCTGCAGGAGCTCCAGCATTTTTCCGTGCCCGGCGCACAGCGCCCGGGACTGACGTCGCGATTCTCGGCGTCTGAGATTGCAAAACCGCTCGATGAAACCACCCTCATTCATCTGGGCGATGATTTGTCAGACTGGAATTTTGCTGACGGTGTCAATCGGACCTCGGAATATCTGGAATTGCGGACTGTGACTTCGGCCCGCCGGGAGATGAATGCCTGGCGTAATCCGACAAGAACTCAGCAGGCGAAATGCGAGGAAGCGTCACTCCGCTCCTTCGGACTGACAACAATCAATGCGGAGTCATGGCAACTGGCCAATCGCGAGGCCGGACAGCTTGCGGCGGCGGCGATCAGTCGCTGGACAAAACCCTGTGGAACAGCTGCCGAGTCTGAGTCGCCGGAATGGAAGAGTCTGCTCGAAGAGTTGAACCTCAGCGCCGAAGCAGTGTCACAGATCATACCAGGACTGCTCGACAACGGCCGCACGCGCCGCATGGACGACTATGCGAGCAGCCTCTGGCAGCGTCTGACGCGTGAAGCGGTCACATCGCCCGTCGAACAACTCGCGGGCATCATTCGCGAGGACTCCTCAGCTGGCACAGCGGTTCCTGATTCCGTCACATGCCTGGCTAATGAAATCCGCATGGAATTGAAGGGCCGATTGCGGCACGATCTTCAGCGGATTGAAGCGTTCCTGAAACAGATTCTGGAGACGCGAATTCGGCCAGGACTCGCAGAAGAAACATTCGACGCCCTGATCCGTCACACTAATCGGGTGTAACCGGCGTTCCGCCGGTCAACATGCGAGTATTTGCGGGGTGTAGCCTTGAAGCAAGTTTCGATTCGGGTGGGTCTGTGTGACTTCGTGTTCGATGTGCCATTCCAGGAATGTTCGCCAGTGGTCGCTTTGAAAG
>JBBQSE010000129.1:0-17380 GCA_038214195.1 Planctomycetales bacterium
GTACATTTCGAGGTCGAAGTCCGGTGGCAGACCGGCCAGTTCCTTCAGTGCTGCGGAATCCTGTACCTTCGCGAGTGATGCAAAGGTTTCTTGGAGTTCCTTTGAGGAGTGCCGGATTTCGACGACCTTGGCCGCGAATCGTTTGGCGATGTATGGCCACGAAAATCCATCGGGCAGCGTCCGGGCACCTTCAAGCTGTTGCCATGCTGCCACGAAAACCTTCGGATCAAGTTTGTAGTCGGGCTTCAGGAACAGCGACGCGACTGCGTCACGCACGTCGTCCTGGTGGATGAAACGTTCAACATCTTCAATCCAGCCGCAAAGGTCGTCGTCGGAAACATCGGCTCGAATGAGTTCACTTTCGATGAGTCCCAGCAGTTCTTTCACTGCTAGTCCGGTCGCTTTGGTTAACGGATCCTTATGGATGATCGAATAGACATTTTTGAAGCACTGTCCGACGTAGCTCTTGGCGGCATTCTTGGCGACGTCTGTTGCCAGGTTCTCAAGAATCGGGCGGAAGACCGAAATAGTCGCTGTCCCGACACCCCCACACAACTAACCAATCCAACATGTGTGACTCCCAACTTCTTCGTGCAGTGCCCCGCACGCAGATCGATCCCGGCGTTGCGACGGGGGATAGATTATCACATCGCCGGGGGGAGGCAACTGCTCGCCGCTCGCAACAACTTCAACAGCGGATGGGCGTGCGGTGATGATCAGTGGACCAGAAGCAGCGTTGAGATCATGCTCGCATTCGTTTCCGCGTCCGTTTGTGGTCACGTTCTTAAAAATTGGGACGCTGTGGAATGACACCTTCAACCTTCCATGCGAATTTCCGCTGCGGTTCGTGTTGAATCTCTTTCGAAGTTGGTGGCGGGCTGCTCTCTGTCTTCCGCCACAACGTGGCAGACCTATGCCAGCCCAGCCACCGGCCTGGGTGACGGTTAAGGAAAGCCATCGAAGCCCCAACGGGGCGGTCCTATGTTCGGTGCGGGGCATGATCACCGAGATTGACGTTTCCGCATTAGGGCTGCCCCGTTGGGACTGAATCATGGGGCGTTTCGGCGGGGATCGCGTGGTGCCGTTCCGTTGAAAATGAACCGCATGTGCCTTGGCCAATCCGATCAAACTTCTTCAATCCCACACGTATCGTTCATCAATCTCGATGCCGTGGCGCTGGCATAACTCTCGGAACTCGTCCTGGAACGATTTCTTTTGGTGATGTTCCGCCTGATTGGCGATATACCGTTTCATTTGCTCAGCGTTCGATTCACTGACCGAGAAAATTTCGTAACCAGATTGCCAATGAAAATCGGCGTATTGCTGACCCTGTTTCTTGAGCCATTTGGTTGTCTCGGTCTTGGCCTCTTCGATCACCCTTTTGATGGCGAAAATTGCCATGACGCTGACGTATCAACATCACGTTCATTTTATCCAGTAACCTGGCAAGTTCGATTTTGTGTCGCGCAGAATCTCGAGGATTGCCTGACGGTCTGTGTTCGAAAGATGAGCGAACTTTTCTGACTCATCTTTTCCAGAGAGCACATCCCACAGTCGCTCCAGAACATAGTCTCTTGACTGTTGCGGAAGTTTGTCAAATGCGTCGGAATAGATCAGATAGCTGCACGGGTACTTGAACATTCGCGTGGTGAGATCCAGGTCTCGCAGCGAACGTCCCATTTTGTCGCGTGGACCGGATTGTGCAAACTTTTCCGCAAAGCCGGATGTGCCCTGGATGGGTTCTTTGATCGTGGCTTCTTCGACCATGAGTATCGCTTCAACAAGGCGATCTCCCGTGTGGCGAATGCGTTGAGTGACATATTCGGATGATACATCACTGTCGGCCAGTGCCTGACGCGTGTCGAAGTTGGCTTTTGTCATGCGATTCTGCACGAGCGTCTGATGTTCAAGCACCATGAGCGCCACGATGTCACTGTGTGTCGAAAGATATCGATCCGGATTAATGCGGTATTTCAGATCAACAACGTTTTGCCCCTCTGCGTTATCGACGGGTTCCACAACGTTTCGACTTCGCACCACAAGGTTTCCCAAATGCTTTTGAGAGCCATGTGTTCCCGTGACATACCAGCCGCCCCAACGCTGTTCGATCGGCGTCGTCTGATCCACCAATCGATCTGACCCTGACAGCAGTAACTGACCGCTGGAATCGACATACAGCGACCGAATAACGTGACCAGGCACGCCTTCCATCCGAGACGAACTGTGACAAACGAGGCAACTGCCCGTCCTGCGAATCAGCATTGGCTGCTCAGTCTTACTCTGATCCAGCGTATAGAAGACTGTTCCAAGCTGAGGATCAACGGCAGAGACTTCTATCAAATCACCCGACTGACAGAATCCCACGTACACATCATCATTGAAGTAGATCGCGCGTGGCGTCCGAGGAGAAATTCGCCGCATCTGCATACTGGTTTTGGAAAAAACCAGCATTTGTGATTCGACGGGAACTTCCAGCGCGTCGAGCAGCGCGGGCAGATAGCCGTATTCGGACGAATAGTTCAGATTCAATTCACCGTTTTTAATACGGTCTCGAATTATCGAGACGCGGTTCTGCGGGTTCGTCTTGCTGTAAAGAATAGGCTCCGCATCAAACGATTCGTCCGCTCTTAGAAAACCGGACATCGACAGAGCAACGAGAACAAGAGCAGAGATTGAAATTTGCAAAACTGTCGGCACTCGCATGAGCGACTCCTTGATGCTGCCCAGAGTTTCAGGGAAATCCATGCAGGAAAAATATCGGACGAATCTTTCGGTCTTGATGGCTTCGGATCAATGCCGAAGTCCGCCCTGCCTCCTTAGGCGAGCGGAAGGAAAGGATTTACCATCGGCGAGTCTTAAGGTCGATCGGCCCCGTGCGACAGAACCACGCCAACGGAAGCAGATCTGTGGACAGATCTGCCTACGTAGTCCGACCTGTCTCAGGTCGGATTCCCTGAGCGACGCCATATTTCTGGTAATCGTGTTTCTTCCGCTCGCCTTACAGCACGATTCCACCCGAATGACGCTTTTTAATCTATACCATAAGGTGCAGTATTGAGAGATTCCTGCATTGAGGAACTGCTGTTGGTCTAATTGGACAACGCCAATTTATCCAAAGTAGTAGCCCGAAGCGTCAGCGAGGGGCCGAGTTAGGCACAATCCCTCGCTCACGCTTCGGGCTGCAAAAATGCTCGGTTTTTGCCAAGATTGGCGCTGTCCAATTAGCAGTGTCTGTTTTATTTTTCACCACTTCGCGGGGCGTTCGGCGAGATATTCGCGGACGGCGGCGGCGAGGTTGGTGCCGACGGCGCGGTAGCCTTCGGTGGTGCTGTTTTGGTAATTCCAGATCGTCTCCAGGCAGAGACTGACGGTGTGCGGGTTGCCGTTCATCGCGACCCAGTTGGCGCTGATCTGACGCCACAACGGATGATAGTTGGCTCCGGTCACTTTGGGCTTGTTGCTCATCGGGATGAGCGGCTTGATCTTGCTGATCCGCGCGTAGGCCAGTTCGATGAACCGGTTGCGTAAACCGACCATCGGCTCCTGCAGCATATCGTCCGGCAGGATGTAGAAGAAAGTCGGATCGCCGGGCGCGGGGTTGTGCAGATCCAGAAAGACATCCATGCGACCTTCCTCAATCAGCCCCGTGACCGCACGCTGCGCCGCGATGATCTCATTCCAGTGCGGCTGCGGCGACCAGTCTCGATTGTGATCCTGCGGCTGAGCGTCTTTGCCGCCGTTGCCGGTCGCGGTGTTATCGATATCCATGACGGGGACGAGGAAAATCTCCGCGTGCTGCCGCAGCCAGGCCGCGTCAACCGAATCGCTCAGCAGCCATTCGCCGAAGCCTTGAGCGACCCAGCTTGAACCGCTCTCCCAGGCGTGCTGTCGCGCCTGAACCCAGACGCCAAAGCGTTGATCCCCGGTTCGCTCGCCTTCCTGCACATGCAGCATCGGGACGACGCGGCCTTCGCGCGAACGACACAACTCAGCGGCTTTCGCGTGCGGCGACTTCTCGCTCATCTCACGTACGAACTTCGAGGCGGTGCTCGGCGTGTAGGGCGGTCCCCAGGCGAGGAACACCGACGGGGCCTCCGGCTTGAGCGTGTAGATCATCCAATCGTCACGCCGCTCGCCTTTTTCCGTGTGGAGCCAGGTTTCTCCATCGGTCGAAAAGGTCGCTTGATCCGGCATCGCCCAGGCCGACGCGAGTGGCTTTCGGAGTGAAGCTCCCGGCGTATCGACCGTGGCCCTCGAGCCACGCAGTTTCAAAATGATGGTTTCACCGGGAGAAATCCCGTGTACGCGGAAGTACCACCAGCACGGCCAACCTCGCAGCGGGTCGCCACCTGGCATGAAGCGAATGCTTCGAGCGGCTTCATCGATCTCGACATCGCGAACCGAGGCCCCTTCAAAATCGGACGTCACCGTGAGTGGTTCGGCGGCGCGAAGAGCGTTCCATGAAACCAGCAACAGGGCTGCGTGTAGGAATGACATTTTCATCTTCGTTAATTCTCTCACATGTGACTAACTGAGTGAGTTCGCTTTTATCGATTCAGTCCCCGGCGGACGTGCGTTTCGTGGCGAGTTCTCGGAGACGAGCCACCGCTTCGGTCACCATCTGTTCCCCGGCGTCGGCGGCGAGGAAGCTGCATTCGGTCGCGCCATAGCCTCCTTCCTTCACGGCCTGGACGGTCGGGATGTAGACCACGAACGGCGTTCCCTGGCCATGATAAGCGAGGCCGAGGATGAACGTGTTGGGGATCGGCGATTGGGCGGTCAGGTCGAGCTGATGCTGAATGAACGGCTCGCCGGGGATCGCGACCAGGGCGAGGTCGCGGTTGATGACGATGGTGAGCAAGCCGACGTCGGTCGTTTTGTTGCCACTGCGATTGGGGATCTTGAGCAAACTCTCTTTCACCTGAATCGCTGATCGGTCGGCTTGTGCTCGGTCGCTGTCAGGCAGAGCTTTCATATCGGCGGCGATTCGCAAGGCCCCATTGGCCAGCGAGATGCCGGATTGCCCGGCAATGTTGAAACGATTCTCGCCACGCAGGTTGTGGAGGTCATACGGGTCGATGTCTCCTTGAGCACCTTGCAGGAACATCGCGAGGCAATCTGCGCCAAGTTCTTGTTCGATGTGATCGACCATCGCGCCGGGGAAGTCGCGCGAGATCACGCCGGCTCCCATCAGCGCGACGGGATGGCAGGCGTAATGGACGGCGAACGCGCGCGGCTTACCGGTGAGGTCTTCGACTCGCAGAACGCCGACGGTCGGGTCGATCGGCTGAGTCGGTCGGCGATCCGGATTCTCCCACAACGCCGTGGCGCGGCCGTCGCGCACCAATCGTCGGTTGTGAGCCATGTAAGCGCTCTCGAACGGGCCTTTGCCCACGACAAGCCGTGCTGGAAATAGATTCTGCATCGCATTGCCGATCGCCTCGACAATCTTCGCTTCGGTCTCGGCATACCACGGATCGGCGGAGAGTCCGGGCCAATCCAGCGTCTCCGCCGGAGCCTTTCCGCTGCGAGTCCAATCGGGCGAGACGGGCGGCTTGATGATCATCCCGCGCGGCACCATGCCCGCGTGCGTGTGTGTGGCACTGAGAATCACATGATCGACACCGAACTTGGCCCTGGCTTCGGCGATCACTTTCGGAGACGCGAAGACGATCAGATCGACAGAGACAATCGCCACCGAAGTCTTTTCATCCTTGAGCACCAACACGCGCGCCGCCAATCGATCACGCAGGGTCAGCTTCCTGCCCAGAATATCTACCGCGACATCTTCATCCGGCGTGATGTCGACCCTGGCGGTGCCGGCGCGGAATTGGCCGGGCGCTGTGTCGGCCAGGACGTCGCGGAACGTACTGAGCAGGACCAACCAGAAAGACAGGCATACAATCAACCGGCACAGTGTCATTCGAATCTCGTTGCGTTGGTGGTGAGTTGCGACGTCAGCGTCATGGATGAAAATCAGTGTCACTTCTTCAAGGCGGCGGCCGTCTCCTGATGCTGAGCCCACGCAGTCTCCTGCAGCGTCCTGGCGATGTCCACCGGAATGGCTTCGGGGGCAGCAAGCCCAACCGGATTCCGTTCGGTGATCGCGCTGTAAATCAGGCAGGCATAAAGGTAGGAGCCCCACAGTCCCGGATGCGCCTTGTCCGTGGCGAAGAGACTTTCAAGCCGTTCGGTCGAGGGCTTTTCTCCGAAGTACCGAAAGTAAGCCTGGCTGGCATCGACAGTGGAGACGCCGAGTTCCCTGCCCATCGCCAGGTGCATTAGATGCTGTCGTTCGAAGCCTTTTGGATAATCACTGAGGATCGAGGCCGTGCCGAACAGCACGGTCTTCAGCCCCGTCTCGTTGATCAATGCGTGGAACTGTCTCGCGTACGGCTGAAAGGCGGGCTCCTGAACGTAGTAGATGTCCTGCAGCACGACGTAGTCCCACTCGCCGCCAGAGATCATCGCGCGAGCCGTCCCGTCACCCGTTCCCGCGTCCCAGTGCGATCGCAGCGATGCGCCGCCTTTGATGCAGCCGCCGACTTTGATGGGCCGCGCACCTTTGTCCGACTCGGATAGTGTCTCCAGCATCCTGTCGCGGACGATCGTCGGGCACTGGCTGTTGCCGACAAGCAGGACGCTGATCGGCTTCGGCGTCGCTGCGTCGTCGGCCAGGACGCGGTTGAGAACGAGGCTTCCGAGTAACATCACCATCAGTCCCGGGATCATCTTCATCGTCATGTGAAACATCCTTTCGATTGAATTCTGTGGGACAGGTGGCCCCTAAATCCGGTGCCGGGGTTATGGCTTTGCTTCAAGGTCGAGCGCTTCACGGAACTTCGCCAGCGATTGCTGCTCGTTCCCTTGCGCGGCGTAGACGTGGCCGTAGGCTCGCAGCAGGCGGATGCGCCAGCCTGGAGCAACACTCTTCAATTCGTCATAGGGACGAAGCATCGCGAGTGCTTCGTCGGTCTTCACCTGGTCGGTCAGAATGCGGACGATCGACAGCGTTGTGGTGAGCGGCTGCCAACCCTGCGTCGGACCGGTGATCGCCAACGACTCACGATACGCGGCCAAGGCGTGTTGCTCGTCGTTGAGGTTGTTGGCGAAGTTATCTCCGAGTGTCATCCAGGCCAGTTCGTTCGTCGGGTTGATCTTCGTTGCGGCGAGCAAGTCGGTCTCCGCGGCCTTCCCGTTCTTCAAGAACGACTGCGCTTGACCGCGTTGATAAAGAGCCTCGCTCGCTTGCGAAGCGAACTCGGCGGGCCATGACGAAAAGTCGTCGCGCTCGAACTGCTCGACGATGTCCTTCCATTTGCGGTCCTGAGTCAGCACGCGCAGGCGGAGGAGCGTCGCGTCGCGGTCGGATGTGTAGTCGCGGTACTGCTCGGCGACCCTGGCGGTTTGCGAATCGCCGTGATGGAAAAAGAAACGATGCCGCAGTGTGATGCTCTTGCCAGCCGGGATTGTGTAGTCGCCGGAGTGCGACTCACACGCCGGGCACGCATTTCCGTGTGGGCGACAGACCACCGTCTTGTGATCGTTGTAGTTTCCTTTGAAGTGATCGGTGCCGAACCGATTGGCCGTGATCAGCCCGTAGGTCCGAGCGTGCCAGTGCGTGGGGAATCGCAGGTTCGACGGATGATCGAACATCGCGATGCCGACCGTCTTGCCAGTCGCATCGGGACCGAAGTAGTCGACCCACTCGGCGCGTTTGCCCCAAGCATCGGCGTTTCGATCGCCACGACTGTTGAGGATCGTGCCGTCACCTCGTTCGCCTTTCTCGGACTCGACCTTCATCGTGTTGGCGACTCGCACCAGCAAGCCGCCGTCTCGCTTGTCTCCGAAGAGGACCGGCACGTCGTCGGCGTGCAGTTCGATGTCGTAATCCATCAGCAGTTGCCGGTTCTCCAACGGGATGAACGCGAGCCGCACTTTCTCCCGCAGCACGAGTTTTTCGTCGCCGAGCCACTGATTCCAAAAAACCACTTCGCCCGTCTTGCCGGAGGTTATCCGCTCGATCTTCTCCAGCTTGATCTCGGCCGTGTGGCCCGCCTTCTCTTTGCCGGGAGCCCACCAGAAATTGAAGCCATTCACATCGCTGTGCGAGAACCGCAGCGAGCGATGATGCGGATGATCTTGTTCCTCTCCGGCAACTCCCGCCTTCATCGGAAAGTGCCGCGTGACGCTCTCGCCGTTCGGCCCGATGACTGGATACAGAAACGGAGCGGCCCAGTCCTTATGCCGCCACTCGGTGAAGAGCTGCCCGTCGATCTGCACACGCAGACAATCGTCGCGCTCGGTGATCGTGACCTCGGCGGAAAGCCGGTTGGCCAGCATCAGCACGGCGATGAGAACAGACATCAAAGCGGTTTTCATGACTCGACTTTCTCTGATTCGGCCCTTGGTGTTGGCAACTCATTGTGAGCCGCAAGGCGCTAGCCGCGGGTCGCTGGGAACAACCCGCGGCTAGCGCCTTGCGGCTCACTTCTTTATTCGAACGCGATCTCGCCGAACACGCTGCGGTCGTCGATCTTCGTGTTACCCAGCGTGGAGGACCAGATCGAGCGATCCACTTTGCCGGGCTGTGTTTGATGGTTGCGTGCGAAGTTGCAGCGCCAGGTGGTGCCGGCATTCGGTGACTGAACGGCGAGCGTTTTGAACGGGATCGTGATCAAGGCGTGCCAGCGGTGCTCCTTCGCGTCGATGCGTGATTCGCTCTGCCAGTTACCGTTCCAGGTGGGGTCGTCTTGTCCGAATCGCGGGTCGAGCGGATCGGTAATGAAACCGGCGGCGGCATCCCACTGGCTCTTGGCATTCGCGCCGGCCAGGAAACGATAGGCGACGTCACGGCCGGCCTGGGGCGAGAAATAGAGGTCGAGCGACTCCTGCGTGCGCAGGTCCGTGTCCCGATTGAACGCGGGGAACTCGGCGGGGCCGTTCGGTTCAAGCTCGCATTCCGCACGGACGTAAAGGTTCGTCTGGTCGTACAGCAAACGGAGCGTCGTCTTGTGAGGCAATTGAGTCAGCGGCGGCAGCAGCGTGAGTTCATGCCTGGGTGCGTCTTGCCATTCGGTGGCATCGAGCGTGATCGGCCCCTTGGCCGGAGCGACGGTCAGACGCTTCTGACCGGGAAGTGGTGCGGTGCGCAGGGACCTGGTGTCCCAGTTGAGGCAGGTGTTCGCATACGGCTCTTGATAGCCGTCGTGAGCGAGGCGAAGATGAGCCGCGTCGTGACCGGGAAGAGGAAACAAAACGTATGACCAACCGGCGACCGGCTGGGGGTTGCCGCGCTCGTCGAAGAGGGCGTTGATCTCCGCGTTGCGTGCGTCGATCGCATCAAACAGGCGATCACGCGAGGCGAGATCGGGTTGCAGCTCGAAGGCTTGATACAAGTGGACGACGCGAGCCAGATGACGCAGCCAATCGAACTCCGTCCGCACCAGCGCGAGCCGCATCTTGATCTTCTCGGTGTTCGCCAGCCGCTCGGCCTGCGTGAGATCCGCGTCGAGCGCGGCCAGCACGCTGGGCGGATAGAGGAATGCGATGAACGGGAACGGATCGGTCACGGTTTTGCGTCGGCGGCCCTCGATGGTGTTGTAGGTCCAGGCATCGGCGCGAGTCCCCATGTGATCGGAGTACAGATTGATGGCGTGATAAAGCTGGTCGTAGAACGAGCGCATGGGAACCGCCGCTTTGCCGAACGCGGCCTCGCAGAACTCGGGCAGGAGGTCCTTTGCGGCGTTGTGTACGGGGTCGTCGAACATCCGGCCCATCACGTAATACACGGGGCCTTCGAGCCCGAACAGCATGCCGTTCCCGTCGCGGTAGATCGACTGAATCTTGTTCGCCGCAAGCCGCTTCACTTGCGCCTCGACGAACCCCGGCGTGCGCATAGGCGTGTAACGGGTGCCGAGGTTCGGAGTCGAATTGTAGATGTAGCCGCTGAGGCCTCCGGGCACTTCGTAGCCCCGCCACGGAGCAATGTCTTCCTCATTCGTGCCGGTCAGCATCATGCGCGTGTTCGCTGGAAACGTGTTGAAAGTCTTCGGCGGGTCGGCCGTGAGAATGTAGGACATGATCGTCACATACTTCCCCGGATGTGACTTCTGGAGCCGCTCGACAATGTGCCGATCGAAGATCCAGATCTTCTCACTCCAGTCCTTGTCGGTGTCATAGAGATTCAAGCAGTTCTCGCACTGGCATTCGCGGAAGCCGTCCGGTTGGCCGAGATCAACGCCCGCGCTCCCTTCATCGAACAGCTTGGCCATGTGCTGGTAGATGAGCTCCTGCACGTCGGGATTCGAGAGGCAGTATTGACCGTTGCCGTCGCCCGCCTTCCACCGCTGGCCGCTGAGCAGCGCGAAGTATTCGGGATGTGCGGCATTGTATTCCTCCGGAGGCACTGCCTGCTCCCAGGTGTGACCGCCGAACGGTTCATCGACTCGCGGAAAGCGATTGCTCGCCAGATCATAAAAACTGCTACTGGCTGGATACGACGTGTTGGACCGAATCACCGGCGTCTTTTCCACATGCAGGTCCGCAGGCAGCACGCAGGACTTCACTGGCAGGAACTCGATGGCCGGCGACGCAAGCAGATCGATCTTCGCCGCACCGCTCAGAGGCGTCCTCAGCGGAATGTCTGGATAAAGAAACCGCACGCCAATGAACTCACGCAGAAAATCCGCCGCCGCTTTCGCCGAGCCAAAACGGTCCATCCCCTCGCAACTCTTCGTCTTCGGATCAATCGGAAGCGGCGTAGCCTGATCGTGTCCCGCAATGATCACGTCCTGTCCGACCACGCGCCATACGTAGTTCCAGTCCTTGAACCTGGTCACATCCACGTCCTGCTGCCTGGCGAAGGCCGTATTGCCCAGGTAGATCGCAGGCTTGGCCTCGTCACGGTCTTTCTCAGCAACGACGGCCACGTCCACTCCGTTGGCCTTGAACGCCGTTTGCACCAAGCGAGCGGTTTGATTCAATCCCTCAGCCACCGCTGGAGTCTCGTTCGTGTCCGGTACAACAATCTGGTAGTCGGATTTCTCATCGCGAAGCAGCACGGCATCCGAGGCTGCGACGAAACGGAACGCGCCGAACAAACTGAAGGCAAGAACGCTGTAGGCAAGGCAGAATTTCATGGGCTTGTCCTGACTCTCACATTATTCGGCGAACCGGATCGCAAACAAATCGGCGTCGCTCAATTCTACCCGCAGTTGGACCGCCTGTCCCGCGAGAGCGCTGACATCATCTCCGCTTTTCCATTTCACGATGCGGGAAACGTGGTCGCCCCAGATCGGCTCGCAGTCTTCGAGCGTGAAACCGGGGAGCGGCTGACCGGCTGCGTCTTGGAGTTCAACTCGCATCTGTCCGGCGGCGCTGGTGGCGTAGTTGATCTCCAAATGCTTGCCGGTGAATGTCAGCGGTTTGGTGATCAGTTCGCCGCCTGCGAGCAGCGCATTCACCGAAACGAAACCATCCAGCCGCAGCGTGTAACGGCGACCGCCGGTGAGAAACATCGACAGGTGCGTGTCGCTGGTCTGATGAATGCCGATGGCGGCGTAGTTCGCTCGATTCTCCCAGCCGTCTTTGCCAAGACCGGGGCGGATGAAGCTCTGGGTGAATTCGCGGTCGTACTGGTTGCCGCCGCGCGTGGTCATGAACAGGATGTCGGTTGCGGCACCGCGCCTGTCCATGAACCGAGTCGGCATAGCGATGTAAATCTGCGGCGCACGGAAATACGGCTGCGTGCAGGGCGTGTAGAGATGCTCGTTGGGCAGATTGGCCTGCATCTCGACCGGTTCCGTCCAGGTGATGAAATCCACCGATGTCGTCCGTGCGATGCCACGATATCCTTTGATGAAGCGGCGGAAGTAGCAAACGTAGCATTGCTCGCTGTCGCTCCAGAACGCATAGTTCTGCGAATCGAAATACTTGCCCCAGTCTTCCGGCACGACCGGTTCGTCGCGCAGCTTCTTCCAATGAATGCCATCCGGCGACACGAACGCTTTCAGCCCGCCCGGCCCGCGTTTGTCGCGCGTCGCCGTTTGATGCGGCTGAAACGCGATACCGCCGAGCGCCTTGTATTTCTGGTCCGCCGGGACGCCCGGCTTGGTGTCGATGAACGGGGTGAAGTTGTGATTCACCAGGAACTCGTTCATCAGCACGATGTTGCCGGCGGGAAAGCTGGAATGCTCAAACAGTCCCAGCTTGGGCAGCGTCCAGTGAATCGCGTCTTTGCTCTCGGCGTAAAGCGTCACTTCACCGTCGTGATACGCCTCGATGCCGTGCGTCTTCCATGTGACCGTCGGGTCCTTGTCGCCTCGGTAGTAGAACTGAAATTTGTCCAATGCCTGCAGCACCGTCGCATAGTGCCCATGCGGCCGAGAGTCTTTGACCAGCGGCTCCGCCAGTTGCGGCTCATGCAACTTCAGCGCGGTGTTCTTCAGCTCATCGACGATTGTCCGATCGACAAACAACTCGCGCCGCGACCCGATGGCTACGGGTTCGGCTGAATATGTGACTGCCGACGGAACCAGCAGCAGGGCGATAAGGAGTGTGAGAGCGTGTTTCATAGTATGGTCGCTTTCTTGATGTCCTTGTTCCGAGGCTCCAGCCTCGGAACACGCTGCTCCGGAGGCTCCTGCCTCCCGAGCTTCTGGCTGGAGGCAGGAGCCTCCAGTGCGTTACGTTCCAGGGCTGGAGCACTGGAACGAGGATTGACAGCCTCATTCCTGACTGCGTGAAGTATAAATGCCGAATCTCCGCCAGAGTAGCATCGATCGCTGTTGCCTGAAACAATGCCCGCTCACGATAACTCAACCGTATTCCCCAACGACTCTCCCTGCCAGGCCTCACCCATGAAGAAAACCCTTTTGCCAATAACCCTCATCGTGATGTTGTCGTCGCTGGTGACTCTGCAGGCTGACGAGTGGGCTCGTTTTCGTGGTCCGAACGGAACCGGTGTTGGCAGCGGTGCTTCGATTCCGGTGAAGTTCTCGGAATCCGACATCAACTTCAGGGTGGAATTGCCGGGCGGCTCGGGCTGTTCGTCACCTGTTGTGTGGGGAGACAAAGTCTTTGTGTTGAGCGCCGATCCGAAGGATGCAACTCGCTACGTTCTTTGTTTCAACGCTGACACCGGAGAGAAGATCTGGCAGAAAGATTACAAGTCTGAGGTCCATCATCTGCATCCTCGCAGCAGCTTTGCCTCATGCACGCCGACTGTGGACGAAGAACGTGTCTATGTGGCATGGTCAACTCCGAAGGAGACCATCTTCAAAGCCTTCAACCACGATGGCTCGGAAGCATGGAGCCTTGATCTGGGAACATGGCAGAGTCAGCACGGTTGGGGCACATCGCCAATCGTTTACAAGGATCTTGTCATCCTGCACAATTCGCAGCAGGCCAATGAATTGAAGGAAGGCGAAAAGGCTGGCGAAAGCCGCATGATGGCTTTCGACCGAAAAACTGGTGAACAGAAATGGACCACGCCACTGGTTTCGGTCAATGTTTGTTACTCAGTTCCGTTGATTCATCAGCCAGCGGACGGTGGGCCGGACGAACTGATCTGCACTTCCACGGGCAATGGCATGTTTAGTTTGGACCCACTGACCGGCAAAGAGAATTGGGCGCTCAATGACAAACTGTTCGGCATGAGAACCGTGAGCTCACCAGTAGAAGCCGGCGGGCTGATCTTCGGCAGTACGGGTTCCGGAGCCTATTCCAGTAACTACATTGTCGCCGTGAAGCCGGGCAAGAACGCTGAACTCGTCTACAAGCTCACTAACAGCGACAAGTTTAAAGCTCCGTATGTTCCCTGCCTGATCGCGGACGGCGATCTGCTGTTTTGCCTGTACGACAAGGGCTTCGCCAGTTGCATTGATGCAAAAACGGGCGATATTCACTGGACCGAACGGACAAACGCTGCGTTTTCCGGTTCCCCGGTGCGTGTCGATAATCGAATCTACTGCGTTGACGAAACCGGTGTCGTGTGGGTCTTTGCCGCATCGACAGAATACAAGCTGCTGGCCAAGAATGAACTCGGCGAAGAAAGCCGTTCAACGCCAGCCGTGGCCAACGGGCGTCTGTACGTACGGACTAATTCGCATCTGATCAGCATAGGCGGAAAATGAGGACGTTGTCGATTGCTACGGTGAGGCGGTACTGCCCACTGTCGAATTCCTAACCGAGAATCCACCTTCCCGTCTTTGTTGATTGCCAGCGTCAGAGCAGCAGGGGCGTTCGGGATGTTGCGGAACTCAGGGCACTGAAATTTTTGCTTCAAGATCTCGCCATTTCATGCCGGTCGATTGCTCAAAGATGGATCGCACCATTCCGGAATGTTCATACTCGATTTTGCCAAGTTCATGAAAGTCGTCGAGAATGGTCTGCGTTTGTATGGCAGTCTTCGATGCCAAAAGATTCCGCAAAAGGCGGTGCGCACGCACCGCCTTTTCATGGCGGGAACTTCGAAGACTTTCGCGATCAAGTCCACAAGTCTTAATTGTTTCCGTCCCGATCTGGCTTTTCTGGCGGGGCTCGACCTGACCAAGGTCATCAAATGACAAGTGATCTGAGGGCGACTCGCTACCAAACGGGTCAAGCAAAAGCGTCGTCTCCTGCGACTCGTCACCGATGACAGGCCGACCATTTCGCGGCTGGACGACTGGAAACAGGGCACTCTTCCATTTCTGATTGCATGTCGGGCAGCTGACAAGATAGTTATCCCATGAATATGCGAGCCACCAGTATCCGGAATCGAAGTCTTTGCTGTAGTTTCTACCCCGAACGTTGACCAGATCTTCTACCTCAACGCCGGGATTCATCAGTGTCCAAACTGCGTTCTTTGGCCGAAAATGCTCAACATCGCCCGTAGACTGCGTGAGTTTGACTTCACAGAAACCACACTTTCGGTTTTGAGCAGCCATGAAGGATGGTTTGACGGAACCCCAAATCTGGTTCCGCCGATCCTTGATATAGTCGTTTATCAATTCGTAGTCCGGGCTTCCGTCCGGCAACGTGAGTTCGTGAAGCGCGTGTACATGCTTCAATGCGGTTGCTTCGTATTCTCGCCTGTCCTGCGATGGCCGCGTTTCGAACTGGATCATTGCTTCGAGGCCAGTGCTTTCTGGACTTTGTCGCGAACCGCCTGAAGTTCAAATTCGGTTAGGGGCGTCGAACAAACATCCAGTTCACTGGAAACGATCTCCTATGCGAGCCGATCTTCAGAGGTGTCTGCGTAGCTTCCCAGTCTGAGCCTTAGTTGATGTTCCAAATCCAGCCGTGCTCGATCGGTGCGAGGCGTGCCCGTCCGCAGCAATGCCCGATGCTGATCGAGAAGGTGTTGAGTTTCTTCATCCAGCGTTGATGAGAGCCCAAACCAAACACCTGTGAGGACCTGATCAGCCCGAATTCCGGGCGGCAGATCGACTTGACGCGTCACCATTCTGTCATCGGAATGTTCGAGCACATGGATTTCACCGGGTCTGGCTCCTAGCAATGTCAAAGGGTTGTGCGTGGTCGCGACAAAACTCATTTTTGGAAACGCGCTACGGATATCATCAACAATACGCATCTGCCAGCGAGGGTGGAGATGCAGATCGAGTTCGTCGATCAGTACCAGCCCGGTCATTTGTTCATTGAATGTTTCGGCAATTTCCAGTCCTCTTCGATTCTGCTCGTGGATCCAGCGAGCCATCATGTCAACGATCCATCCCAGTGTGGTTGCGTAACCATCGCTAAGTGACTCAATTCCGCATTCACCAATAGTTGGCCCGGTGAACGACACTTGGTCAGAATCGATCCTGATCTCATCGACCCCGGGCAAAATGTTCGTCAAGACGGCGCGGACATTTTCGAACAGGGTCGCGTCCTTCGATTCCGCACCGGATTTCAAAGCATTGTGCTCAAGGCCGCGCAACCAGGTTCCGGCATGAATAAGGCTGGTGCGTAATCCATAGAGTGTACTAATGGCATCGAGCGGCCGGTCGAGTTCGACGGCTCGGCTGGGGCCACCGAATGCCGATCCTCTCGCGCTTCCGTAACCGAAGACCAGGAAATCCGGACACACTGTGAAACTCGTGATCCGCTCGCGATCCTCAATATTCTCGACAAAAACACCAAAGGTTTCGGTGCCCGCCTCGACGGTGACGGTTGACAGTTGCTCATCCCCACGCACAAGCGGTGAGCTGAGATTGGCAAGAAGTCCATGTGCCAGTTCGCTGTCGAGCAAAGCAAGGCCAACCGCCCACAGGATTGAACTCTTCCCGGCTCCATTGTCACCGAGGAGCAAAGTCCATTGTCCAGACCTATTCGGTTCGTCAACAGTGTCTGCTTTGCGATCAATGACGACGGAATCGATCCGACGAAATGCGTTGATGTGGATTCGGTCGAGCGCTACCGGCTCTGTCAAAACTCGCTTCGAATTCCCTTGGTTGGCGTTGCGCTGCAACAGTGGCGGCGCGGCTGGCGCTCCCCGATGGAAAATTGCTCGGAGAAGTTTTTCGTACGCCGAAGCGTCATAAAATGGGTAACTAAATCGAATGCCATACCGCCCGGAAATACACTCCGGTAATGCGAGCGGGTACTCAACCTCAGGAAGGACGATTGGAATCACCAAGTTCCTATTGCTCTCTTTTTCACTAGCTTCGCTTATCGTCATTACATCGACACGGACCCCTGAATCCCTGATCTTTGATCGTTCAAGGTACCTCTCACTTACGATGACCAGGACAACATCGGCAGTTGCTATTGAAGCAACCTGCCAGTCAAATAGCATCATTCCTGGCTTCAACGCCCATTCATCAAGCAGGGCATCCACACCGTCACCTCGCAATCGCCGAGCGAGTTGGGTCACCCATTCAATGTGCTCTTCTGAGTCGCGTGAGTAAGAGATATAGACTTTCGGCGTGGTCGTGGTCATTTCTGCTGGCTTTCGTCGTTGCCTGATTGAAACCGGCAAATCACGTATTCGCTGGACAAATCAATGGTTCGCGTCTTCGAATAGAATAGCCGCACTTGTTCGATGGAGACAATCGAGAATCACGTCGGGCAGGCGCAGAACGGGTAACTGAGGCGAATTTCTCGTCAATCAGGAAGTGTTAGCCCCCCTCGGACGATTGTCCCGACCGGACACGTCGGCGGCACAATGCTCCCATCCTGGTTAAAGAACCACTGATTTGCATCAGCATACGGCGTTCGGGTGTTTGTTCGCAGCATTCATTCGCCCATCGTCCCCAACTGACCCCGTGCCAGTCGAGCGCGGGTTTGGCAACTATGAGCGGCAGCAACACCATACACCAATTCTGTCCTCACCGGCTTGAGGGACTGTCGATCTCGTCGCAAAATCGTGAGCGGCAAGGCGCTAGCCGCCGGTTTT
>JBBQSE010000130.1:0-17344 GCA_038214195.1 Planctomycetales bacterium
TTTTCACATGTTTTTTTTTATACAATTTTTTTCCTTTTTCTGGTTGGTGCCTCCGCCTAACTAATGCCCCCCCCCCCTATTTATTTTTTTGGGTGGGGGCCCCCACCCACGACTCTTACGAACGGCCGAGGCAGCCTTTCACAACGCCTTTCCACGAATTGACGTCGAACGGCCAGTACCAGAGCGAGTTCATGTACCAGCGAATCGCTTTGCGAGGCGATGAACCGGCAAGGAACCAGGCGGAGCAGCTTTCGATATTCGCGAGAGCTCGACGGCGGACGGACCACGAAAGGGACTTTGCCCGCAGTGAGCAGAGGGCTCGCTGAATGATCGATTGTCGAGTTGTTCGCATCAGTTCGTAATTCTTCGACATCGACCCTTTTCGCCACTGGTACATCGTCACCGGCTCGCGGACAGCGGCGAATCGGACTCCCCGCGAAGACAGTTTCAGCCACAGATCCCAGTCCTCGACACTGGGCAAACTGGTGTCGAATCCGCCGATTTCCTGAATCACTGAACGCCGAATCATGACGCTCGATACGACGATGAAATTATCCAGCAGCAGCGGCTCGAGCAGGTCTCCTTCGGCCATGGCGTCTGGTTCACTCCGAAGTTCCGCGACGCGAGCAACATCGCCGAAATTACCGGCGTTAGTGTAAACCACATCAAAGCCCGTTCGTCGAGCCGCATCCAGCTGCAGTGACAGTTTTTCCGGTTGCCAGTAGTCATCGTGATCCAGAAACGCCACCCAATCGCCGGTCGCCAGCGCGATCCCGTTGTTTCGTGTTTTGGAAAGCCCGCAGTTCATCTGATTGACAGCGCGAATGCGATCACCGTATGCCGCCAGCACGGACTCGGTCTCGTCCCAGGAACCATCGTTCAGCACGATGACTTCCACTTCGCAGTCTTTCTGAGCCAGCGCGCTGTCAATAGCCCGGCAGACCTCAGCGGCACCGTTGTATACGGGAATGATGACGGAGACGGAAGTTTTCATAGTCAGGTTGTCTCATGGAATTCCGCTGGCGCGGTGGGCAACAAAGCAGCAACTCGTAAATTTCGTCGCTGTTCCAGCAGAAGTATGATGGCTGTTTTGCAAAGCAGCGGAAGCCGCGCGTCGCAATTGACGTTTCACGGGTGATTGTCAATGTTGATGACCCGATTTTGCCGATGTGTTGCCATTCGGCAACATCGTCAATGGCCGGAACCGGGCTGGCCCAATTATTTCCAGGACATTGACTCGCGACTCGACAGGCGGCGATGATACAGTGCGCGCAGAACGCAATGAATCTCCCCGAAGCCATCAAAACCATGAATGCCACTCAACAGCCCTCGAAGCGTCGCAGGTTATCTTTAAAAAAACGAATTGCGTTTTTGGCAGCAGTTTTCGGACTGTTATTCGTCGCCTGCGAACTGATTTCGTGCGGGACGCTTCATATTGCGGACGCTCAGTTTTCCACGAGTGAGTTCCGAGTGCGACAGTCAGACCTCGCCAGAGGAGCCACGGTCTCCGATGCGGCCAGTGAAACGGTTCATCCGTACCTGGGATGGGTCCACAATCCGCAGCTTTCATCGCCCGCAGCTTTTGCCGGACGAATGATTCCGGTCAACTCGCTGGGTTTTAAGGACGACAGCCAGAGTATCTACAAGCGATCCGATGACACGTTGATTGTTGGTATCGCCGGTGGATCTGTGGCGTGGCGGTTCTCATGGGAAGCAGCCGATCTCCTGACCGAGAAACTGTCGAACCATCCGACGTTCAAGGGCCGCAGAATTCAGTTCGTCCGCATGGCGCTGCCGGGTTACAAGCAGCCTCAACAGTTGATGGCATACAACTTCCTGCTCGCTCAGGGTGCTGAGTTTGATGTGATTGTGAACATCGACGGATTTAACGAAACCGTCCTCGCGATCAAAGAAAATGCGGCGCAGCACACCTCCATAGTCTACCCACGGGCATGGCACGCGCGGATGGTCGCCGTTGTCGATCCTGGCACTTCCGCAGAATCCTTCCGATTGCTGGCACTGCGAGGACATCGCGCACAGATTGCTAAATCAATTCTGGCATCGTCTTTTCGCTGTTCGTACACATACAACCTAATTTGGTTTCTGCGGGATCAGGCCGCAAAATCGGAACTCCTGGAACTCGGGCGCGAAGTCAGGGACGCCAGGCTGACCAGCTTTGTGACGCACGGCCCGCAAAATCCCTGGACCGGTGACGAACTGGAACGTGAAGTCGCGGCTCTCTGGAGTCGATCTTCTCTGCAGATGCATCATCTCTGCAAAGCCAATGACACTCTGTATCTGCATGTGCTGCAGCCGAACCAGTATGTGCCGAATTCAAAACCTCTTGGTGAAGCGGAACGCAAGGTCTGCTATTCAGATTCGACCGGATGTATTGCGGTCGTTCAGTCCATGTTTCCAATGCTTCAGGAAGAAGGCCGTTTGCTCGCCGAAGCAGTTGTCGAATTCAGCGACCAGACGATGGTGTTCGCGAATATCGAAGAGCCGTTGTACATCGATCCCTGGTGTCACTTCAATGAAAAGGGAAATCTGTTGCTGGGAAATGCCATCGCGGATCGCCTGATTCAGATGTTCGACAAAGCGGCAGCGGATCGTGAAACCCGCTGACTCGCGACCAAACGCCGGTACACTGCGTAACGCACGGCGAATTCGCCTAATCCTCGCATCGGGCTTGCTGGAACGTTGATTTCAGAAGGCTGCATAGACCCGCGTATTCGGCAGAACTTTCGCAAGTTCCTCGATCGTTGATCCGGAGATTTCATTGGGAAGCACCAGGACTTCGAGCGATGCCAGATCCGTTAGCGACTTTGCACCGTCGTCAGTAATTTTCGTCCCGGACAGATCCAGACTGATGAGTTGTTTGGGCATTGTTTGATGAAGGGCATCCAGGCCCTTGTCACTCACATTGCTGGCTCCGATTTTCAGGTGCCGCATCCCAGGGGATAGTGAGCTGATCAGCGTTGAGAATCCATCATCTCCGAATTCGAAACTTCTGATCTTCAGCCTTGAAAGGGCAGGCCACTCCTGTTGCGCGAACATTGTTACGCTGTCGTCACTGAAATCGCCGTCAAGATTGAGATTTTGCAACTCCGGAAGTTTCGCGAGCGCGGCGAAACAGGATCCGCTGATTTGATTCCCGCCAACATCGACAATCATCAATCGAGACAGTCCCGCAAACTGGTTGTATCCCTCATCACTGAAATCGAATGGTGAAATAGATTCCATCCTGAGGAATCGCAGCGATGAGATTTTTCCAATTGAAGTCAGCGCCGCGTCGGACAATTTGGAATCACTGGGGAAGCCGACAGCCAGAAATTGGAGGCAGGGGAGTTGTTCGAGTTGCCGGAAGTGTTCGTCTGTCATGTGCTGACATAAAGAGAATCTCAGTGTTGTCAAAGACGGGAGCTTCTGCAGAGGTGACAGATCGATTCCTGTCAGGTCTGGCTTCGGCAAATCACCTCCAACCGTCACTTCCTGCAGATGCCGACATTCTGCAATCTGGTCCACGATCTTCTGATTAATCGCTGATGTCACTTCCAGAGTGTGGATTGACGTTGCTTCGGCCAGTGCCGAAAACAGTTCTCTCGGAAGCCCTTCAGGTTCAGGTGAAAATGCTCTTTCAAGCTTCAGCGATTGACCAAACGCTTTCACCCCAGGCAATTTTAACATGTTGATGCGATCAGCATTTTTCGTCTCGACAGCGTCGGTTGTGAAGGCAATCGGAGCGGGGGCATTCTCGGGAATCGCACCGCGTTCGGAAATACTACATTCCATCACACATTCGAAAGAGTGACTTACCTTTCCAGTCACGACGACTTCCTGTTCCGGTCGCAGCGCATCGACAGAAGCGTTGAATGCCATCCGAAAAAACTGGGGCGCGGGAAAATTCAATGCATTCGAGCCTCCGACTTCAAGCGGTTCATTCGGACCATACAACCGCATCAACGCCGATCCGCCAATGAACCTAATCAAGCGTATTCGCCCTCTGACGGACACCGTTGCGCCATCCGGAAGCTGGGAGAATATGGCCTGAATTTCGGATGTGGACAGGACGCGATCCGGCACGGCAACAGTGCCTTCGTCAGGTTTCGGTTCGGGCAGGCCTGCGGTATTCGTGCCGGGAGCGCCCGAAGGCATGTCGTCGGTCACGGTAGATGTTGGCGGCGAAGATTGCCTAGGGGGAGTGGTATTCTCGGTCTGTTTCGATGCCGATTCGTTCTCAGGACGACTGGCAACATCGGCTGAACCACAGCCCGCGAAGGCTAAGATTCCTGCAAGCAGTACAACGACTCCAGCCATCGTTGGGGCATGTTTGCCGCTGGAGAAATGATGTTGCTTTTTAGTATTGTTCATCGCGGATGCTTTCTGTTCGATGAGGTTGCTATAAGGCGAGCGGCAGAGACAATTCTACCGCAGGACGGGCACTTCTGCCCGTCACGAACCGCGACGGGCAGAAGTGCCCGTCCTACAGCTGGCAGATTATTCCACCAGCCACACACATGCGTTCTTCAGCAGCAGCAGAAATGCCGGCTGCTCAAAATCACCCACATGGCCGAGCGATGTGTAAAACGTCGTGCCACCATCGCTACGTTTGTTAAGCCACGCGACGGGTTCCTCGTCGGCGTCCGGAATCGAGCCAATCAGGAGCGGAGTCGCTGTCGGCTGCAGCGGACTCACTTTGTAGAGTGAGCCTTTACCGTGCAATTGAGTCACGTCGAGGCCTACCAGAATCGGATGTTGCGCGGCCTGTGGAGCGGCATGAATTGTCGTGTCCGGCCCGGCACCGTGATGATTGGTGTAGCTTCCACCGATGACGTCATGATCGAATTCCGGCCAGTCCACACGGTCATCGGGTGCTGGCATGTTGCGGAGGCAGAAGGCGTGACTCGCGGTCCGGATACCGATCACCGGTTTGCCGGACGCAATGAAGTCCTGTATCAACTGCAACTGATCGGGCATCAAAGTGCGACGGCGGACACTGATCAACCCAAGATCGGCAGACTTGATGACTTCTAGCCCAGGAAGAATGTTGCCGTCATGAGCATCTCCGTAGACCAGGCTGACTTTGAAGTCTTTACCCAGCTCTTCCGTTGCGAACTTCGTCAGCGACACCTCTGTCTTGTATTCCGGCTCCGACATGATGATCACGATATGTTTGCGGACATCATCTTTGAAACGGAACGGTTCGCCGTCCACGAAGTCTGTGCTCGTGATCGTCGGGCACCAGTACTGCTCAATGTGTTGAGCGATCAAATCGTTGCCCGTGAAATGTGACACGAAGGGAGCCATCGCCGGGTTGTACATCGTATCCGTCATGTCGCGCATGAGGACGACGTTTTGGCCCTGCCGGACCATTTGCCGAATCGAAAACGGACGACCGAGCACGCACATGTTGGTATGCACGCCCATTACGATGACGTTCGTGATTCCACGCTGCTTCATTAAATAGAAGGCTTCGGCGCTGTCGGTGATCGCATCCTGTTCCGCGATTTCGATGGCCGCATGTTGTCGGCTCCAGGCCCGATAGTTCTTTACCGGGGGATCACAGTCGCAGCCGCCATCCGTGTCATCGATTGGCAATTTCTCGCCTTCGCGCTCTTTATCCAGATGGCACCACCGTTCGAGTGGAATCTTTGTTTCCACCACCGGTGCCGTCTGAGCCAGTTTGCGCTGCGGATAGTCCTTATAGAAATCCATCGTGTCGCTGGGACAGTGGATGATGAAAAACCCTTTTGCCCGTGCGGCCTTGATGACTTCATTCATCTTTGGAGCCATCTCGGAGACACGCGCGGCCGATTGTTTGCACCAATGATCATTCCACATGTCACAGACCACGATGCAGGTTTCGGAGGCTTTCCATTCCAGCGTAGCTGTCACCGAATGCCAGCGATCGCTGCCGGGTTCGACCTCAGTGCGGGTTCTGGCATTCAGCGCCAACAGTTCATCCGCACGACTCATGACGGGATTTGCCGACAAGGCGAATGCCATCAGCAGTGCGAACAAAGACGGCGGACTGGGAAACGAACAGATTACTTCCATACGGCTGCCCCTGTACGAATAGATGCCAGGAATTGGGAATGTGAATATAGACGTCGCGTGGTGTGAATTGAAGTACTCTCGAAGGCGATGCATCGCAAGTCCCTTCTCCCCGAGATCCAATGGCGTGGACTTAACGACGGTTTTGTGAGCGGCAAGGCGCTAGCCGCCGGTTTTGCCAGCGTTTTTGCCCGTAGCACCGGCGGCTAGCGCCTTGCCGCTCACTAAGTCCACGCCATTGCCCCCGAGATCGGGGAGAAGGTCGCCGCAGGCCGGATGATGGGGCTGACGATGATTGACGCGGAGTCCCAGAATTCAGCGAACCTTTCCCCCCTTACTCTGGCCCTCTCCCCCCGTGGAACTGTTGCGAAATTGGAGAATTGAATGCGGGGGAGAGGGGACAATCGCAATACGCTTCTAACATCATTCCACACCGCGCAAAGTATAAGAACAAATGGAAAGCGAAACGCGACTATACGCCAGAGCCAGTATGCGGTCAAACGCTTCAAAGAGCCTCTGGACTGATGTCGTGGGCGCTGAAATTGTCACAATCGCGGCAGCTGGATTTGTGGCGTGGGCCGTGTTGGCGTTGGCACGAAAACACCCTGAGGAGGTGGCACAAACGACTGATTGATCGACAGTCCTGCGGGATCTTGAAGCTCGCGCTCAGCAAGAAACTGCCACGGGGTACCACGGTTATCTTCCATACACCGATCCAGATAGCGCTTCGCCAGCGCAAGCGGGACCGCTGACTGCTGACCTCCACGCATCTCCTGCATGGGCGTGAGCGAAATCCTGTTTGTCTGGGGACCGAGCATGGCAAAATTATCAGCGGCAAGACTGTTCAGCGTCAGAACATACTCTTGAAATCGCACGCGGACAGCAATCAGTCTTCCAACGGTCAGATCGCCCCACGAACGCCACCTTTTGGATGAATCAGACATCCGCGCCGCATCAATGTCACCACCGTGGAATTTTTGAAGACAACTGTCGATGCGTCCAAGGACAAGTTGGCAGTAAGCGAGTTGCTGTTTGAGTCGGTTCGGAAGTTCATTTCGAAATGCGGATGGAGCTTCTCCGGGAAAACTCGGATGGAAATCCATAATCGGTGGCGAGAAATCCTCTCTCCATGACATTTCCGCTGTCCACTGGACGGCCAGACGGAGCGGGAACTGTTGATTCTCTGCAGAGATTTCAGCAGCACTTCGATAATCCGGCATGTAATTTTTGAGGGCCTCAAGCGTGAACGGAGCACGATCGCCCGGTCGATCGAAGAGTGTGTACACGCCGCCGGTTTCTCGCGTCAGACGCGTCATTGCGTAGGGACTAAACCCGGACAACATGGACTTCAGATCGCTGCCTCCATACCACTGTGGAGAGGTTCCCTGAAACGGTCCTCGAAGCGATTCGTCATAGTCGCGTGGAACGCTCCGATGCCAATAAGGGAAATATGGCTTTTCACGAAAAGCGGTATCAGGACCACGCGTGACAGGAAGGTAGTAGGCAAGATTGTTCGCCGGATGCACAAATCGAGAGTATCCCTGGTCTGACCCAAGGACGGCTGACGGGCCGATCACATCAACACGTACGTTGGCTTGACGACAGATTGCGATTGTGTTTTCCAGACGAAGAATGTCGTCCCCGGACTCGTCGGTCCAGACAACCAACAGCATCTGACGATTTCGATGGAGCCATCGTCTGTTTTGAAACAGCCTTGCCACGGCCCACTCGATCGCCTGAAACGTGTTCTCGACACCCGAAGGATCCTGGGGCAGATTGTAAATCGCCTTCGCGACCGCCTGTCCTTTGTCCGTCGCGTCCTGAATCAGTCGGACGTCATCCCCAAAGGCGACGACGTAGTGAGTCATCTTGTGGGCGGAATTTTTTTCGATATCAACCAGGGTCTCTTTGATCGCCGCTCCGAAGATTTGCAGATCTTTCTGCATACTGATGGACTGATCGAGCAGCCAGACCACTGTGGCGTCTCCATCGCCAGAAATCGATTTCAGTTGTCCAGCGATCCCGGTACTGATGCCAGTCGCATCTTCGGCACTGTTCATGCGAGTTTCGCCGCGATGACTGTGAATCGGCATCGCCCACATCGGAACCTCGACCGCCGCCAGCAGATCGCGATCACTGAACGCCGCCTGAGACGCTGCCGACGGCAATCGAACGACGGTATCGACATTGGTCTTCGGCGTCTGGACAGCTGTTTCAGCGACCGCACTTTGATCCATATTTGAAACTGTACTCACCGAAAGCGAGGTCCGCATCTCCCCGGTCGCAACATCCGACGTGAGTGTTACGACGTTGATGTTCTGCGCGATGTCCATCTCTTCCGGCTCAGTAAAAACGCCTTCGAGTTTACTTTCAGTAAAAGACAGAACAGGCAGAAACCAGCAAGCAAGAGCAAAGACAACAACGGCATGAACGAGAAATGAGATTCCAGCAGACCCCAGCGAAGTCTTGCGAGGAAGCGTCAACGGTATCGCTATTTTTTGCGGGACTGATTCAGAATTTTCCGCCATGAGGATGCTTTCAAATTGATTGCAATCAAGCGTCACCACCGCATTCCACCACGGATTTTTACATCCCTAAACATTGAGCCGTCAACAAGTGTCGTAACTGAAATCAGCCGCCGAACGCTAGCTCAATGGTACTCGATTTAACAGAGTAGACCTCACTCTCCGAGTGAGGCTGGCCACAAAACGCGGCCTTTGGCATTCGTCACTCAGAGAGTGAAGGCTACTTTAGTCGCAAAGCGAGTGGCATTGAGCGCTAGCTCCCGAATTTCTCAATGAACCGGACGCTAGCGCGTTGCGGCTGATAGGACAGTAATTATGCGATCGATGCTTAGATTTCGCCACTCGCCCGCTGCAATTCCGATGGCGAGTCACCTGGTGCAGGTCGTTGTACTTCGCCTTTTCAATAGTGCCGTCGCCATACCTGATTTTGTTGGTGAGCTTTTGGCTTGGGGACTTTCAAACCCTTCAATTCGAGCGCCAATTGGACCCTGCTTCATAAGCCGCAGTGAATCACCAGTACGAAAAGAATATTTGCCTGTCGAATGTGAAAAGTGGTATGATGGCACCATGGACACAACAACCACTCGAAATGTGATGGATATTCGGGAAAGTGAACGCCAGGCATTGGAACACCTGCTGGGAGCGCCGCTTGAACCGCAACAGCGCGTGATGATCTTTTCTTACACGCCCGGCACGTTGCCTCCAGACAACGCACGGGAAGCTGCTTGCTCTCAAATTGAGCAAATGATGAAAGCAAATCAGCAGCTGGCGGTGGATCACGGCACGAGTTCAGAAGAATCGGACTCTGCAATCGACGAAGCGATGAAAAAAGTGCGGCAGCGTCCCTGATGCGAATTGTTCTCGACAGCAATATTCTGGCACGAGCTGCCTGTGGACCACCAAGTCCTGCTGCTGAACTGTTGCTACGGATTCTTCGACGACCGTACGTCCTCTGCATATCGCCGGTTCTGCTTGATGAGTTGAACCGTGTGCTGCGTTATGACCGCGTGCGAAAACTGCACGGAATGCCGGATTACGGTATTGATGCCTACATCGACAACCTGAGACTTTCCTGCCTGATAGTCGAACCTGATAAAGCCACCGTCGCAGTTTCAACCGATCCCGACGATGACTGGGTTATTGCGACTGCAGTGCAATCAGAATCTCAAGTGATCTGCACTCTCGATCGTCATCTTAAAACTCCCGCTGTCATCAGCTACTGCAAACAGCGAGGAATTGAAGTCCTGAGCGATACGGAACTGCTTCAGCGTGTCAAGACGCGGTAAGTACGTTTAGCCATGTTTACCCGACCGGGCTCATCACGACGGAGCGTGATGGCTACTTTGGTGAGCGGTTGGGTGCCCGGCAGGGCATTTGTTTCTTCTGTTACGCCAATCCTGACGATAGCTTGATGACAATTGTTTCGACGCTGGTTCTTGGCATTTTTGGGTCTGCAGTCGGAATAGGACTCAACAGGATCACGCGATGATTGCCATTCGACAAATTCACGAACAGCTGGCCAGTATGCTCGAAGTTCCCGTCCAGATTCGAAATCGACGAACGGAAGTCATTTTTCTGGTCGTGGATGGTGCGACGGAATCACCGCATGAGGATCCGGATGGAATGGATTTGACTGCTGATCAATTCTTTGGGGCATTGCCAGATTGCCGCCATCGCTAGTGCTCTGTCACAGCCTGCGTTTCGGGTAGTGGACGAGGCAACGAGTCCCATTCAGCCAACGACAGGCAGGACTCGTTGCCTCGTTCACTACAGACAACCCTAATTTTTGGCTGTGACAAAGCACTCGGGCAAATGGAATGACTCTGGCGACCAACAATGTCGCTGAGTTCGGACGTGTCTCGGGGCTTCTTGTTGAGGACTGGGAGCAATTCGTTTGACAGTCGATTGTCTGTCACCTTTTTCGCTCAAGCAAAGAAAGGGGCCCAACTTATTTCTGAATCAATGAACTGCGACGCCTTTAACACGCTCCCGTCCCTTTAACACGCTCCCGCGCCCACGAATGATTACTCAGCCGAGTTTGATGGCAAGTGGGGGAGGAAAAACGCCCAACTGAATCAACAATAGCCGATGGCGTACTCTCAGCGGCTCATTGATTCGAAGCACATTGATCGTGGTTCGACCGACGGCTGTCAGTCCTTCCACCGTGCCCTCGTTCCATGCAAAATGCTCGAACCACTCCTGAGTTCTCGGGTTGAACAGCGGTTGCAAAACGTCCGTCTCGGGATCGTAACCCGCCGGATTTGATCCTTTATATAAACTGCACGCAGCGCAGCAGAGCGCAAGATTCTCGACGACCGTGGGACCATCGTGTTTCTGTGGGCGGATATGGTCAAGATGAAACGGGCGAGGATCGTGATCGTGCGGAAGCTGGCAGTATTCACAACAACCGTGTGCTCGTTCCCAGACCTGCTGACGTCGAGAAGGCGGCATGTCTATGTAGTGCCGTTGCTGCCGGAATGCTTGAGTGACAGTCGTGCCTTGGCTTGAAGAATTGCGACGACCTGACCGACGTTGACGTAGGCCTCCAACTCCTCGCGTTCGGACTCAGACAACTCACCTCGACCGTTGCGTGCCGCCAGCTCCTCCATCTTTAGCTTCGCATCGTCGTTGAACGACCATCGCAGCACGGCGTTCGCTTCTGGTGCGGACATATCGTGTCTATCGGGATTAATGATCCCGGTCCAGATTTCAACTTCGTTCACGGTCCTGGTGCTCATGGCGCAAGTGTACCACAGAAGTGCGCGGAAAATCCATCTGGATGTGTTCAATTCGATTCAACTCAACGGCCACAGATCTGCTGTCATTCGCACGATTCGCCGTCCGTTTCCTATGAATCGGCGAGGAAAACGGACCCACCTGGGAAACGATTTGGCCACGGGGAGCTGCGTGGCATTCAGGCACTCAGCCAGACTTCGTCAAAAAAATTTCACGCGGCTACGACGCAGGCCTCGAAGCGCAGGGGTTGCTGGCTTTCGTGTAGTCCGGCATTTTTCGCTGACACCTTTTCTGATTCTAAGCCGCAGTGAATCACCAGTCCTGCTCGCCCTCAAATTGAGCAAATGATCAACACAAATCAGTATGATCGAAGTTCCCGTCGAGATTCGAAATCGACGAACGGAAGTCCTTTTTCTGGTCGTGGATGGCGCGACAGAATCACCGCATGAGGATCCGGACGGAATGGATTTGACTGTGGCATTTGAAGCTTTGGATTGTAGGTTGGACATTCCTGTCCGACTGGTAAACGACGGGCATGAATGCCCATCCTACCTACGAATGAAGGTTTGACGGGGCACTCGACTGGAACTGCGGTAATGTTCCTGCTGGAGACAAACGTTTGCATCGGCTTCCTTTCTTCATTATGCCGAGATTCGAGTTGAACTGGAACTTCAGGAACGTCCCATCGGTCCCTATGACCTGCAGATTGCCGCAATCGCTCGGGCAAATGGAATGACTCTGGCGACCAACTCACTTCTGAATCAATGAGCTGCCTCCCCGTACACGCCCATCTGCACCTCATCGTCCGCAAAGATTTCCGCCCGATTCACACGTGGTCTGTCTGTCGCTCCGCAAAAACAGAGGAGAACGCTCGATAAACCTCTGAGAACGGCTGCCTAAACACCCCAATTACATTTTTACAAGGGGATGGCACTTGTCGCTTGTCGCCGTGCTTGTCGCCGCATGGCATTTGTCGCCTTCGAAACTTGTTGACCATCATGCCGAAACACTGGTAAACTGGTGGAACACACAGGAGAAAATGACCATGCCAACATCTACGCAGGAATTACAAAGTTTTCAAAAGTACGCTGCTACTCGTATTCAAGACGGCGGTGCCCAGTTGGAGTTGGATGATCTCCTTGAGGAATGGAAGTGTCAGAACTCCTCTTTCAAGCCAGGACGCAGTGGAACTTATTGCGCGACTGAAGAGGAGGTTCATCAGGCTCGAGATCGTATTCTTCAGTCGCTGGATCAACATGGTGTCAAACCTGTTGAGGATCCTTCCGGCATGATGAACTCTATCGCACCGGAGGAAGAATCCGCCGCTGACTTTCTTCAGGCATTCGGGCGATCCCAGGCCACCGACACCCCACGGGATTGGCTGAATGACTGAAATCGTTGTTGATACGGACGTGATTTCATTGGGATTCCGCAATGATTCAAGGTCTCTATACAGACTTACAAATAGAGTCTCCGCAATTTCCTGCCTGTCAAACACACAATTTTTCTGGTCGTGGATTGCGCGACAGAATCACCGCATGCGGATCCGGACGGAATGGATCTGACTGCTGATCAATTCTTTGGGGCTTTGCCAGATGGCCGCCATTGCTCGGGCAAATGGAATGACTCTGGCGACCAACAATGTCGCTGAGTTCGGACGTGTCTCGGGGCTTCTTGTTGAGGACTGGGAGCAATTCGTTTGACAGTCGATTTTCTGTCACCTTTTTGGCTCAAGCAATGAAAGGAGCCCAACTTATTTCTGAATCAATGAGCGGCATCTCGTTATCGCGCTGCCTTGGATTCGTGCGAAATCCAGCCTCTCCGAAATCCAAGGAAGCCACCAAGAAGCATTCCAACGAATGTCGCGGTTACGAGAGATCTCGGCTGGAAGAAATACCGCCGGAGTGGCTTGGACTTTGTATCGAACACCATCAAACGTTCCATTGAAGGAATTCGTTCTTTGAGTTTTGTGTTCAATAATTCCTTTTCTTCATCGCGTTTGCGACGGCGTTCCTCACTTTTAGATCTCGATTCCTTTTCCCCCAGTTCCATACTTGATCTTAATATCTTCAGTTCCTTCAACTTCTCCAGCCGCTTCTCAAGTTCTTTTTGCATAGCCGCGATTTTCCCTTCGCTTCCCTGAGTCTCAGCCTCGAGTTGCGTGAGTTGCTGCACGATTTCCCTGGGTGATTTCGATTGTATCGAGTCATTGATAATCGAATGAATCTTTTCAAGTGACTTCTCGCCGGTCTTTCCACTGAGTGCCGCTTGAATCTCTTCGCCAATTTTTTGCATTTCGTTTGCGAAATCCTCGCTGTTAATCTCTCTGCTTTCAAACTCGTCAAATGCTTTCTTGTACTCTGCATTTGCCTTTTCTAATTCCGCCTTTAATGTTCTGCTTCGTTGGTTCAGGAGAGTTTCTGCCAGACGCTGTGATTCGCGAAAATCTTTTTCGCCATGAAACACTCTTTCCCACTCCTCCTGTAACGATTCCAGGACGGCGCTCTTTCCATTTCCGGCAACTTCTGAATTGTTCGCCTCGAAATGGACTTGCACTGCATTCGAACCCAACTTTGGATAGGGCTCAAATGACAGGTGTTTCTTCAGTATTTCCAATTCGGTACCACCTTGTACGCCAAACTCGGAAAATGTGGCCTTCATCCGAGGATTGTTTGCGATGCTCACCAAGGTTTCCGGCTGCGACAGGAATTTCATCAAATCCTGCCCTCCGCCAGACGTTCTTTCTCGCGCGATTGTCTGCATCGCACCATGAGCCAAAAACGAGGCTGGTAAAAGGACGTTAATTACAACAAGCATGGACGCCGTCGCGATACCGACTAACACAGCATACGCTGCGATGAAAAACAGGCTCGGTCTTTGACGTGGATTTGGATTGGGAGTTGCGTCCATTGATGAATTAACCTCTGCGGAAATGTGGCTTTCTGACGAATCCTGCTGTGTGAATGCCTTTCATGATGAATGTCCAGAACGTTTGAGAAGTGCCAAGGGCGCCAGACAACGCAAATCGTAATCGCAGCAAGATCGCACGATGACCGAACGTCCTCGGTCAGCCATCATGTGGGGATGGGGAATTGTAACTGCTACGCTGCCGCCTTGCACGGACGACTCATGTTCACAGTCGTGCGAGGATTCAGAAAGATGGTTCGACGTGTAGACGAGATTCAAACACAGTTCCGGTTGGGCGGATTCGCGATCTGTCGGGAATTTGTGTGATTGAAGCTGGTCCAGGCCAGGATCCCTGAATCGCTGCAAAAAGGCGATAACAACAAAGCATTTTCCGGGAGCAATTCAAGGATGAACGCAGAATATCAGCGGCTGGAAGCCGAGGCGAGTTAGGTTCAGAATCAAATCGATGAGCTTGTGAAATCCTGCGGGCAGATGGTGGCGGCGGATTTCCAGAAGTTTGAAGCCAAAATCGCAGGACTGCATCAACGGCTGGCCGGACTTCGGCAAGGAATGGGAAGACGAATCGAAGGGGGCAAAGGGGTCGGGAGTCTTTTTCGGTCGAAAGTCCTGCGAATTTCACAACGTGTTCCTCCGAAAAAGACTCCCGACCCCCTTGAATGCATTAAGGAACACTGCGGGCGGCAAAACTTCAGAGTGTGGTGACCGCCGACCTGAAAATGCGTGATGCGGCTCGAATTGCGGGCATTGGTGTGGTCGAACCATAAACGGAATCGAACGCAGCAGGATGCGTGAAGTGAGCGATTCAGGAATGAACGTACTTGTTCCGAGGCTCCTGCCTCGGAACACACTGCTCCGGAGGCTCCTGCCTCCCAAGTCAGCGAAGGAGGCAGGAGCCTCCATGCAGTGCGTTCCAGGGCTGGAGCCCTGGAACGAGGATGGCACGGTCACCGCGCAGCAAAAAAGCGGTGACCGAATGGGGTCGCCGCCTTTTGGAATTGGATCAATGTTCTGAGCGACTGCTGATCAGTTTGCTGCTGCAGGAACGATGTTCATGCGACGACCGGCCTGGTCGAACAGTACGTTGCCGTCGCAGAGTGCGAAGAGAGTATAGTCTTTGCCCATGCCGACATTGCGGCCGGGATGCCATTTGGTTCCGCACTGGCGTGCGAGGATATTTCCCGCGACGACGGCTTCGCCACCGAATTTTTTGATCCCGCGGCGCTGTGCCGTTGAATCGCGACCGTTGCGGCTGGAACCCTGTCCCTTCTTATGAGCCATAGCACTTTGCTCCGAGAATTCTGTTGCGACGTGGCCTCTTATCGTGGCCGAAATGTCGCTGAGTTTAATGAATATGGCGGGATTCGAATCTGAACGCCAGCGCCGCCGGAATTTTTGGGAATCGCGGAGTATGACGAGTTTTCCGGGATTTTCAAGAGTTTGTTGTAGGGCTCTAAAACTGCCTCAAACAGGGGAAATAGGAGGCGTTACGCCTTGTAAATCTTTTCGCGGCCTTCGGTCACGTTTTTGGTCGCGTTGCGGGTATCGAGCACCATTTGGGAATGTCGCACAATCTGTTCGTAGTCGAAGGCCGAGTGATCGGTGGAAATCAGGGCACAGTCCTGTGAGGCGAGGAATCCCGGCGTCAGTTCTGTGCTGGTCATTTTCGGCAAATTGTAATGCCGCATTTTTGGCAACTGTGGGACGTGAGGATCGCTATAGGACAGAATCGCGCCACGCTCGAGAAGTAACTCCATCAGTTCGAAGGATGGGCTTTCCCGCGGATCATCAATGTCTCTCTTGTACGCCATTCCCAGCAGACAAATGCGGCTGCCTTTGATGGGTTTGCCCTGATCATTCAGGAATTCCGACAGACGGCTGATGACGTAACGCGGCATGCCGGCGTTCACTTCGCCGGCAAGTTCGATGAAACGGGTGTTCATTCCCTGCAGCCGCGCCAGCCAGCTCAGATAAAACGGATCAATGGGAATACAGTGCCCGCCCAGCCCCGGTCCCGGATAAAAAGCCTGAAATCCAAACGGTTTGGTCTTGGCCGCATCGACAACCTGCCAGATGTCGATGCCCATGCGATCGAACAGTATCTTGAGCTCATTGACGAGGGCAATGTTGACGGCGCGGTAGGTGTTTTCAAGGATTTTGCAGGCTTCAGCGATTTCGGCATTCGCAACGCGGATGACTTTTACGATCGCATGACCGTAGAGCGCACAGGCCAGTTCGCTGCTGTTGTCATCAATTCCGCCGACAACTTTGGGAATGCCAGCGGCGGTGTAGTCGGGATTGCCGGGATCTTCGCGTTCAGGGCTGAAGGCGACAAACACGTCGCGACTGCAGACCAGGCCAGCCGAATTGCGATTCAAAATCGGAACCATCACATCGCGCGTGGTTGTCGGATACGTTGTGCTTTCCAGAATGACCAGCTGACCCGGTCGCAGCACAGCAGCAATCGCGGCGGATGTGGATTCAATGTATTGCAGGTCCGGATCGCGGCTGGCGTTCAGAGGTGTCGGGACGCAGATCATCAGGGCGTCCGCTTCCCCCAGGCGACTCATGTCGCTCGTCGGATCCAGCACGCCGCGCTGGATCCAGTCAGCGACTTTTTCAGATGCCAGGTGTTTGATGTAGCTGCGTCCCTGCTTCAGGGTGCGGACTTTTTCCTCGTCTACATCGAACCCAATACAGCAATATCCAGCGTTTGTGAACGCGCTGATCAGCGGCAGGCCGACGTAGCCCAGTCCAATGATTCCAATCTTTGCAGTTTTGGCAGCGATCTTCCCGGCAAGTTGGGAAGCCAGTGTTTCTGTTGTCTCAACGGACATGGAGTGTCGATTCCGGGGTCTTCAGAGGATATTGTTCGGCTCGCGATGAACCTGGTGAACGAGCAGCAGTCTCCAAAAAAGCATGAACTTGCGAAATGCCAGGAAGCGCGGAATCCTAAAGTCTTCGGTAATCTGGGGCGTGACGCGCGGGAATGTCTTGCCGAAACCGAGTTTTCTGCGGACGATGTCAGTTTGAGGAGAACGTCGCGGACTCGAAATCGGCTGACTTTTGGCCCCCTCACCCTAGCCCTCTCCCCCCGTGGAACA
>JBBQSE010000131.1:0-17344 GCA_038214195.1 Planctomycetales bacterium
TATCACAGATAACGCGGCCCTGACCTATCTGGGATCTCTTGTCGAAGGCATTTCTGACGAACTCAAATACGCCCTTGTCGCGGGTGCCGTGACTGGAGGCGGCTTAACAGTTATTGCGAACGCTCCAAATCCGGCCGGGGCGGGGATTTTGCAGTCGGCGAAAGCCTTTGGCGAGGATGGCATTAGCCCGCTGGGACTGCTTGCCGGCGCGATTCCCCCAACGCTGGTCGCCATTGTGTTCTTCTGGCTGATCTTTTAGACGAGCGGCAGAAGTGAATTTAACTGCCGTAGGACGGGCACTTCTGCCCGTCGTGGCAAATGACGGGCAGAAGTGCCCGTCCTACGGTCTTTGTGTGTCTTTCACGCGCCGATCAGATGGCTCGCAGGACAGCAGCAGCACTTTGGCCCATTGCGGTGCGATTGACAGTGATTGCCGTGCGGTTTCGAACACGGGCAGCCTCGCCACGCACGACATTCAGACCACAACGCGGGTCCGGGATCTCGTAGTTCAACGTGGCTGGAACGTAACCGTTTTTCAGTGACAGCAGAGTTCCGGCCAATTCTACGGCCCCGGCCCCGGCATCGAAGTGACCAACGTAGCTCTTCATTGCGGTGACCGGAATGTTCAGCACATAGTTGCCAAGCACGCGGTGGTACGCTCGTGATTCAACGATATCGTCAGGTTGTGTACTCTTGCCCTGCGCGTTGATGTGCCCCAATTCATCGGGCCGGACACCTGACTGTCGCAAGGCTGATTCCATGGCTCGAACCAGCCCCAGGCCCGCGGATTCATTTGCGGCACCATGGCCGTCGCAACCCGCACCGGTGCCAAGGATCTCAGCGTAGATTTCCGCTCCCCGCGCCACGGCGTGTTCGTAGCTTTCGACCATGAACGAAGCCGCGCCCTCGCCGACCACGGCACCTTCGCGTTCGAAGTCAAATGGTCGACAGGCGCGAGTTGGATCGTCGGTGCGACGTGACAGGCCCTCAAAGCAATGGAATTTGGCAATATCGACTGGGTGAATGTTAGAACTGCAGGCTCCGACAATCATGCAGTCCGCTCGATCAGCTTCGATCACGCGCACTGCTTCGGAAAGCGCCAGCAGTGCCGATGCATCGCGGCTGGTAATCGTGTTGTTCGGGCCGCGAGCGTTGTGGTCAATTGAAACATGGCTGGCCGGCATGTTTGGCATCTGCCGCAGCAACCACAAGGGAGCGATGGACCGTAATGTTTCCGGACCCCATTTGTTGAGATCAAATCCCCCTTCGGACCGACACGCTTCCGCTGCCGCCGCAAGTTCGCTGGGGTGGCAGGTCATCCGGCCAGCGCCGTAGACAACGCCAAAGCGTTCAGGATCAACCATACCTGGTGCCAGCCCGGAATCGTTCACCGCGAGGTTTGAGGAGGCGACGCCCAACTGGATATCGCGAGACATCGTCTTCACGAATTTCTTTTCACGCAGGAAGTCAACCGGGTTGAAGTCGCGAACTTCGGCACCAAATGCCGATGGCAAGCCATCGGAAGGCATCGATTGCAGGAAGTTGATCCCAGTCCGGCTATTGACAAGACTCTCCCAGAATCGTTCGTTTCCGATGCCAATTGGTGAAACGACACCGACACCCGTCACGACGACCCGGATCTTTTCGCGCCCAGCCATGGAAACGCCTTTAATCAGACACCCGCCCAGCGACTCAACGCTCAGCGGCTGTGACCCATCTTGGATTCACTGAAGAGATCCCTTCCAGTGAAAGATCCGCTCTGATTCCCCATGAATCCAAAGCAGACCCAATCTCAACATCTTTCAACCGGGCTGATGACTCGCTTGCCCCCGCAAACGAACCATCATGGACCTGATCAATCATGATGTTGGCAAATCCTGCGGCTGTGTTAAAAGCATCCCCGCTCCAGTTCCAGCACTCAGAATTTCAACTTCGTCATTACACGCTCATTTCCCAAATCTGTCAAGTAGTGAACTTATCGTGGTGGTTTCTTTGCGACATTGACAAACGTTTCCATATTTGAAAAATCGACTCGGTTCCGCTCGGGAGAACTCAGATGTTCACGCAACTTTCAGCAATTTCAGGAACTCGCGGCAGAAAGCTGGGTGGGCTGGCCAGGCCGGGGATGTTACGAGATTCCCGTCCACGAGAACGCCATCAATGGCGGTTTCCACGTAAATTCCACCCGCAAGGGCGATTTCGGGACGGCAAGCCGGGTAGGCAGTACAGGATCGCCCTTTCAAAATGCCAGCGGCAGTGAGTATTTGCACCCCGTGACAGATCGCGGCGATCGGCTTTTGAGCCGAATCGAAAGCTCGCACGATTTCCAGCACTCGCGAGCTGAGTCGCAGGTATTCAGGCGCTCGCCCACCGGGAATCAACAGCCCGTGATAGTCTTCCAGCCTGATTGTGGCGAAGTCGGCGTTGAGCGTGAAGTTGTGGCCAGGTTTTTCACTGTAAGTCTGATCGCCTTCGAAATCGTGAATCGCGGTCCGAATTTTGTCGCCCGCCTTCTTGTCCGGACAGACGGCATCAACCCGTACGCCAAGGGTCAGGAGAGTCTGGTACGGAACCATGATCTCGTAGTCTTCGACGAAATCGCCCGCCAGTAATAATACACGTTTGAGGTTCATCACGGATTCCTGTTCGCTAATTTCCAATTGATCGACGCAACACCGAGACGTATCGTCACCGGATTCTGGGATCAGTCAACCGAGCATCTAGACTCCAGAGAATCCGGGGAACTCCGGGAGCCGACGTCATCGCAGGCGTGTCCGGGAGCCGATTTGTTGCTGGTCGGTGACGTCCATCCGTGTGATTTTCCAGCATCCATCGCGAGGTTCGATTGTGAACACCGCGTTGAATCGATTTTTCCGTTCATGAATGTGACCCCAGTGTTCAACGGTCCCAGCCACGGTCCAGATCGATTCATATTCAAATCCTGGCCACGCCACAGTTGAGGATTCACGAGAGCGCTCCCTGCCTTCGTCGTATTCAAGGGACTGAATTCGGGCAACCGCTCCGCTCTGCTCCCGCATCTCCAGGCTTTGGCGCAGCTGCAGGTAGAGTTGTTCCAGAAGTTTGCCATCGACACTCGTGGCGAGGACATCATACACGCGGTCTTCGCTGCCAAAATCAAGCGATCGATAGGTGCCCTGATGGAGATGTTGATAGATTTCGGTCGCCTGTTCCTGACTAAGTTCGGGCGGCTGTTGCCATGGATGATCGATTTTGATACCCGCAGAATTCCACACGGCGATCGAAAGGATGAGCCCTGCTCCGCTGACAAGCAGGCGCAGCGAGTTTTTCGAAATCCGCAGGCTGAAGAATGCGATCGCCAGACCAACGATAGTGCCGACAGGAATGGTCAGCGCAGGCTTCGGCGCGACGTTGGCCGGGACAGACGCAATCGGCTGTGGCAGAGCACTCGGATTGCACTTCCATGTGAGGATATTCGCTTCAGCAGTGTTGTGCCTCGAAAACTCGAAGCGATCCATCTTGTCGGGCCAGGCAATCACGACGGACTGGATCTTGTTCATCGTGGAATAGTAGAGATTCCACGAAACTGTCGCGTCGCGAACCGAATCATCCGGCGTTTGATAGCGCAGAATAATTCCGACGCGTCCGCTTGCCAGGCTGACCTTTTGCGCTGCGGCCTGCGCCGCAAAATCGCGGAGGTCAAGGCCGTAGAAATCGATCCGAGAGAACTCCGGCAGGACGCGCGAGCCATTGATCGTGACGGGATTTTCGTCGCGGAGCCAGTCCCGGATCAGGGCTCTGATGGCGTCCTGCTCGTCAATTTCAATGAACGAAACATCGCGGCTCTTGATCGGCAGAATCGTTTTCAGCGTTGCCAGCGGGATCAGGATCTCATGGCGGATCTCATTCGGTTCAATGTACACAAACGAATAAACGCTGCTGTAACTGGTGATCCCCAACGTCGCTTCGCGCTGTTTCGAGAACCATGTTTCCCACTCTTCGTCGGTTGCGTCTTCGGTAATCACCTGCTGCCAGTCAAAGCGTACGGTTGTGGACGCGCCAGGCAGCAGCGATTCGGTGTAGTTCAGTGCCGTTCCAGCCTGATGAACCGTCAGCTTCATTTCGCTGGGAATGATGAAATTTTCGTCGCTAATGTCCTGCTGGATCGTCAGGAACTCCGGCGGGTCAGTAAACGGAAACTCAAGTTCATACGTTGCGGTGTGCAGCATCATGTCCGAGCTGAGGATACCCTCTGGCGGGATCTCAAAGGGCTTCACATCCGTCACTTCGCCTTTAATGGGTTCTCCTTTGGCATCGCGCAACGTCACTTTTTCGAGCAGAAACGCGCGGTGATCTTCCAGACCGCGTTTCAGGTCCCCCGGAAGGATTCGATCCTGATCATCGGGTTCCAGTCCCTGAAACAGAATTAAATCTTCCGCAAACATCTGAATCCGCACAACAGCTTTCGTACGCGTGACGAAGATGCTGGCCTCGGTCACAGAAATCGGATGCCGTATCGCAGGCGCACCCGCAGCAGCGGAAACGAATTGACGCACAGTGCAGCTGAGGAGCAGCAGGGCGACGATGGCGGGGAAACGAGAGAGCACAGAGCGCGTCCATCATGAATGAAACCGAAAGAATCCAACCGTCATTCTGTGCGTGCATCAGCTGGAATGCAAACGGCCCGCTAAGTGTGGCCGAACATTAATTCAAGCGCCACGACCACGATGAGAAAAATCGCCGTCAGCAGTGGTGCGGCTGGATCAACGGAACGTCGTTGCTTGCCGAGACCGAAGTCCGATCCGGTACCGTGCCAGATCAGGAACCCGGTCGGAACAGTCAGCAGACCGAATCCCCACAGAATTGGCGGCGACATGCCCAGCCGAAGCAATTCACCGGCATCCCCAACGCCGTCAAACGATCCGACTCCGATGTAGGCACCGTTTGCGATCAGACAAAAGCCGCAAAAGAATCGCACCAGAAAGGTGAACTTCCATCGCAAAGTCCGACAGATCCACCAGCCAGAGAGTGGCAGCAGGCAGCCGACAATCGATCCGCCCCAGCAGACAATCAGCGGCGCGGGATTGGGCGACACATCGGTTCGCGAAATGGCGCATGGATGCAGCACGACGGAAGTCACTCGCCCGCCCGTAACAGTGGCGCAAAGAAAATGGCCGCCCTCATGGACGGCCATCATCAAGAGCCAGCACAGTGGAAACAACGTGGCGATCAGCAGCAACTGATCGGCCCGCCGAATCATGTTTGTGATCCAACAGGTTCCGGCTGCAGGACGCTGATCAGCAACTGGTTAAGTTCAGCAGCGGTCATGCCTTCCGGCAGTTCCCAGTCAGCCTTCTTAAAGTCTCGAACAGAACCCGACTGCACAACGTCAGCAATCTCGCGACTGGACACATGCAGCACAGGAACGTTTTCTTCAGGCAGACCACGAGTGACGGCGTGGATGCCTTTGGTTGAAAGCTCGACCGTCAACTGGCAGCCACCTGGTCCGCTGACATCCAGGCCGATGGACTGGAGATTGTTGTCTGCGGGATCGCGCGACAATGCCGTCAACTGGTCTTCGGCCCAAAATGACACGGGCTCAAAATCAGGTCTGCGTTTTCCCCATCGATCTTCATTCCCAAATTCAATGTAGCGAATCATGACAGTGCGATCGAAGTCAGGACAAACGATATCACCCGCGAACCGTTTGGTGTTCGTCAGATCAAATAGATTGTCGCTGCGTTCGTACGGGGCATAAGTCTCCGCGTTTTCCCAATACATTCTTTCGAACATCCACTGATCTTCGTTTTCTTCGCGGCTTGCCGGTGGCGGCTCAATCTCGTCATGACCACAAAACGTCGCGCCTTCGGAGTTAAAGAAGTCTGCCGCATACCCAACGATCTCGCCGGAAGTAATCGGATTTTCGGGAGCAATATGATAGGTCAGATCACGCGCTTCGGGTGTTTCGAACAGCCGGCTTATGACGGCGGATACCCATTCCACAGGAATGATATTGCGTCGTTCGTCACCGGTCATCCTCATGCGAATGGGCGTATATCTCTTGCCATTTGGGCCTGGCGGGAGTGCCGGAATCATGAGCGCCATGAGTCGCAGATACAGATAGATGCCGTGGTATGTGTTGGTGTATCCGGTTCGAGAATCTCCCGCGATGACAGCCGGACGATACACGGTGACATGGTCCGCGAAGTCAATGGCTCGCACCAGTGATTCGGCCATGAACTTGCTCTCTTCATAGTCGTTGCGAAAGGTCTGCCCGACGTCCAGATCGTTCTCCATCACACGTCCTTCCCGAAGGCCCGCCACGTAAGCCGTCGAGACGTAGTGGATGTCGTAAATCTTCCGTTCACGACACAACTGGATCATGTTCTGCGTGCCGTTCAGATTCGTCCGCCAGGGTTCTCCGGCTCTGTCTTTGCCGTAGAATTCAAGAATCGCAGCACTGTGAATAATGGAAGCACAGTTTTCGCCGACCCATTCGGCGTCTTCCGGCGACAGTCCGAAGGACGGCTCGGTAATATCCCCAGACAGCACAATTGGGCGGGGCAGCGATCGACCGAGTTCACGCTCCCAATGCTGGAGAATCTCCTCCATACGCTCTCGAGGACTCTGGCGGCGAGATGGTCGCACCACAACGGCTAGTTCATGACCGTTCAGCAGCAAATCCCGAACAAGGTAGCGCCCAACAAGTCCTGTAGCACCGGTCAGCAACGTATACATCGTCTCTCCTGATAAAATCGAAGTCACAGGCCATCAACAGCACGTGCGCGGAATTATGCACAAGGCAGGCGAGGCGCACATTCTTGAATGAGCCCAACATTGAACCAAGAAACTCGCCGATTCGAAAGAAAATTGTCGCCGTCTTCCCGCACTCAGCGCAAATCCGGCTGAGTTGGAGCGTTCTCTTGCTGAAGAAGCCCATGTTTTGAAGGCTGCGCAGTCTACGCAGCCGGACTGGGCGGCCCAATGGCACTTTGACGATTTGATTATTCATTCACGTATTCTGCTCAATTCTTGCGAGTAATTCCCAAACACTGGATTCATTCGCAACATTTGACACTGCAACACTTTACGACGCTTTCGTTAGTTCGCCAACTCGCCCAGCCAGACATAGATCGGCAGTTTTTGCGTGAAAGCGATGGAATCGTTTTCGGATCCAGGGTTGGCTGCAGTTGAGCGTCTCCAGACAATTTCCCACATGTTTTGACATGGGGTGATGGATGAGATCAGAACGGTTGGCTGTATTCGGTTTTAACAGGTAATCACGCACGAGATTGGGAAATCTTTGCCAATCGGCAGGAGCGAGCCATTCATCATCGTCAGACTTCCCGACAATGAAAGCGACTGCTCGCGTTCAGAATTCGATACGTGTTCCACGGTGCGAACTGCATACTTTGGTGACTTGCCGCTGCGAACGGTCTAACTTCAGGAATGGTTTCGTCATGCTCACATTTTCAGGGGTAATTCCTCCGGTTGTGTCTCCCATGATCGTGCCGGATCAGCTGGATGGTCTGGCTGTTCGCGGGATAGTCGAGCATTTGATTATAGGCGGCGCGTCCGGGCTGTTTGTGCTCGGGACAACCGGCGAGGGGCCTTCCCTGACGTATCAAATGCGATACGAAATGGTCGAACAGACCTGCGAAGCTGCTGCCGGCCGAGTGCCCGTGCTGGTCGGCGTCACCGACACCAGTCTTGCGGAATCCATTGCTCTGGCTGACCACGCGGGCAGATGTCAGGCGGCTGCAATTGTGGCGGCGGCTCCGTTCTACTTCGATGTTCCGCAGTCGGCTCTCGTCAGCTGGTTTGACGCCCTTGCGACGGCGTCACCGCTTCCGCTGATGCTTTACAACATGCCCTCCTGCGTTGGCATCGTGCTGGATCCCGAAACGGTGGACACGCTGTCCGGTCATCCGAACATCGTCGGAATTAAGGACAGCGGCGGCGACATGGACTACTTTGCAGATCTTTGTCGGCGCTATCGCGGCCGAGAGGATTTCGTCATCTTCATGGGGCCGGAGGAAAGACTTGCGGAAGCCGTCGCGTTGGGCGCGGCTGGCGGCGTTTGTGGTGGTGCGAATCTGCTGCCCGCCGTCTACACGTCGCTTTACAAGGCCGCACTACGCGGGGACTCTTCGGAAATTGCCCAGTGGAAAGATGTCATTCGCCGTGTCTTCGAGGGAGTTTATCTCGATATTGACGGTCACATGCAGCTCATTCCCGGACTCAAATCCGCCATGAGCGAACTTGGCTTGTGCCGCGCCGTGGTCGCGCCGCCGCTATCAGTTGTTTCCGGGCTGCATGCGTCTAGAATCCGGGCTGTATTGCCTCAATTACTTGAGACAGCAATTTCATGATTGCCCGCTGTTTGCAGGGATCTCCCAGCCATGACTCGCCTCTCCCTGACCATCGCACTCCCGTTTCTGTGCTGCCTTCTGATGGATTCATCCATCGTCTATGGACAGAGCAAGCAGCCCGAAGCCAGCGCTAAAGATCCTCGCATCGGCAGCAGTATTCTGATTACGACCGCCGGCGCGGAATTTAGAACTCCGGAAGCGATAGTGTGGAGGGGATATGTTGGCGAGGTATTTACGGTCACGCTGACGAATGGCGAATGGCTCTGGATTGACGAAAAAAGTGGCTGGCTTTGGGAACAGGATTGCACTCCGTTCGACTCGGCGATTGAAACGATGACGCAGCGCGTCAATCAGTCGAAGTCGGCAGAGAACTATCATCTGCGTGGCGTGGCTTATTTGTCTCATCGAGAATTCGAGAAAGCCATTGCCGACTTCACAGAGAGTCTGCGGGCACAACCGCGTAACGCCGGGGCGCTCAACAATCGCGGACAGGCCCGCTACATGATGGGTGACTTTAAGTCGGCTGTTGGGGACTATTCGGCGGCTGTTGCGATTGATGCGAAGAATGCGCTGGCGCTCAACAACCGCGCTTTGGCCTATCTCAAGCTCAAAGATTTTGCCAGCGCGCAGAATGACCTGAATTCAGCGCTAAAGATCGTGCCGGATTATCCCGAGGCGCTGAACAATCGCGGCATCGTCAATCAGGAGCTTGGAAAGCCAGATGCTGCAATCGCCGATTTCACGGCGGCCCTGAAGATCTACCCTAAATACGTCGATGCGCTCGGTAACCGCGCGCTGGCCCACCATCAGAAAAACGATCACGCGAAAGCTGTCGCGGACCTGGAACTCGCGATCAGCATCGATCGTCGTGCCTGGGAGGCGATGAATGATCTCGCGTGGTTGCTCGCCACGACTCCTAACGATGCGGTTCGCAATCGGGAACGTTCGCTGACGCTGGCCAGACAGGCGTGCGAAGTCACCGAATACAAGCAATGGAATACGCTGGACACCCTCGCCGCCGCCTGTGCCGAAAATGGTCAGTTCACTGAGGCCAAACAATGGATTGGCACGGCCCTGGAAATGGCACCGGATGCGGAAAAAGAACGTCTCAAGGGCCATCTGGATCTGATCATGGCCGGGAAAGCCGTGCGAGAATAGCGTATTCATCCGTTCCCGAGTGAACTGTTCTCTCGCATTTCGGTATCTGCCGGGGTAAAAAACAGAAGTCAGAGATGCCGCCGGTTTCCGTTCGACTCTGTCAATTCGTCGCGCCGCCCACAGTCCTTCGTCCCAGATCAAACGCCCCATGCCAGAATCTGTTTCGTCGTCAATCCTTCCTGTTTCTGCCGACCGGCTCCGTGCGTTTCTCGGAAGAACCGCCAATCTGCCTCAGATCAGCGATCCATCGCTGAAGCTGGAGATACTGTCCGCACCAGAGATTGTGACATTGGGTCAGCGGATCGAATTCCGAATTACCGCGTACGGATTCAAGCAGCGCGCGATTCACGAGTACATCACGGTGGAAGAATTGCAGATCGTCGAGGATCAGGTCGAAGGCCCGCTCCGGGGCTGGACGCATCATCAGCAGATTGAGGTCGTTGGTACCGGAGAATGCCGTTTGACCGATCGAATTCAATTCGAACCGCCAGGCGGAATGCTTGGCTTTCTGCTCACAGAAACGAAGGTCAAGGACTCCATTCTGGATGGCATGCAGATTCGGTACGAATCCCTGACCGAACTGATTAGCAGCGGGCTGCTGGCATGACCGAACTGCCTCGCCCAAGGCCGCGACTTCCCAAACCTGCGGCATCCCAGCCGCCGACGGTAGCAATTGCGCTCATGATTGGCTTTGTGCTGAGCGTGGCGTTTGTGGCTCTGACGGCTGTGATCATCCCCGGAGTGTTATTGATGGTGGTGGCCGGTTTCGGCCTGTTCCTGTTTTTTGTGGTGCAATACTTTCTGTGGGCGAAATGGCTGTATCCGATCGTGGTGAAGATGGAAGCTGATTCCGCTGGTGAACAAACGCGATTTCCGGATGGGATGCGTTCTGGTGAATCGGAGTCAGAGTCATGATCGTTCCGCCATCGTTTCTGTTTCACTATCAACTGTCAGTTCCCCGCATTGGTGATTTGCCCCGCAAGAAAGGCAAGCCGCTGCAGCTGCCTGATGAGGCGCGGGTTTTTGTGCCAGCCGCGCTGAATGAGGGCAACGCGGGGCTGGAAGTGAAGTTGGCGTGGAATCCGGACGGGCTGGCCATTGAGCTAAGTATCCATGGCAAGAAACTGGAACCTCAGGGTCGCCGTCATGATCTAAAGCATTCGGATTCTGTTCAGATCTCGATCGATACCCGCCACACGGCCAACGTCCACCGCGCGACGGAGTTCTGCACGGCACTGCAAATTCTTCCGTCCGACGAAGCGGCAGATGACAAACCCACGGTTCAGTTTGTGGAGATTGCCCAGCAGCGAGGCACCCGGCGTGACCTGTCGGCGCGCCAAGTCGTGCCAATCGTGACACCGCTGAAGGATGGCTATCAACTGGACGTCTGGATCCCCGCCGCCCAGATGCCGGGATTCGTGGAATCGCCTGAGATCGGCCACGTTGGTTTTTACGTCGTCGTCGAAGACACGGAACTTGGCCAGTTGCCACTGAGCATCGGAGACGACTTTCCGACGGCTTATGATCCATCCACATGGTTGCAGTTGAATCTGGTACAGTGATCACGGGTGTTGCTTGTCCTTTGCCCGTCTCAAGGCAGCAATTTTTTGGGCAATAGAGCAACTTTTCCTGATCACCGGTGTTCACCATTTGCATAAGCATGGTCAGACCTGAATGTTGAACAGCAGCCCGATACCTGTGCCGGCTCATTTTCGAAATCCCCTGGCCTTCACGGTGCATTAAGGAAAGCGGAGTTCGATTCGCGAGCTGAGTTCAAGGCTATTGAAACACTCAAAAAGTCATGGGATCAATTCAACGAGGAAATGGACGGCCTTTCTCGGTCGGAATCATCGGCGGCGGGCCGGGCGGGTTGATGACGGCCTATGCTCTGCAAAAACTGTCCGACAGGCCGCTGAGCGTGACGATTTTCGAAGCGACGTCGCGAGTTGGCGGGAAGATCCTGACACCTCAGTTTCAGAACGCTCCGATGCATTATGAAGCCGGCGCGGCGGAATTCTACGACTACTCACAGATCGACGAAGACGCACTCAAAGAACTGGTGCTTGAACTCGGATTGCCGATCAGTCCGATGGGAGGTTCTGCCGTGATCATGGACGATCACATCCTTGCCAACCTGGACGATATTCGAGACCACCTTGGCGTTGAAGCGAATCGTGAGCTGGCGGCGTTTGATCGCATGGCCCGGGACCAAATGGTTCCCGAAGCATTTTATTATTCTGACTGTCCGGACGGATCACTTGAGCCGCCGGATTCCCGGTCGTTTGATTCATTGTTGACCGGCGTGACTCATCCGTCTGTGCGGCGCTTTATCGAGACGCTCATTCACAGCGACCTGGCGACGGAACCGGACAAGACGAGTCGCGTCTATGGATTGCAGAACTATTTGATGAATCACCCCGACTACATGCGGCTCTATGGCATCGATGGCGGAAACGAAAGGCTTCCGCGCGAACTGGCAGCCCGTCTGGCCGCCAACATCCTGCTGGAACACACGGTCAACAGCGTCGAACGCTGTGCCGACAATCGCATGCGAGTCTGCTTCAGCCACGCGGGCAGCGTGAGTCACCTGGATTTCGATTTTGTCGTGATCGCGCTGCCACATAATCAGCTACCGTCGGTCAGTTATCCGGACGACCGACTTGCGGACGCCATGCGGCGACACTTCGACTATTACAACTACCCAGCCCACTACCTGCGGATGACGCTGCTCTTTGAATATCCGTTTTGGCGCAAACTCACCAGCGACTCGTATTGGATGCTGGACCGTTTTGGTGGCTGCTGCCTGTACGACGAATCTTCCCGCAGGCCGGAATCAAAGCAGGGTGTTCTGGGCTGGCTGGTTGGAGGCAGCGCGGCGCTCGAGATGAGCGGTCTCGGCGATCAGCAGCTGATCGAAGAGGCGCTGAATTCACTCCCGTCGTTTCTTTCATTTGGTCGTGAATTCCTGATCGAAGGGCGCGTGCATCGATGGACCGGAGCGGTCAATGCGATGCCAGGCGGTATCGTTCCGCTGTCTCACGACCGTCGACATCAGCCCGAGCCGAAGGAGCATCCGAATCTGTTCGTCGTCGGCGACTATCTGTTCGATTCCACACTCAATGGCGTCCTGGATTCAGCCGAATTCGTGGCCAACTGGCTGGCCGCACAAATGACCGACGAAAGCAGATTGGAAAACGATGACTAACCCTGAAATCAAGACGATCACCCAGGCCGCAAACTGGGCGGAGCATCGTGATTCCGGAAACCTGCCATCCGGTTCGGAAGTGCGCCATGTTGTGTTTGCATCCGAACCAGCGGACCAGCAGCACACGCTGTTTGCATTGCCGAAGTCGGTTCGCCGCTGGGCCGTGCTGGTGAATGGACAAGTCGATATTGCAAAAACGGCACCGCATAGAGGATTGTCAATTCTCACGATCCCCGTCGCTGATCCTGATTGCAACGTCGTTCATGTTCAGGCCCGCGAGTGGGTCGATGCGTCGTCGAATGCCGATCGAGTGCCTGGGTTCATGATGACGTTTCAGGGGACCGTCGTCTTTGGATCTGACGACCGAATTGCAGTGCTCGCACCATTGGAACGCCTGGACCAGCTAAGCAAAACGCTGATGGAAGTCGCGTTCTTCGATGCCGAACTTCGCACGATCGAATGTGAGATTGCGGACCGCTGGCCGGATTGGGAAAGGGACCTCCCGCTGAGTTTTGAATTCGACGAAAAATCACTGAACCGGCGTCAGCAGCTGAGACAGCGCTATGGAGAAGTCATGCTGATGAGAGCCCGTTTGGCGCGTATTGCGCCGCACGTGAACTGCCCGCACGTGCATCCGCCCACGCTGGCCAGCCAGGTCGCCGAACGATTCCGAGATCGGGCTCGGATGAATCACCGGCACGAGATTCTGAACGATCAGGTCGAGGTCTTTGAAAAGGTCTACGAATCGTGCAGCCAGCGCGTCAGTGAATTTGTGCATACGCGTTCCAGCAATATGCTGGAATGGGTGATCATTGTGCTGTTGCTGGTGCAAACTCTGTTTGTTGTCTTCGAAATCCTGACGCGCGCGGCGACCTGACCTATGCGCTATCCGTCGATCGACATTATGCGGACGCTGGCCATCGTTGTAATGGTGCTGACGCACTTTAGCGAAAATTTGTCCGGCCATCAGCTGCCGTTTGGCGGACTCGGTGCCCCTGTTTTCGCATTCCTGTCCGGTCTCAGTTATGTGCTGTGGGTTCAGGGGCAGCAGGGAAAAGGACGCAGCGAATCGGACATATCAAAAATCTCCGTGCGCCGCGGCCTGTTCATTTTCGGAGTTGGTTTTGCATTCAACGTCTTTGTGTGGATGCCGGAAGATACATTCAACTGGGATGTGCTGACCTTCATCGGAGCTGCGTTGTTGCTGCTCAACGGGGCGCGGCACGTTCCACCGCCGACCCTCGTCCTGATGGCTGTGGTCAGTGTGCTCGTCAGTCCGATCCTGCGCATCATGGCCAACTACGATGCGTATTGGGTCGAAGGTGACTATGAGGGTGACCTGACGTTGTCTGATGTGCTGATCGGATTTCTATCGACCGGCTATTTCCCCATCTTTCCCTGGATCGCGTATTCGCTGACCGGATTCGTCACGGCAACCGCAGTCTTCGCAGAACCCGCTGATTCGCGACGGCTATCAAAGAAAACGGCGTTGCTGGGCTGCCTGTTGATCGCTGCGTCGATGGCAACTCTGTTAGCCCGTCCCTACTTGCCCGACATTCTGGCCAACAAAGTGCTCGGCGGCTGGACCATGTTTCCGTCAACCGTCGTTTATGTCTCGGCGACGATCGGAATGACGCTGACGCTCTTTGGAATTGGCCATCTCTGGGTGGATCTCAATCCGCAGCGGGAAAGATACAGTGCCGCGCTGGGCATCACGAAGACGTTCAGCCAGTATTCCCTGTCAATTTATGTCCTGCATCATCTCGTCCATCTCTGGCCACTCTGGATCTACGGCGTCGCGAAAGGACAGGAACCAACGTATTATCTGGGCAAGGTGATGTCGCCGATGATTTCCCTGTCGCTGGCCCTGGTCTTCATGGCCGCCTGCCTGATCTGGTTCCGCTGGATGGGCAGCGGCGAGCGCCGTGGAATCGAATCCTGGATGCGCTGGCTGTGCGATTAAATCAGCATGTTGCGGCTAACATTGTGGACACTGCCGCCCCTGTCCCTTCTCCCCTGAGATCGGGGGGAGAAGGTGGCCGCAGGCCGGTTGAGAGGGCTTGACCGCGCAGCAACTTAACCAGCAACGACCGCACGTTTGCGACCAGTCAAATCCTCGACCGCCGTTCCAATACTCCGCCTCAGCATCAATCAACCATGCCATCCAGCCGACTCCTTTCGTCCGGCCCAACACCTCGCGCTACGCGATTATCGAGCGTCTCCTTCCAGCTGGGCGACAGCAAGGGCAGGGCGGCGAGACGCGCGGCGGCGTCAAGATTCTTCTTGTCATGATGCATGACGTCGTTCGCGGCTGCGACCGTCCATTCCGGACAGCGACGTTCGATCAATGACATTGTCATGCCGCATTGTACAGACCCTTCAACGAGCACTCGGAAATACCATCCGGTATAGCCTGTCTCCTGAACCTGCAGAGCCAAATCTTTGATGTTCCATCGGCGAGCCAGTTTCCAGCATGGCTGACGCGGCTGAGAAACCTGAACCGTCGCCGAACCGATCTGCCACACGTCACCGATACAAACATCCGATTCCGTGAGTTCCGCGACCGTGAAATTCTCCCCGAAACTGCCCCACGGCATCTCAGGCAACTTCAGCGTCTCGCGCCAGTACGGATAGTGCTCCCCCGAGTACACACACACGGCCTTGTGCGTTCCACCGTGATGCACCAAGTCCGCCTGCCCGTCACCTTCCAGATTCGTCGCGCCGAGCCAAAGCAACTCGGTCACTGGCTGCTTCAGAAACCCGGTCGTCCATGATTTCGCGCCGCAGAGTTCTTGCGGCAGACCTGTCTGGATCGAAATGATTTCTGCTTCACTTAACATCGCATTCACACGATCACCGGAAGACAGGAGACTGATGAAGAAGCTTGAAGATTACAAAGAGGCTCCCTGGCAGCATCATGGCAGCAAGAGCGATTCCAGCGACACAGGTGAACTGAGAAATCTGAGTCGGAAGACCACGGTTGTGCAGCGTGAGTTCGCGGGTCAAACCGTGGATCGGCATGACTGTCATAAAGTAGACAATTAAAGTTCGAAGAGCTTTTGCAGCCGTGTGACCTTCTGGGCATCTCCTGTAAATCGTACCTGGCCGGAAACGTAGAGTCGCAGCAAATCGGCCTGAGGGTTATCGTACATCATGCGGAAGTCTCCCTCGTTCAGCGTGATGTCGCAATCGGCACCGCCGGGGTTGCCTTCCATCACAGCCGGACCGGAACTTGAGGCATCAACAAACCACTCACCGCCTCCTTCGCCCTTGATGTTGATCTGGAATTTTGCCCCGATTTGCGTTGCCGCATCAGCGTTGTTGGCAAAGATCGCAGGCAGTTCCTCGTTGAAAACTTTGCGAATATCCAAAAGAGTTGATGTTGTGGTGCCAGAGGAATTGGATGACGATGCGGCCGTTTTCCCGGCGGCAGCGGCGTCGTGTTCGCCGATTCCGGTCTTGCCGATCAGGTTGTCAAGCAGGCTGTTCGCAAAGTCAATTTCCTCACAGGTCTGTTCGATCGCCGACAGTAAACGGGCGGTTTCCGCTTCGGAAATGATCAGGGGCGGCTGTACTCGCAGCACCAGCGGATTTGAGCGGCACGTTTGCGCGTAGATTCCATGACCTCGGAGCAGCGTTTGCATCGCGTGCAGCACGTTGAAACCATCGACGAGCCGATCGAATTGCGGAATCATCATGGACGCCACTCCCGTCGGATCGGAAGCCTTCCAATGGGTCGCCATGCCCGCCGGGACCGGATGAAACTCCAGACCAATGAGCAGCCCCTGACCACGAACCTCCTTCACGCATCGTGAACGCCGGCAGAGATTTGTCAGCCCGCGAAGCAGCTGAGCCCCCCGCAGGGCGGCATTCTCAGGCAGCCGTTCCTGTTCCAGAACCCGCAACGTCGCAAGACCGGCGGCGCACGCTAAACTTCCGCCGCCGAATGTACTCGTGTGCAGTGCGAAAGTCTGGATGGTGCCATAGGCTTTCATCCACAAGTCGCGGCGCGTGAGCATCGCTCCGATTGGCATAATGCCGCCCCCGAGCGATTTCGCCAGGCACAGGATATCGGGCTCCACACCTTCGTGCTCGCAGGCAAACAATGACCCGGTGCGGCCGAGGCCTGTCTGCACTTCATCGACAATCAGCAATGTCCCGGTCTGGCGGCACAACTCTGCAGCACATCGCAGGAATCCCTCGGGCAATACGTACATCCCGCCCTCGGCCTGCAGCGGCTCAACGATAAACGCCGCGAACCGCCGCGTTGATAGTTCGCGTTCAAGCACTTCCCTGTCACCGCGCGGAATCGTTTCACAACCGGAAAGTAATTTTCCAAACGGCCTGCGATACTCGGCCGTGCCAGTGACCGACAGGGCTCCGCAGGATTTGCCGTGAAAGGCACCTTCACACGACAGCATTTTCTCGCGACCCGTTGTGATGCGGGCGAGCTTCAGCGCCGCTTCCACGGATTCAGTGCCGCTGTTGCAGAAGAACACCATTTCCAGTCCGGCGGGGGCTAATGCTGAGAGATTGGCGGCGAGCGCTCCCTGATATGGATTCACCGACGACTGAACAAAACCGGGAACCTGCTGCTTCAATGCTTCGGTCACGGCCTCCACCACAGCCG
>JBBQSE010000132.1:0-17238 GCA_038214195.1 Planctomycetales bacterium
GGTCTACGGCAGTCTACAATCACCGGCGGCTAGCGCCTTGCCGCTCACCTCTCTCGCCCGCGACCTGCACTTTGTTCCGGCAGCCCGGCATTCCAAAAATGCCGGGCTTCCAGGAATTTGAGACTCGTTCTGTCCTGTCACGTGCCCGCCGGTTAGAATGAACTACGCCCAGACGCATGACTCCACGGCGCTGAATCAACAACGAGAGCATTCATGTCTACACCACTCCTTGAACCCATGATTGTCCCACTGAGCCGCGACGACGCTGGTGCGTTGCGGGTCGGCCAGACTCGGGTGCTTCTCGAACTCGTCATGCGCGCCTGGCATGCAGGAGCAACGCCGGAATAAATCGTTCAGGCATACGACTCACTTCAACAGTCTAATGTTTATGCAGTGGTCGCCTGGTGTCTGAATAACGACACTGTGGTCAACGAATATCTGGCGACTCGTGAACAGGTTGCTACCGAAATCCAAGACGAGATTGGAATCGTGCGCCGCCTTCCGAAAGGATCTTTTGAAGACTCTGACCGAGCGGCGATTGGCAGAATAATCGACGAGTTGGCTCTCGCTATTCAATGCAGTGAGCAAAACGAATGGCAAGATCAATTGGTCTATTTTCCTTTGACGCAGCTTGCGTCAAATACTTCCTTTTCACACGCTGCAGCGCTGATGCGAAGCATTTGTAATATTTGTCACGTCCACACCGAATCGTTTTGACAGTCTGAACCTTGCTATGGTATTCTCACCGCATGGCAATCAATCTTCCCCCAGATATTGAGCGGTCTGTTCGACGTCACCTTTCATCAGGGCAGTTCCAAACTGCCGAAGATGTTCTGCGTGCGGCCCTTCAACAGTTTGATGAAATGGACCTCGCTGGCCTGCGCGAAAGTATGGAAGATGAAACCGTTGGTCGATTGGTCTCGCTGCAGACCGACGCCGCTTCCATCCGTCAGAAGCATGGCTTTGACAAACCCCAATGAAGCGTGAAGTGCTCCTGACCAAAACGGCGGAAGTGCAGATGAATGCTGCCGCCGACTGGTACGCCGAACAGAATCCCACTGTCGCCTCCACATGGTTCAACGGTCTTCTCGCCAGCGTGAATTCACTGGATGATAATCCACTGCATTATGCACTGGCTCGCGAAAGCGAGTTCCTGCCAGTTGAGTTGCGACAAATGCTGTACGGTTCCGGCAAAAAAACCACGCATCGCATTTTGTTTGTCATCCGCGAACAGACAATTGTCATCTACCAGATTCGCCACGTCGCCATGCGTGATGTTACTGCGGACGACCTTTGATTTTCCCCGTTTGTCCAGTGTCCTTGGAACGACAAGCTCACGAGGTTAAGCTGAATTTCGGTTTGGCGGCTGGAACCTTATCGTTTCCCCGGTGGCGGAAACTGATTCCAGACAATCGTTTTCGTTTTGGAACCTTTTCGTTTTTGGCCGTGCGTTAGCTCCACTCCAGGCTCTCACTCCCGCAAAAAGATCCGCTTCCGAACTGATTCACTACGACGGCTCGGTGAGGTTAAGTTACACTCGTTTTGTTAGTTTCCCATGACACCTTTTATCGCCTGACCGAGGTACAAGATGAGCGAGTTTTTGCGGGTGCTGTTTGTCATGACTGGCATTCACGCAGCGTTTGCGTGTGCTGGGTGCTCTCTAAGCAGTGAAACAGGGTTCGAAGCGGAGGCTGGGGGAATACTGACCGAAGAGCGGGCTAAGACTTTGGCAGCCAGAGAAGCTCCGTTGGACCTCGATATGGTGACGACGCTGTCGGATGCATCGGCAGAGGCATTGAGCAAACATAAAGACAATCTACTGCTCAATGGCCTGACGACGCTGTCAGACGCCGCAGCAGAAGCCTTGAGCAGGCATCGCGGAGCTCTGTCTCTCGGCGGCCTGACGACGCTCTCGGATACTGCGGCGGACGCTTTGAGCAAGCTTGAGGACGACTTGTATCTTAACGGCCTGACGACTCTCTCGGATACTGCGGCAGAGGCTTTGAGCCGACATGATTTCGACTTGGTGCTCACCGGCCTGACAACTCTTTCGGACGTCTCGGCAAAGGCCTTGAGCCAACACAAAGACGATTTGATTCTCAACGGCCTGACGACGCTGTCAGACGCCTCAGCCGAGGCTTTGTGCAGGCACGACGGCGATCTCTATCTCAACGGCCTGACGACGCTTTCGGAGCGTGCGGCAGAAGCGTTTAGCAAGCACAAGGGCATGCTGGTGCTTAACGGCCTGACGACGCTTTCGGACACTGCAGCAGAGGCATTAAGTAAGCACGAGGAGGGCGAGTATATCGATCTCATAGGCCTGACAGCGTTGTCGGATACCGCAGCGGCCACGTTGAGAAAAAACGACCATATTTCTCTGCCCAAAAGATTCCGGAAGCAATAAGGGCTTTCATCGCTTTCATCGCTTTCATCTATTTAAAAATAGACGAAAAGTGTACGCACGTGTTTACCGGGTGCGCGGGTGATTTAGATCGAATTCGGAATCAGTGAGGCGCTAAATTGCATGGAGAGACTCGAAATGAGAAGTGGCAGGAACCGATTCCAGAGATTTTTGTTCGCGGGTCAAAAAGAAGGAGGCTGGAACGAATACGCAAATGGCCCGAAGAGTGGCGACCATCATTAGTTCCTGCCCCGTGTTTAGCGCTTGCCAGTCTACGATTAACTCGATGGCGATTGAACCCACCGCAGCTCATCCGGGGTGAGCGGTAGATCGAACGGGGCGTCGTATTTGACGGAAAGGTCGCATGTGCGTCTTATCGGACCATCCCGCTGCAAGACGCTGTTCGGACTCTTGTGTTGCCACTGACAACAATAGCGACCAAGCTCAATGTGTACATGTAAACCCGAATGTCGCTGGTGCGCTGAACGCCCCGCTTGAGTCCGATCACTCTGGCCTGGCGTTTCCAGATGGACGCGGCGCTAGAGCGGCAGGAACTCGACCCTGTTGGCGATGTCGTCCGCGTTATAAACTTCGGACATCAATTGGAGATCTCGAATTGCCTGGCCGACGGTGATTCGCAACTGATGGGCGTAGACGACACCCGCGAACGGGACACCTCTTGTCTGTCGAAGAGTCGCCTCTGTCAAAAGGTCGTCATCCATTGAAAACAAAACGCGGCTAAGTTCAGAGACGCGGGCAAGCAGTTCTGGATCACTTAGTTCCGCACAGTTGTCCTCATGAGCGGTGACAACGTCAACACCTTTTTTACGCAATCCTTCAGTGATTGATCGGCGGATGTGTACGTCCATGTAAAACCGCAGAGCCATCAATGGCGTCCCAATTGTTTCAGTTTCAGGCGACCGGGGCTTCCAAGCGAGTCAGTTCTTAGCTGGTCCGCGCGCTCAAGCTGGCATTCAATCTCTGCATTGAATTCTGCTTCCTGATCGTAGAAGTGAGCGAGCGCAGCATGCACCTGAGCCAGCGAAAGAATGCCTTTGTGCTGGTCCACAATCTCTTCCACACTGGAACCATGAGCCAGACGTTCCAGTGCAACTTCGATGACTTTGATGTTCGTCTGATCGATCCACGCAACGTTGCGTTCATCGAGCCAGATGTGACTTGTCGAGACAACAGACATAAACAACTTTCTGTGCGTCAATTTCATTTCGTGAAGCCACGTGCATTTTCAGTGATTCGCCGGGACTTTCAAGTTGAGCATAAATCTGCAGTCTCAGCCAGCAAATAATTCGCAGGCTGGAACGACCGACTCGGGTGCAAACAAAGGTGCTGGAGGAGCATCGATACTGTATTCGCGGCACTCGCGATACAGTCCCCTCGATGGGCTACGATAGACGGCAATCGCCTTGCTGCCGGGCAAAACGATCCAGTACTCCTGCACATCTGCCGAGGCATAGATCTCGGCTTTCTGTCGGTCCATTGCTTCGGTGTTCAACGCCACTTCAATGACAAATTTGGCGGACGACGGATGCTGCGAACGGTATTCGTTCAAATCTCCCTTAACAACTGCGAGATCGGGTTCTGGTTCGGAGTCACGCAAGGTAAGCGGCTGCTCAGGTCGAATGTGTAAGCTGCGATCGATGATCGTTCCCAGCCATGCGTGGAGGAATGCGACCATCCAGGTATGGAGCGGTGACTTAGGCATTTTTTCTACCAGAATCCCGGAGAGTAATTCGGTTTTTTCAGGAATGACGCCCATTTCATAGAGTCGATGGTACTGATCTGGCGTCAAGCGAACCGCCGCCGCTCGCACTTCCGGAATATCCAACACATTCGACATCGAGACACCTTTCGTTTCCTAAAGACTGGTCAGCATTGTAACAACACAAGTATAGATTTGACAGGAAATCAAATCACTGAGTCGGTCCGGAAAACTGAAACTGTGGTCGTGAAAAGACTTCAATACGACTGTCTTTCAAAGAAATCTGCGGAACAGCCTCGGGCTGGCCGACGAATGCCTCCATAAGCCTCGTCGTTGCTTCAATGATCGCATCAGCGTATCCGTAAATGCGTCAGAACGCGAAGAATCGTATCCAGCACATGATCCAGCTTGGCGCCGATATCCTGAACCAAAAACCGCAGCACGAAGTAGCCGTGTTCCTGCAGTAAAGCATCCTTGCGTCGGTCGCGGCGGTAGGCGTCTTCGTTCGCGAAGTGCTGACCTCCATCCAGTTCGATTACTAGTCGAGTATCCTCGTTCAGCAGATCGACTTCCATCTTTCCCCAGCCATCGAATGCGATGGGAAGCTCGGCGTTCATTCGAAAACGCCCCGTCGTTTCGGCGAGGGTTTCCAGTTGTCGAAACAAGAATGCCTCGCTGGCGCTGCGGGCACGTTGTAGACCTTCGGCTTCCGGTTCCACTTTACGTGCCGTGTGTACGAAGAGTTTTGCCAGTGGTTCATCCACTCCGTCACGAACCAGTCTTCGAATACTTGCTGCGTATTCGTTCTTCCATTGCGGATCCACGGGCAACGGTACTTCCGACGGCCAGCCGGGGACCGCACTTCCGGGCAAAAGCACTGTGTAGCCGACAGCCTCGTAGCCCTGACATCGGCGATCAAACATCCGGGACAACATGGGGACATTGAGATCCGCGTAGTCGTAGACTCGCACTTCTGTTTTGCCGTCGTGTAACCGATGAAGACGTCCGACGTACTGGGCGATCGTGCCGCGCCACGAAACAGGCAGAGTCAGAAACAGCGTGTCCAGTCGCGAATCGTCGAAGCCTTCACCGATGTAGCGTCCCGTCGCCAGCAATACACGCGGTTCGCCGTCGGGGATAGCGACCATTTGTTCCTGAGTTTCTCGGGACACTTTGAGACTCGTTCCACCGTGCAACACAACGATGTGCGGCACGTGCGGCTTCAGCAGAGATTCGAGCACGATCAGATGCTCTTTACGTTCCGTCAACACAAGCGGCGAACGCCCTTCCTTGATGCACTGCACAACGTCCTCACAGATGATGCGGTTACGGTCGGCGTCGGCCATGAGTTCGCGATAAAGATCCTGAAACTGCAACCGCATATCCGGGTCGGCTTCGGTGATCGGTCGAAACGAAGTGGGCCGCACAAAGACTGAATGACTGAAGGGCCGAACCACCGCTTCGGACTTTGCATCGACCGTATGTCGCACTGGACCACACTGCATAAAGATGATGGGATGATGTCCGTCTTTGCGAGCCACGGTCGCCGACAATCCCGTCACGAATCTTGCTTTTGCCCGCCGGGCCACCAGCTCGAAACTCTGCGCCGACAGATGGTGGCATTCGTCCACAATCACGTGTCCATAATCCGCGATGCAATCATCGACGACGCCCTTCCGCACAAGACTCTGAATAATGGCCACGTCGATTCGGCCTGTTGGCTTTTTTCGTCCTCCTCCGATGCGACCAATGTCTTTCTCCGTCACGTCCAGAAAAGTCGACAGACGTTCGACCCATTGATCCAGCAATTGCCGCCGATGTACGAGGACCAGCGAATTAACACCACGAGCAGCGATCAGCCACGCCGCGATGACGGTCTTACCGAATGCCGTCGTGGCAGACAAAATTCCGGTCTCGTGCCGCAGCAATTCATCGACGGCCTTTCGCTGTCCCGGCCGCAGTGTACCTCGAAACGTCACGTTCAGTGGTGTTCCCGCGACACGTTCATCCTGAATGTCGATGCCGATTTTCAGGTCACTCAGCAGCGTCTGGACATCGTCGAAGCAGCCGCGTGGCAGACCGATATGCTGCGAATGTTCTTCGGCACAGGCGATGATCCGCGGCTTGTCGTATGTCGGCAACCGCATCGCCTGAGCCTTATAGAACTCCGGGTTTTGAAACGCCGCGGTGCGCACAAGGCGATTCCGCAGTTCGGGCGGAAGTGAAGTTTTTGCGATATAGATTTGATCGCCGAGGGTCAGCGTCAATCGTTTCGGCAAAGTGCCCAGGATCGCAGGTTCGCGTGGCTGCCGAGACGGGGCAGTCAGCCACGGTTCGTCATCGCCGTCATCGGGCATCGCGATGCGTATGTTGAGGACTCGACCTCGTCGACCGGCATCCTGCACGATGTTCTCAACTGCTGATCGCGACATGCGTCGAATGGAACACAGATAATTCCATTGATCCGGATAGGGCGTTCCATGTTCATCCAGAAACTCGCTGTTGCCATTGGCCCGTGGCTGTTTTTGCAGCGGTAGAGCGATCAGATTTCCGAATCCGCCGCGTGGCAGCGTATCCTGATTGGGAAAGAAGCGGTCATACGAATCCAGTCCGATATCCGGCCGATGTTCCATCGTTTCCGTCAGCACATATGATCCCAATCGACGTGCAATGGTTGCCGGAATCGCTTCAGCGAAGAAGATCCAGACATGTCCGCCGTTGCCCGATCGCGATCGCTCCAACGCTGCCGGTACGTCCAGGCGGCGGCATGTTTCCAGCACGGCAGACGTGTCTTGCTGCCAGTGCGTCTTGTCGAAATCCATCGCCAGAAAGAAACAGGTTTCATCGAGCAGCATCGGATACACGCCAGCCGTAAAATCGCCGCCACCACGATCCTGTCCGGAAAGATGCCAGCGAATGACGTCATCCGTCACCGGCAAGAACTGGCGATGATGACATGTTGCGCACTTCACACGGGGCTTTTCGCAAAGGCCTCGCACCCATTCGTTTCCACACGCAGGAGCGTAGCCGGACTTCCCGGTTGTCCGACTTTCAAAGCGTCGAGGATAGACGTCTTCGCGACCACGGAACAGGGAGCGAAACAGGGCGATCTTGGCTTCCGGCGGGGAGCGATGATGAACTTTGCTTTCGGGTGGATTCACAATGAGACTCCGCCAGTTTGGTAAACAAAGTCAGGAACCAATAGCCAGAGGGCCCGAAGGGTACTCTGCGGTATTGGAACTTGCTCTCTTTTGTGGTGAGAGTGAAGGCCCGAGCCGTTCTCGCAACACTGTGTTGAATGTCGTAGGAAAATCTTTCCATTCCTGTGATTCCATAAGTGGATCCTTGCCAGGAAATCGGAATGGCATTGCAATGGCCTGTTAGAAATTAAACGTACGGCGATCAAAACTACCGGATTATAACCGTAGTCTCGACAGATGAGAACGACCGAACGGCATTTGGGCGAATTCGTATTCTGTTGGGATGCCATGGAGGCAATATAAAGCACCGCCTTTGCCGATCGTCTGTCAGCCGAAGAACTGCCGGCGCTGATTCGGTAGTTGAAATGGTGTAAATGAAAAACAGATATCTGTTTTCTGTCCGTCGCTTGCTCTTCAATCACGTGACGGTGTCGGGGACTCTCTTGGTTCTGCTGATCGGGTTCCGGGGCTTCACCTGGTTAAAATTCGCCTTCAATCCCCCCGACTTGAATCATCTGCTTATCGTTGATCGGTCAAACCAGAGTTTTGAATCCCCATGCACGTTGTTTTTGAATGCCGAAGTGTCCTGGGAAAAGCGCTTGGACCAAATTGGAGGCCGTGGGGCATCGCCGGATGGGCGTGCGAATGTAATCAATATTGAGCGCGCCTGGTTTGGAGGAAACATCGCTCTGAAAGACGGTGCCGGACGCGTCCTCGCCAACGGTGAAATCCGTCCGACTGGCCGCTACTGCGGTACACTTGTGATTGTTTTGTTACCCGACGGAAAATCTCAATTCGTCGGACAGTCTCAAGCATGAATGAGACGCAAGGTCCGCAATCTTGACCAATGACTTTCGATCAGGGCGCGGCTGAGGACTGACCATTTACCAGTGACGCTCCAATGAATAGGGCGATCACAACGATCCGCAACGATCCAGGCCTTAAATCTTTGCCGCCAGCTGTTCACTGTCATCCGCCGGGTGTTGCAGCCTGTGTTCTCCAGGGTTTTTCTGCCTTGTATGCGGTGAGGATTTCTTCTTCGGAGGGTTTCTGGTCTTCGCTGACCATACTCAACACATCCGTTTGATGTTTGACAGCGGAAGTAAAGTCTCCAATTTCGGCATACGCTGCGGCAAGAGCTTTGATGTCTGAAGACTGTTTTTCCTTGCGCTGCGCAATGGCCTTTTCTGCGGCGTCAAGTGCTGCGTTGCCGTTGCGGACTTCGTCGTCGATGCACGTCGCTAACATCCATGCCTTGTTCTGATACGCAGCAGCATAGGTTGGCAACATTGAAATTGCTTTGTCGAAATCGGCCAATGCGGATTTGCAGTCTCCGGCGAGAAACGAGTTGTAACCGCGATTGTTGTAGGCCATCACATCATTCGGATTCAGCTTGATGATCGCATCAAAATCCTTCACGGCGGTCGCGTATTCGCCTCGCAAATAGTAGACAAAGCCACGGCTGCCCAGTGCTGGCAGATGATCATTCTTCAGCTCAAGAGCCTTCGAAAAATCGGCGACCGCATTGTCCCATTGTTCGAGGTGCCGAAATGCGACACCTCTTCGAACATAGTGCTCCGGATTGCTGCCATCTACCTTGATGACCTGATTGCAGATGTCGATCGCTTTCTTGAACTCCTTCTGTGCAATATGCGCCGAGACGAGATTCTGGTACGCGGCGTAAAATGAGGGATTGATGTGTGTTGCCTGAACATAGTCAGCGGTCGCTTTTGTGTAGTCACCAGCAGACGAGTAGAACACGCCTCGATTCACGTACAGAATGGCATCTTTGGATTCGGAAATGTTGATTGCCTGAGTCGCGTCTTCGATGGCCTTCGGAAAGTCTTTCCTGATGGCCCAGATATTGGATCTGGAAGAATACAGTCGCGCTTCTTTGGGATGCTTTCCAATCAGCGTTGCCAGCACTTCTATTGCTTCATTCGTGTCGGCCAGATCAGCGCGATCGACGACCGCGTGTTTGCCGTCCGCGACAATGATTGTCACTTTGGGAGGTGCTGCTTCCAAAGAATTGATCAGGTCGCCTGCCTGAACAACGACTTGCCCGTTCAACTGGATGTCGCGCCGCGCGATATACTGCGGAACGCTTTGGGCAAACAGGGACGCTGGTATTGAAATAAAAATTGAGAGAAGAACAAAAGAAATTTTGAACATCGAGATTCCCATTACTTAACAAACACCCAAACGCCAGGGATCAACGTGCAAGAGGCGGCGGCGATCCTTCGCACTATCCGCCTCTCACACTCACATCCTGTTTTCTGATGTCAGACAAATTCCGGCTGAGCAGGATTGCTTCAGCCGGAATTGTTTCTGCATCTACTTCAAGCTTCCCGATCTCAGACCAATCAGGCTACAGGCTTCCGCATCCGCCGCAGCTGCCGGCACATCCGCCATCAACCGAACCGCATCCACCACTGGCACAGTCGCCAGAGGCACTGCAGGTCGTGCAGCCTGGTCGGAAGACCTGACGGCTGACGATTTGTGGAACCATCTTGCACACAGGAACCTGTATTTCACGAGTTTCCTGACGATTCACAGTCACTGAGTAGGTGTATGGAACCTGCTCCTGAACCTGTCGTGCAACCTGTACGGATCGATTTCGCTGTTCCTGACGACACTTGGTTACGCTGTATGTATAGGGAACTTGTTCCTGAACCTGACGTGAGAACGTCTCCGTTCGGGTCTTCTGTTCCTGGCGACATTTCGTGACCGTGTAGGTGTAAGGAACTTGTTCCTGAACCTGGCGTGCAACCTGGATTGATCGAGTTCGCTGTTCCTGACGACACTTGGTCACGTTGTAGGTATAAGGAACTTGTTCCTGAACCTGACGCGAGAACGACTCTGTTCGAGTCTTCTGTTCCTGGCGACATTTCGTGACGGTGTAAGTGTAAGGAACCTGCTCCTGAATGGATTCATAAGCCGTGTATGCGACTTGTTCCTGAACAGGGTTTGAAACCCATCGATGCGTTGTCTGAGGCTGGCACGAGTTTCCGCATGAAGACCCGCATCCGCCACAACTGCTTGCACAACCGCCGCATGAAGATCCGCATCCGCTGTTGCATCCGCCACCACAGCTTGAACCACCACAGCTTGAACCACCACAGCTTGAACTGACGTCGCTGCTGCAAGTTGAGCAGGATTCTTCCCAGTGTCCCTGATCACGGCAGACCGTGCGGAATTTTTCAACTGGTACCTGTCGGCAAACAGTGCGGTTGCCCGTCATCTGTTCCTGATAAGGAACGCTGACAGTGTACGGAACTTCGCGCTGTTCCTGTACAGTGCGGCAGACAGTGCGAGTTGCGTTCATTGTTTCCTGATAGGGAACGCTGACCGTGTATGGAACTTCCTGTGTGTCATAGACAGTCTTGCAGACAGTGCGGTTGCCCGTCATCTGTTCCTGATAGGGAACGCTGACCGTGTAAGAAACTTCGCGCTGATCCTGCACAGTGCGGCAGACAGTTCGAGTTGCATTCATCGTTTCCTGATACGGAACGCTGACCGTGTAAGGAACTTCCTGAGTGTCATAAACCGTCTTGCAGACAGTGCGGCTTCCCTGTCGTTCTTCCTGGACAGGAACATTGACGGTCGTTGTGCGAGATTCCATCACGGTTTGAGAAACCATGATCGTCTGTTCCACGGTTTCCCATGTGCCGCATGACTGCTGACTACTGCCACAGCTTGACGTACCACAGCCACCTGAGCTGCATCCGCCACCGTCGCTGATTGAACCGCAACCGCCACAGCTTGACGAGCAGCCATCGAAACTCTGCGATCCGCAGAACTGCTGCGTCGCGCAACAGCGTGTCCTGCGTCCTGCATGTGCCTCAGAACTTCCGATGGCGACGGCCATGAGGCACGCCATCGAAACAACCATAAATCTCATTTTGAACTCCCGAAACAAATAAGCTGTCAGCCACGTTGCGAGATCACGCAAAAATAGAATGGCGAACTTGGAGCCGAAGATTAGCTTCAGGTCGAGCAGGTTCAACATGTTCTTCATGGATTGAGCAAAACGGAAACTTGGCGTGACGCAAAACCTGAACAGGTCAACGAACTCGACTGTAAGTTGAAGTAAAGGGTCGGGAGTCTTTTTTGGATTGTCGCTTGTTGAAAAGCGCTGACGTTTCCGTCCAAAAAAGACTCCCGACCCTCTGATCACACCAATCTGGGACAGTCGAACTACTTGATCTCAACCGTAAGGATGAAAAAGCTGACGACTTCGTAAAGTACGATGATCAGCAGAATCAAAGCAGCCCAGCGACCGGATCTGATTCGTGGATTCAAAACTTGATGCAGACGTTCGGCAACTTGAATGGCATTCGCTGGCCGATCGGACGGTCGTGTCGCCAAACAATTTTTGATCAGCGATTTGAGCGGTCGTGCGGCTTTTGCCTTTCGAAGTAATTTCCATGCGGGCGAGGTATCAGCGCTCTGCGCCATATTGAGCAAACTCAGGGCATCACTACCAGAATACAAGGTCTGGCCAGTGACAATACGGAACAGCACGGCCCCCAATGAAAACACATCGCTTCGCTGATCGACCGCATCAGTTTTCGCCTGAGCCTGTTCTGGTGACATATAGGCTAGCGTGCCGAAAACTGTCCCTGCCAGAGTGAGCGCCGTGTCGTGATCGGCAGAAGCGGCTTCGATGGTTGACGATCCTGAACTCGCAGGGCTCTTCTCATCAGAACGCCACGAGAGATCCTTCCCGAGTCCCCAGTCCATGACCTGAACTTCGTCAAACGCGCCGACCATGATATTGCCCGGCTTCAGGTCGCGATGGACGATACCTTTCTCATGAGCATGACCCATTGCCAGACACACTCGTCGTACAATCTCAAGCAATTCGGTTTGCGAAGTCTTCTTTTTAGACTCCAGTTTCTGGGCCAGCGTCATTCCCTCGATCAGTTTCATACTGATAAACGGACGACCGTCGTCAAAGTGTCCCAGTTCGTGAACTGGAACGATGCCGGGATGCTGCAATCGACCACACAACCTTGCTTCCTGTTCGAGCCGACGGCGCATTTCCGAGTTGTTGCGTGAATCCAGTAATACTTTCACGGCGGATTCACGCTGCAAACGCTGATCGTAAACTCGCCACACTGCCCCCGTCCCGCCTCGAGCGATTTCTGCAATGAATTGATAGCGACTGTCGAGCGTTTTGAATGCAGTCGTGTCCCGAGTTGCAACGTTTGATTCCTGAAAACTCTCAAACGTATTTCGCACAAGGTCCGCCTTGCCGGGGAAACGCTTGAGGTACGAGTCGAGTACATTTTCGAGCGTGCGTTCTTTCTGGCCCAACGATTTCGCGACGTTCGCTACGCCACGCCCTGGCGACTCTGACCGCGTATCGACAGACTCTAAACGAACGCTGTCATCTGCCGCCGCATCTGTTTGCAATTCGAGTTCGATCGCCAGAAGTTCCTGCAACAAAGCATCGTGATTTTCCGAGTTGGTCTTGCGGAGAAAAGCTTCAATGGAAGGATTCGATCCGGCATTCCATGCATCTTCGAACTGGCAGCACAGTTTATGCAGTTCTCTCTGTTGATTCAGGTCGAGTGGCTGGCTCATGTTTCGTCCGTATCTTCATCCTGCAACCAGACGTTTTGAATCAGTGTCATCATTCGATGAACGGTTCGACGCGTGCGATTCAGCTTTGCGGCAATTTCTTCGTTCGAGAATCCTTCCAGCTTCAGGATTACTACCTGCTCAAGGCCAGGATCCTTCAGTCTGATGAGCAGGTGCTGGCACTCATCGGCGACCATAATCGATTCAACATGATTCTCGGGAGAAACCGCATCCGAATGTTCACTCGACTGGGCAGAGGATAATCGACGCTTCTCAGCGGTCTCGTAGTCAACGCGGCGATTGACTTTTCGAAGCAGAACTTTCAGCATCAAACGCCAAAATTCGTCCCGATCCGCCAAGTCAGGGTAGTTGCCTTCCCGCAGTTGATGGCAAAGTACTCGAAACGTACTGATTGCTGCATCTTCTTCGTCATACGCAGCTCGCGGTAAGGTCGCCATTCGGCTGCGAGCCACGTTCATCAATTGGACAAAGTATCGTTGCCACAACTCGTTGACAGCATCTTCATTCCCCGCCCGAACAGCCTGGATCCAGAGAGAGATTGAGTTGTTTTGGGGCATGTCTGAGCCAAATTTCAAGACGACAGAGACAGGGCTGGGCCAGTGAACCAGGGGCATACCGGACGGGACGGTTTGAACTGTTTTACCCGAGGCAACGGCAAGGCTGCTCAGCAATTTGGACAATAACAGCCTCACCGTTGGCTTGGGTTGAACAGAAATCCACTTATTCCAGAGCACATGCGGCAGAAACAGTGTTCAGGGGCAATTTTCGAAAGTGTCACGAAACTCCTGTTTTTCATGTCCCAGTTGTGGCACCAATTCGCTTTATCCCTGTGAAACCCACTGTGGCTCCACAATCAGTCTCGAACGTTATTCGCTTAAGTCATTTGACGCAACAGATCTCAGTTGCGTTGCGAAACATTGCGCCTCCTGGCAAATTGCGCGTCGTGCCTGCGACGCAAAAGCGAAACATTCCACCTGGCAAAAGCAGAACACAATTGTGAATGTGAAAAAGGTCGGCATCCTCATTCGAGATTGTTCAGCGCAAAGGTACGCTGCCATCCAGGGGATCATGGAATCCGCACGCAAAAAGCCGGGGTGCAGGTTTTTCCTGCTGGATCATCATCGCACCACCCGCGAGGTCCTTGAGATCGGCGGCTGGGGACTTGACGGGCTGATCGTGTCTCTTGAAAATGCAAACCTCGAAATCATTGACGCCGTTGTTGCACTCAATTTGCCCGTCGTGAACATTGGAACTGCGCCCGTCGATTTCCCTTCGGTCAGCGTGAGCGCCAAATCTGTTGCAAAACTTGTTGCCGATCATCTTGAGGGCCGATTAGTGACATCTCTCAAGTTCATTTCGACAGCACATCACCAGCGTCTGGCGAATACGCTGGCTCAGGAAGCCGCAAATCGCAAATGGAAATTTCACCACGTTGAGACAGAGTTCTGCGACTCGACAATGTTGGATCCAACTCTCCGCAATCGATTTGCACGTTCGATTGCGGCGGTCGGAAGAACAAGCAAACACGTGGCTATCGTGACGTCCTGTGATCTCATTGCGGTTGGCGTCAGCCAGTTGGTTCAGCACGCAGCCAATGATTTGGGACTGAGTGCTCTGATTTCCTGCCGCGAATCATTGCTTTGCGGAATGCCGGATGACTCCATAACTGCGGTGCAGGAGCCATCGTATGAACTGGGGCTCGAAGCCGCCCGCATCATGGAATCTCTTCTCAACGGGCGCGTGCCAGCAAAGCATAGCACACTTGACGCGAAGGAATAGATCGTCCGCAAATCGACCGCCGATCCGGAAGACGATCGATTGATTGTTCATGCAATTGCCTTCATTCGCGAAAATGCCGCCAGGAACATCAAGGTCTCCGATCTGCTTCCATTGATCGACGTCTCCAGAGTGACATTTGAGCGACGCTTTCGAGACGCCATAGGCCGCTCACCCGGAGAAGAAATCCGCAGACTGCGTCTGGAGGCATGCAAGAAAAAACTTGGCGACGAATGCCAGTCGATCACACTGGTGGCCCAATTGTGTGGGTTCAATTCCTTAAACAAGTTTTCCACATTTTTTCGAAAAGGTACCGGGCAAACACCGTCAGAATTCCGAAAGGAACTTCACATGGCCGCTAAGTAATGGGCTGGGCGTCTTTTGTGTCTTTAAACATCCATGAAGAGCAACCAGTCTGCCATAAAAGGCTCCCTGCCCAATACTTAACATCGAACGAAAAACGATCTGCGCCTGTGTTCGACTGTAGTGACGGCCAATGGCGGCGATGGTGGGCGAGGTCACTGCTGATTGATTGGCCGTCAGCAATGAGAACCCCTGATACGTGATTCCACATTCAGTGCAGCAGTGGCGAATGTCCCGATCCCAGCCGGTTGAAGCGTAGCAGCGGTTTTACACAAATCGCGGCAGCACTCTGGATCGACGGCACGAGGCCGTTGGGGGCGAAACCTGGGCAGTCGAAGTTCTACTACTTCGCATCCAGATCCTCGATACCGCTGCCGAGTCGCGGGTCAAATTTGATTCGGATGTCCTGGGCTCCGATCGCTGGTCTGATGTTCGCTGAATAGTCGATTCGTCCTCCAGCCGGATTCGCCTTGTAGGCCATCAGCGCGATGGGTTCATCGGGAAGACTGGTCAGTTGGAAGTGGCCTTGAGCGTTAGTTTCTGTCCACGGTGGAGGACCATTTTGAGGACGTGACAGCATTCCACCGGACGCAAGTTGCGCGCTTACGCTGATCCCGGAGACCGGGTTGCCATCCGGGTCAACGACGACCCCGCTGAGACTTTGGCCGTTACTGACGAATTTGGCGTCCGGAATCTCGATCGTCGCACCATCTTCGGTTTCGACCGTTTGGCTAAAGGGAGACTGGTACGTCCAGTTTCGTATCATCAGATCGCCGAGACCAGCGATTTCGAAGTGGTAGCGATCACCCTTGTGCAGCCCGGAAAAACTGTAACTGCCCGTTGTATCGGTGACCGCTTCTGCAATCTTCCAAAACGGATAACTGGTTTCGCCCGGTTTCTGCGGGGGACCTTTCATCAATTGCACTCGAACGCCTGCCTGAACGCACTGCGCGCCGAACCAGTAATCCCCGGCCTGACCGGCACGCTGGCTGGCGGTGCGGACAAGGATTTCAAAATCGCACTCGCTCGGCTGAAAGAAATCAACCTGATCAGCGAGAAAGACGACGGCTCAGTCGATTGCCATCCGCTGATCCGCGAGTATTTCGCGATGCGAATAAGAATGAGCGGCAAGGCGCTAGCTGCCGGTCTTGCCAGCGACGTCGTGGCAACGACACCGGCGGCTAGCGCCTTGCCGCTAACGGAGGACGACGCCTTCCAACTCGCCCACCGCCGTCTCTACGAACACCTCTGCGAGACAACAAAGGAAGGCGACCAGCCCACGCTCGAAGCCCTGCAACCGCTCTACCAGGCCATCGCCCACGGCTGCCAGGCCGGGTTGCAGCAGGAGGCGTGTGAGACGGTTTACTATTCCCGAATCGCGCGATCACAGGAAGCCTACGCCGTAAAAAGACTCGGCGCGTTCGGTTCCGACCTGGGAGCCGTCGCCTGTTTCTTCGAGCCACCGTGGACCCGCGTTTCTCCCGCGCTCACGGAAGCTGACCAAGCCTGGCTGCTGAACGAAGCCGCCTTCCGCCTGCGCGCCCTGGGCCGGCTGACCGAGGCCCTCGAACCGATGCGGGCGAACATGAAGATGCGACTTGACCGTCAGGAATGGGAACACGCACCATCGAGTGCGAGTAATCTGAGCGAACTGGAGCTGACGCTGGGCGACGTGGCCGCGGCGGTGCGGGATACCGAGCAGTCCGTGACCTACGCCGACCGCAGCGACGATGCGTTTCAGCGGTATTCCAAACGCACGACCCACGCCGACGCCCTGCACCAGGCGGGTCGCCGGTCCGAATCGGAAACGCGATTCCGCGAGGCCGAACAAATGCAGGCCGAGCGCCAGCCCGCCTACCCGCTGCTCTACTCGCTGCGAGGCTTTCAGTATTGCGACCTGCTGCTGGCCCCGACCGAGCGCGCCGCGTGGCAATGTACTCATCACGCTCCGCGTGATGTTGCATCAGCGTCAGACTTTCATGAAAATGTGGCGGTTGATCCGCCAGAGGCCGGTGCGGGGCAAGAGCATCACGCGGAGAGGTTGAGAAAAAATCAAAAAGCAGCTTTTTTGACCTGGGTTTGCTGGTTGGCATGCGCTAAAGAGTGCCTCATGAAAACGACAAACTCTTCAGGCATCCCTGACCCCGCTTCCTCTTCGGAGACGTCGCCTG
>JBBQSE010000133.1:0-17207 GCA_038214195.1 Planctomycetales bacterium
CCTCATCCGGCCTGTCGGCCACCTTCTACCCCTTGCCAGGGGGAGAAGGGACATGGGAAACTGTTTCATAACTGTTCCTACGTAACTGACACGTCGTGTATTTCCTGTGATGTTTCACACGGCCCGGTTTCTGCCGCAGCAGTAACCTGATTCAACTTCGCCTGCTGGCGATCCACGATGTTTTGCAGGCTCTCTTTGTCTTCTTCTTTCTGGTCATCATCGATCACAAGCAGTGGGTCCAGCATTGCCCATGCGGGCATTTGCGCCAGCAGCCCGGAGACCAGCATGCCGCCGCGGATGGCCCAGAACAAATATCCGACAGAGAAGCCCGTTGTGACGACTCCGACAGAACCAACGATGCGATTTTTGGAGGTCCGCATCTTTTCCATGTCGTCAAAAACCGAGTCAGCCTGTTCGCCCGCGTAGTCGGCTAGATTTCGATAATGCTGCTCGCTGGCGGTGCTGACCGAGTACATGGTGTTCGTCGAATACAATTGACTAAACGCCGTATCAAAGTCACCTCGTCGCAAATTTGCGTTCGAGCGACGATCGTGATCACTGTCGAATTCTCGTGCCCCTGGTTCCAGATTTTCTGTCGTCACCGTGGTGATTCGTTCTGCGGCTCCCGGCTCAACTGTCGGCAACATCCCCGCGAACTCGTCGTCGTTGTGTTGATTGGTCGATGGCAACAGGCCCGGTGAGGCAAGCGTCAGGTCGGCTGACTGCGGCTGGCCTGGACCGTTACTCGATGACGTAGATCCACTCGCTGAATTCGTAAGAATGGCAGTGTTCCCGGCGGCAGCGCCAGTGCCGGCAGCCCCATGTGCGGACGACGACTGGGTCGTGGTTCCGGCAGACGTTCCGGAGCTGGTATTGCCAAAACCGCCTGTCCCTGACGATGAAGCAGGCGAGCCACCGATAAACTGCGGCAGCACGCTGATCGTCGCGGTCGCGATATTGCTGCTGAGCGTTCCGTCAGATGCCACAAAACGGAACGTGTCCACGCCCTGAAATCCTGCGTTTGGTGTGTAAACAAAAGCACCGTCTGCCTGAAGTGTCAGCGTGCCGTTTGCCGGACCGGAGACGAGGGCCACCGTCAGCGAGTCATGATCCGGATCATTGACTGATGAAAGGACTCCACTCCCGGACACCTTCAGCACTTGATTCGTATACGTACTGTTCGAATACGCCTGCGCGATCGGAGCATCGGCCACGGGTTGCACGATCAGATTGAAGTTCAGCGACGCCGTTGCGTTGGCCGGGTCTTTCGCGGTGACCCGCACACCTGCTGAGCCAAACGCGTTGGCATTCAGTGAGTAGCTGATGACTCCGGTCGTTTGATTGATGTTGAAAGTCCTGATGAGCCCCGGAGTTTGCGAGACGATTTGTAAACTGTATTTCAGGACGTCTCCGTCGATGTCGCTAAATGCCGCTGCGGTCCTGATCGTCCCCGGCGGCGCGTCTTCCAGAATTGTGACGTCCGCGAGAAAAGATCCGACGGGCGCGTCGTTCACATTTTGAACGGCGACAATGACCCCAAGTGAAGCGTCCGGCGTTCCGGCGATTGCCGGGTCATCCAGGAGACCAGTCAACTCGAATTGCGTGGATACCGAAAAGTCTACGGTCAGTCCTGCTTTGAGAAACAGATTGTTGCTTCCGTCCAGCGAAAACAATGCCGCGTCACGACCACTCAGCGTGATCGTATTGGCACCGAAGCCGTCGTCGGCGATGTTAAACGAACCAACCTGGAGCGGCGTCGTCAGCGTTTGATGTTCGAGGACGCTGGACAGCAGCGGCGAATACGTCAGCAAACCCGGCTGATTGACGTTCAGCACCACCGTGGTCACGGCACTCAAATTCGTGCCGTCGTTCAACTGATATCGGAAAGAATCGACTCCGGAATAGCCCGACGCCGCGCGATACCAGAACGTGCCGTTTGGATTCATGCCAAAAGCGGCTGCGTGGCCAGGACCTGACACAAGGCTGGCTGAAAACGAATCACCATCGACGTCCGAGTCGTTGGCCAGCACGCCGATTGACGGACTGCTGACAGTCAACTGCTGCGTGCCATCCACGTCGTAAGTATCACCGACGGCCACGGGGGCATTGTTGACGCGAAGATTGAAGATGGAAACGCCGGTCGCACCGCTCGCATCTCGAACCGTCACTGTCAGCGTGACGGTTGGTTCCGAGACTGGATTAAGTTGCTGACCATTTTTCAATGTTAGCTGCGAACCGGTCACTCGGAACCGATTGTCGCTCACGGTCCATGTATGCGAATCGCCGAAGTCAGGATCGGTAAAACTCAACGTGCCGACGGCTGCCCCCTTCGTAAGGCCCGCAACCACGTTGTTTGAAAGCGTGGGACTCGACGGAGCGGTATTCAGCACGGTGACGACCAGTGGGCCGCCGCTCATCGCAAACGTGCCGTCTTCGTCGATTGCCTGCGCAGTAATGGACCGCGTTCCGCCGGGAGTCAAATACACATGACTGGCCGAGGTCGCAGTCCCCGCGACATTTTCGGTGATTCCATCGCCCCAGGTAATGCGGTACGTCGTGATCGTATCCGCACCAGGATCGCTGGCGGCAAGACTGATCGTGTAAGGCACGCCGCTGGTTGCGGTCGCGTTGCCAGACACATTAACGATCGGTGCCGTATTGCTGATGGTCAGCGTCGAAGTTGCGATGGTTGCGTTTCCGGCTGGATCGGTGACACGAACCGCGATTGTGCGCGTGCCGTTGTCATTGACAGGGATCGCCAGCGCGGTGAGTTGATTCCAATTGAGCGCAGCCGTGCTGCCAGTCGCGTCATCGAACAGTCCGTCGCCATCGATATCCCACGCGTAGCTCAGTGGCATGCCTTCCGGATCGACACTCGGTCCGGCGACAACCGTCAGCGTGTCTCCTTCCGAGATCGCATAGGGGCCGCCCGCATCGGCTGTGGGTGGTTCATCAACGTTTGTGATCGTCAGGTTCACGATTTGGACGCTGAAAGGCGTCGAGCTGAGCGTCGTGTCTCTCAGAACCACGGTCACCGTGTAGAGCGTCTGAGTTTCCGCATCGAGCGCCATGCCGGCCCGGAGTCTGAGATTACCGCTCATGATCTCAAATTTGGCCGCATCTGCTCCGGTCAGCGACAGTGTGTTGGAACCGAGAGCATCGTCGATGAGGCTGATTATCGCGATGTTGATTGCCGGAGTGGTGTTGGCATTCTCGGGGAGACTGCTCACCGTCTGGGTGATCAAAATCGAGGGGGCTTCATTGACGTCGAGCACGATGATTGAGAACTGTTTCGTGGCGAAAGACGAATCAGAACTTGTCGCTCGCACGGTAATGTTGTGCGATGCAGCGGACTCGTGATCCAGCAGCAGTCCGTTGGTCACCGTGACGACACCCGTCGTGCTGTTGATGGCAAATCGCCCATCGGAGTTGCTGTCGAGACTGTAGGTGACCGTGCTGTTGGTGGCATCGGCATCGGTTGCGAACGCCGTGACACCAACCAACGTTCCGTTCGCCGCATTTTCGTTGACCGCGTTGACGGCCCCATTTGCATCCGTGATCGCGCTCACGGGGAATTCGTTGACGTCGAGAACACTGATTGTGAACTGCTTTGTGGTGGACGACAAATCCGCACTCGTCGCTCGCACGGTGATATTGTGCGATGCGGCGGATTCTCGATCCAACAACAGGCCGTTGGCCACCGTCACAACACCCGTCGTGCTGTTGATGGCAAATCGTCCTCCGGCGTTGGCAGCGAGGCTGTAGGTGACGGTGTTCGTGGTGGCGTCTGCATCGGATGCGAACGCCGTGACACCAACGACCGTTCCGTTCGCCGCATTTTCGTTGACCGCGTTGACGGCACCATTTGAGTCTGTGATCGCACTCACCGGGAATTCGTTGACGTCGAGCACACTGATTGTGAACTGTTTAGTGGTCGATGATAAATCCGCACTCGTCGCTCGCACGATGATGTTGTGCGACGCGGCGGATTCCCGATCCAGCAGCAGGCCGTTGGCCACCGTCACAACACCCGTCGTGCTGTTGATGGCAAATCGGCCTCCGGCGTTGGCAGCGAGGCTGTAGGTAATCGTGTTTGTGGTGGCGTCGGCATCGGAGGCGAACGCCGTGATGCCAACGACCGTTCCATTCGCCGCATTTTCGTTGACCGCGTTGACGGCCCCATTTGCATCCGTGATCGCGCTCACCGGGAACTCGTTGACATCGAGCACACTGATTGTGAACTGCTTCGTGGTCGATGACAAATCCGCACTCGTCGCTCGCACGATGATGTTGTGCGACGCGGCGGATTCCCGATCCAGCAACAGGCCGTTGGCCACCGTCACAACACCCGTTGTGGAGTTGATGGCAAATCGCCCATCGGAGTTGCTGTCGAGACTGTAGGTGACCGTGCTGTTGGTGGCATCGGCATCGGTTGCGAACGCCGTGATGCCAACGACTGTTCCATTCGCCGCATTTTCGCTGACCGCGTTGACGGTGCCATTTGAGTCTGTGATCGCACTCACAGCGAACTCGTTGACGTCGGTGACGGTCACAAGCAGGTCTTGTTCGCCGGTGCCGCCATTGCCATCGCTCACCGTAATACGAACTTCATAGATATTGTCTCCGTTCGCATCCGCTGGCAGTTCAAAGTCTGGAGCCACGATGAACACAAGTTGATTCGACGGATTGATCAGGAAACGTGCGGCGTCCGCGCCGCCTGAGATAGAAATCGACACTGGATCACTATCCGGGTCAGTCGCTGTCAGGGCGAGCACAACCAACTGATTTTCTGCGACCGTAGAATTCGCTGCGGACGTCATGAATGGCGAACCATTCGCACCAACCAGTTCAAACGCACCAATATCCGGTGTCGCGTCTCGGGAAATTCCTCGCTGATCTAATGCTGGAGCCCCTGAGATCGCTCCTGTATTGATCGCCGCACTGCCAATCAGCAGTGCGTGCGTCTTCGTGAGGCCACCGTTGTTTTGCAGCGTAGCCAGCCGCGGGTCCGTGTTGCTTCTGTCACCTGACTGCGAAAGTCCCAACGTCGTACCACTGTCAATATTGTTCCCCAGACTGGTCACGGCCTGATTTGCGTTTCCACCCGTATTGAAGGCGACGATCGTATTTTTGAGTGTGGCTGTGCCGGGATTGGCAATATGAATTCCGCCGCCCGTTGAGCCGGAATTGTACGCAATGGTTGAGTTTGTGATTGTCGCTGGACGTTTGGTGTAAAGTCCGCCACCTGCTCCTGGCGTCGTGTTGCCGCTGACCGTCACGTTGACCGTGTTCAACGACCCGCCGGTCGTGACGTTGTAAATTCCGCCACCGTCCGTGCTGGCTGTGTTGTTACTCACCGTGACACGATTCAGCGATGCCGTACCGCCATCGTTATAGAATCCGCCACCCCATTTTCCGGAATTGCCGTCGATGGTGGTGTCCGTCATCACAATCACCGATTTATAGCTGTAGACGCCGCCGCCGCTGTCGCCGGAGTTCGCCGTCACCACAACGCGTGTCAGTGTCACATTGGATCCCGTAGCGACATTGATGCCGCCGCCCCATTTGTTGCCAATGCTGCCGCCTCGAATCGTGACGTCTTCAATGTTGACGGTGCTTCCGGCCTTGATGTCCAGCACGCGATCAATTCCGTTACCATCGATTGTCGTGATTCCCGCTCCGGCTCCGCGAATAGTCAACGAACCGGTGATATCAAGGTCGCCAGTCAATCCCGCTTCTTCGTTGCTGCCCGTCCTTGTCAGCACGTAGTTTCCGGCAGACAGCTGAATGATCTGCGCGCCTGGCGTGTTATTCGCTGCGATAATAGCTTCGCGGAGTGATATTTTTCCGTCGTATCCCTTGTTTGCGATTAGCGCTTCGACGGAGGTGACGTTTCCATCCAGCTCGTCCAGAGTCGTATCGACGATCAGTGGTCCGCTGATGTCGAGCACTCTCACACTGATGGACTGAACCGTTGTCCTGCCAGCATTGTCGTTCGCAGTCACTTGAACTTCGTAGACATTGTCCAGATTAAAGTCGGCTGGCAATTCGAAATCCGGTGCGATCAGGAACGACAGGACTCCTGTTGTGGAATCGATTGCGAAACGCAGCGCGTCGCTGCCCCCTGTAATGGCGTAAGTAATCGCTTGTGCGGGCAAGTCCGCATCTGTGGCAACGACCGTTGTGACCGCTGTGGTGTTTTCAAACACATTGATCGCCGCCGTTGCTCCACCACCGTTGGACGTAATGATCGGAGTATTATCATTGACGGGTGTCACCGCGACGGCAATCGCCTGAGTATCTGTAAACGTTCCGTCGCTGACGCGCACCGTCACATTGTAAACATTGTTGCTTCCATTGTCGGTTGGTGCTTCGTAATCAGGAGCAGTGATGAATCTCAAAACGCCCGAAGAACTGTTGATCGCAAACTTGGCTGCATCAAGACCACCGCTGATCGAATACGTCAGCGTCGCTGCTGGCAAATCCGCATCCGTCGCGGTGACCGTTGTCACAGCCGTTGTATTCTCGGCCACGTTGATCGACGCCGTGGCACCGCCGCCGTTGGACGTAATGATCGGACTGTTGTCATTGACCGGTGTGATCGTCAGATAGACCGTTGCTGTGCTGGTCAGACTGCCATCGCTTATGCGATAGATGAAGCTGTCAGTCGCCGTCTCACTGCCATCGTGAACGTAGGTAAATGATCCATCGGGATTTAGTGTAAAGGAGGCCGCGCGTGCTGGTCCGCTTACAAGACTCACCGTCAGCAAATCACCGTTGACATCGAAATCATTGTTCAGCAGACCGCCAGGACCTGACTCGACGCTGCCTGCTGTGATGAAATTGCCAGCTGCCGTTTTGTAGACCGCTTTGATTTGATCAGCGGTCAGAGAGGCGGATGAGAATCGAACTTCGTCGATTCGTCCACTGAAAGTGCGGTCGGTTGCTCCACTGCGATTGCCAATAGTCAAATCCTGAGCCGCGTCAGACCGAGCCGTACCGACAGGCGTCGACATCACCGTCAGAGATAATTGTGTTCCGTTCACATAGATCCTGGGCACATTCAGGGCTGAGGTATTGTCATAGACGACGGCGACGTTCTGCCAGACATTCTCGGAAATCGTTCCCGCTGCCGTTCGCCAACGTCCCACAGTACCCGTGAAGTCACTTTCAAAAACCAGGTAGCCGTCAGACGCTGTTGTGCCTGCCACCTGAAAGCCCCAACCCAGAGCCCCGGTCGTCGATGTCCCCTTGTCTGCAATTCGACCATAGCCGCCTTCACCCCAGCTCACGGGATTGATCCATGCAGAAATCGCTCCGCCACCGACAAAGATATTGTCGACTGACGCTGCAGATTGGGCATTGATTGTGCTGTTCAGACCGTCAAACGAACCGCTGCCCGCGATTTGTCCTGACGCAGCAACGACATTGGTCTGCAATCCATTGTTCGCGTAAGTGGTGGAATCGGTCCCGTTGGCATTCATGTGAAATATACCGACGTCATTGGTACGCCAGACGCCAGCAGGATTCTGACCAGCCACAGCGGTAGAATTGCCGTAGTACATAGAGATTGAATCTGTCACTGAGCCGGCATCAATCTGCGGCACTTTCACCCACACGCAGGAATAGCCGGATTCATCCCATTTTTCGATTTCATAAGCGAGTACAGTCCCGTCGGGATCGACAAACCGCAGATCCTGGCCAGCATTCTGAGTGGCGGAATAATCGATGTGAATGGCATCGACAGCAGACGCGTGCAGCTTGACCAGCACCGCATTGTTGATCAGATTCGTGCTGCTGGCAGCGTTGTTAAACACCAACTTCTGCCGGTATTCCCAGTTCGAATTGAACCAGCCCGGGACCACCGTTTGATTGAGTGTTCCGCCTTCGAGAACGGTGTAACTGTCAACGTTGGCAATCGGCGCTGTGTTCGGGGAATCAGTAACGTTGACAGTGATTGTCTGTAGGGCGGATGTGTTGACTCCGTCCGATACAGTAACACTCAGCGCATAACTGGGTGTGATGTCGAAATTCAGATTGGTCCGGTCAGCAACGGTGATTACGCCCGTCGTCGCGTTGATCGCGAATACGCCGCCGGTATTGCCGGCCGTGATTGCCCAACCGCTAAACGTCGTGCTTCCGTCGGCGTCTGTGGCTGTCACACTTCCCAGTGATGTCCCATTTGCTGCAAGCTCGGGGACGACAAACGTCTGCCCGGGCGTTACGACAGGTGCCGTGTCGTTTGTATTTGTCACAGTGACACTGATCGCCTGCGTATCGATGCCGCCCGCTCCGTCACTGACCTGCACCGTCAAATCATAGACGTTGTTCAGGCCGATGTCAGTGGGCACCTCGAAATCCGGTGCGGTGACGAAGCTTAGAACGCCAGTTGAACTGTTGATCGCGAATTTGGCGGCATCCAGCCCCGGAACAATCGAGTACACCAGTGACTGCGCTGGCAGATCGGAATCGGTGGCAGTCACGATCGTCACGGCCGTTGTGTTTTCGGCGACGTTGATCGCAGCACTTGCACCTGCTCCGTTCGAACTGATGATTGGACTGCTATTGGTGTTCGGCAGCACCTTGACCTGCTGCGATGGCAGGAACGTGACGAACGTGGGAGACACCAGGCCACCGCTGCCGGGCGTTACGTATTGACCTATAAACGCACCTGTCGTCCCGTCGTAACGCAGAACAGACCCATTCTGGTTGTTGGAAACGTACAGATTGCCGTCCGGTCCAAATGCGATACCGGAGGGTTTCGAAAGTCCGCCTGACCCACTGGCAACGAACACGCCCATTGCCGCGCCGGTGGTGCCGTTGTACCGCAGAATCTGATTAGTCGCGAAGCTCGAAATGTACAGATTGCCATCGGGACCAAAGACCATCTGTTCTGGTGTATTCAGTCCTCCGCTTCCGGAAGTGACAAATGTATTGATAAACGCCCCTGTCGTTCCGTTGTAACGCAGGACGCTGTTATTGTTGTAACTGTTGACATAGAGATTCCCGTCCGGCCCAAATGTGATGCTGTACGGCTGATTCAGACCACCGCTCGCCGCTGTCACAAAATTGCTGAGAAATGCACCTGTGGTCCCGTCGAACCGCATGATGCGACTGTTGCCGTAGTCCGCAACGTATAAGTTGCCATCCGGACCGAAAGCCAGTCCATCCGCATTCTTCAGGCCAGACGCACCTGCCGTAACAAACGTATCGACGAACGCACCTGTGGTCGCGTTGTACCGCAGGATATTCTTCGACACTTCGCCGCCAACATAGAGATTCCCGTCCGGGCCAACCACGACGGCGATCGGGTCATTCAATCCGTTACTGGTCGCGAATTTCTGTAGAAACGCGCCCGTGTTGGCGGCAAATCGAAAGAGACTGTCACCCGACCCAAAACTGGCGACAAGCAGTTCGTTCTGAAAATGAGTCCCAGCGGCGTCAGCGGCCGAAACTAGAATATTGTTCGTAAAGCCCTGGTTGGTGTATGTATGTGTCGCAGACGATGGGTTGCCACCGATCGTGTCAATAACGCCATCGCCCCAGTTAATTGTCCACGACGTCGCGTTTTCGTTGGCACTCAGATTCAGAGTGTACAACATGCCCGAATTTACAGTCGCGTTGCCGGTTGCGGAAACGGAGGTGATGGCCTGGTTTGTGACCGTGACGGCGATCGCCTGTGTGTCGGAGAGCGTCCCGTCATTGACCTGCACATTCACGTCATAAACGTTGTTGCCACCCACGTCCGAGGGACTTTCAAAATCCGGAGCAGTGATAAAACTGAGCACGCCGGAACTACTGCCAATTGTGAACTTTGCTGAATCCGCACCGCCGGAGATAGAGTACGTCAGTGACTGAACGGGCAGATCGGCATCGGTCGCGGTGACGATTGTGACTGCTGTCGTGTTTTCCACGACATTCAGCGTCGCGGAGGCACCACCGCCATTAGACGTAATGACCGGCGGACTGTTTGTGACAGCTCCTATGCCAAACGCCAGGTTCGCGGGAAAGTCGATGCCAGTCAGTACATCTTCAACCGCAGTTCCGTTCAGGTTGGCTCGCTGGATTTTGTCGGTGCCGTAATCGGACCAATAGACTTTGCCTTCTGCCGCATTGACGATCACGCCGATCGGATTTTGCAATCCCGTGCTGACAAGATTCGTAATCCCGCCGCTCCCGTTCATATTGCCACTGCGGACGTAATCGGTACCTAACAGGTCGTCCTCCACCCAGTACATTTTTCCGGCTGGAATGTCGAGCGCGAGTCCTTTTGGTGCGGTTGATGTTGAGTATACGTTACTGACGGAAGTGCCATCCAGATTAGCTTTCTGGATCTTATTCGTCCCGCTGTCGGTCCAGTACATTTTTCCGGCAGCAACATCAAGTTGAATTGACGTGGGGCTCGACAGCCCTGTTGTCACCAGGGCCTGCTGAGATGTGCCGTTGAGATTGGCACGAAGAATGCGATTGGTAAACAACCCGTTTTCAATAAAGTAAATCTTGCCTCCGGCCACATCCAGTGCGATGCCGCTGGCTCCTTCAATGCCAGTAGCGATATCCTGTATGCCTGTGCCATCAAGGTTGGCTCGGCGGATTTTCTGTGTGAAATACTCGCTCCAGTAAATCTTGCCATTCACCAGATCGACAGCCAGGCCGCCAGGTCCTGAGATCCCGGAGACCAAGGTTTCAATACTGCTGCCGTCAAGATTGGAACGCTGGATGCGATTGCCCGAGAAATCTGCCCAGTAGATTTTGTTGTACACGGCTGCCAGTGCTTCGTAGGCACCAATATCCACCGCGCCGGCACGTGCATAGCCCCGTTGGTCAGTTGCCGGTGCTCCTGTCGTTGTCCCGGCATTGATCGCCAGACTTCCTGCAAGCAACGCGTGCGTCGGAGTTTGCCCGCCATAATTCTGCAGTGCAGCCAGAAGTGGGTTAAGTGGACTGCCGGACGTGCCGACCCTGTCTCCATTCACGCCATTCACGAGATTTGACTGGCCAGTGCCGTTTCCAATGAGGTTATTACCGCTCGACAGAAAGCTGCCGCTCAGGTCAGGATTTGCACTCGTCCCGATATTGCCCGCCACGATTGTGTTTTTCAAACTCACGGTAGCGCCGGCTGTCTGTGTGCGAATTCCGCCGCCGGTGTCAGACGTATTCAGCGTGAACGTCGAGCTGGCAATTGTCACAGGATCTAGCGTGTACAATCCACCGCCCGCTGAAGCAGCGGTGTTGCCGCTGACAGTGACATTCGTCAACGTCAGATAATTTCCGGTACCAAAATCATTGTAAATCCCGCCACCGAGATCCGCGCTATTGCCAGATAGAGTGACTCGATTCAGAGTTGCATTCGCGGTATTCCTTAGCCCGCCACCTTGAGTTGTTGAAATTTGATTGCCGTTGTTGCTGATCGTGACATCCGTGAGTGACAACGTACCCGCGTTGTCAATTCCCGCTCCGTTCGTGGCCGAATTCCCTGAAACGACCACGGAATTCAAAGTGAGCTGATTCGCGCTGGTTGCTACCAGCAATCCGCCACCAGAACCCGTACCGGCATATCCGCCGGTTACCGTAAGATTTGAAAGTGTCAACTGCCCGCCGCTGCCCAGCACATGAAATACGCGATCGATCCCGTTCGCGTTGATGATCGTATTACTCGAACCAGTTCCCAAAATGGTCATGGTTTTCAGAATATCAAGGTCGCCTGATGCGGCCGCATTTTCATCGATGCCTGCGATTGACAGTGTGTACGTTCCGGCGGCCAGGTTGATCGTGTCTCCACCGGTACCAGCATTGATTGCAAGGATCGCTTCTCGCAGTGAGATAGCACCGTCGATTCCTTTGTTGGCCAGAAGGTTAGCGACCGAAGTTACGTTGCCGTCAACATTGTCGGCAAATGTCGTGACATTGATGACCGCTAGTTTGCCCAGCCAATCCTGCTGAACGTCAGCGGTGAACAGGGTGGACGCTTCGATTTGGCCAGTTGTGAATTCCAGATCCCAGTTGCCACCAAAACTTGTGTGTCCCGTTGTGTCCGCACTGGCGGCGACATCGGCTGCTGTCAGATTCGCCAAAGAGGCAACAAAGTCTTTGCCTTCTGGCGTTCCCGCCACATCACAGCCATAAATCAACAGGTCCGCATTCGCCGTCAAGTTGTGCTGCCATGCAAGGAAATCCGGGGCATGCTGAGCGAGCGTGCTGGCGTTCAGGACGGTCGATCCCAGCAGGATTTCTCCGCCGCTGCCGTGAGTCAGCAAATGAATGGCCGAGACGTTCCCAAGCTGTTCCAGTTTCTCGGTAATCTGCTGAACCCCGTCAGTTCCAGCAGTCAGACGCAGGAGTCGAACATCGCGATCTGAGTTCAAGAGGCTGGAAAGCAGTGTGTCCGCATCCTGCACGCGGTAATCGATGACGATAAGTTCCGGGCCGACTTCAACCGTGCCGCTCGCAGATCCCCGCGTCGCATCGCCACTGTTCAATCGTAAACCCAGGAAATCACCAGACGCGACGTTATCCGCCGACACCTGTGCTGCAGCTTGTAATGATTCACTTTCAACTCCGGCCGGCGACAGTACCGCGACAGGATCGTCTGACAACGCCGATTGCAGCGCCGTGAGACCTTCCGCCGCGTCCGCCGATATCACGTCGGCCACAACCGCAGCCGGAGATGCACTCATCAGCACCCGCTCTTCCAGGCGGGTCATCTGCAGTTGATAGACCGGCGCAGCGTCAACGGACGACGAATGATGCCCCATGCAGTGGAGCATTTCTTCGACGAGCATCCGGATTTGGCTGCCGACGGGCCGGTTTTTGCGTTTCATGGTGTCGTTCCGCAGCGCAGCGCAGGCGCAGGCCAGCACATTGCGACTTGATAGAAACGTACACCATGCAATTCAAAAGGCCGGAACTCTCTGCCACGATTACGTAACTCAACCGGTCGGTGATCTCTGCGTAATCGGTACCGTCTGAATCAGAGGAACAATCGGTCCGAAGGAGATACCATGGAGCGGGACTGGTCTGCGCCAACAGCGTTGCATTCCGCTTACTGATTGGGTGAAGGTTTGTTCCGTCGAGGGACTGCAAACCAAATCAACCCCCTCATCCGGCCTCCGGCCACCTTCTCCCCCCGATCTCGGGGGGAGAAGGGACATGCGCCGCGTTTCCCTGGATTGACCGCGTGAAGTATAGACCTCACATTCGGCGAGTTTTCGCTGGTGAGTGCGGCACTACACGTTGAACAGGAAATGGCAGATGTCGCCGTCATGCATGACGTAGGTCTTGCCTTCGACGCGAAGCTTGCCGGCGGAACGGATGTCCTTTTCGGTCTTATAGGTTTCGAGATCGGGCAGCGTGTAGATTTCACAGCGGATAAAACCGCGTTCAAAGTCGCTGTGGATGACGCCCGCCGCCTGAGGCGCGGTGGCTCCGACGGGGATCGTCCACGCGCGAACTTCTTTTTCGCCGGCCGTGAAGTAACTCTGCAGGCCGAGGGTCTTGTAGGCGGCTCGAGCGAGAGGACCAAGCGCGGGTTCGGTCAGCCCCACGGATTCCAGCATTTCCTTTCGATCCGCTTCCTCGAGTTCGGCGAGTTCTGCTTCCAGCTTGGCACAGACCGGTACGACTGAGGCACCATGTTCGGCGGCATACTTGCGGACCTGATCGACAAGAGGGCTTTTGCCTTCCAGATCGTCTTCGGCCACGTTGGCCACAAACAGAATGGGCTTCGCGGTCATGAGTCCGATTGCCCGGATTACTTTCGTTTCTTCTTCGGTGAATTCAGCACTGCGGAGTGGTTTGCCGGCGTTCACGATGGTTTGGCATTTCTCCATCACGGTCGCGCGGAGCTTTGCGTCCTTGTCACCACTCTTTGCCGCGCGCTGAGCCTTCGGGATCGAATTCTCCAGCGTCTGCATGTCGGCCAGCATCAGCTCCGTTTCGATGACTTCGATGTCGTTGAGTGGATTCACACTGTTGCTGACATGGACGATATCGTCGTCCACGAAACAGCGGACGACCTGCATGATGGCATCGACTTCACGGATATGGCTGAGGAACTTGTTGCCGAGCCCTTCGCCTTCGCTGGCTCCCTTGACGATCCCGGCGATATCGACCAGTTTCAGGATTGCCGGAATGACCTTTTGTGGCGGAATGTATTTGGTGATCCGATTCAACCGCTCGTCTGGAACACTGACGATACCTTCGTTCGGTTCAATCGTGCAGAACGGATAGTTCGCACTTTGTGCGGCCGTTGATGATGTGAGGGCGTTAAACAGAGTACTCTTGCCAACGTTCGGCAAACCGACAATTCCGGCTTCCATGTACGATCTTCCAGATTCAGTAGTTCAGGATCGGCGGCCGTTTAGAGCCACCAGTGTGCAAAGCGGCGGATTGTATCGGGCCGGGCTCATGCGGCAAATGGTCAGTTTTGCGTGAGACGAATGTGGGAATTGCGTCAAGCACTGGTTGGAGCGGTCTAAATCACGGGACCGACGTCCCCCCGCTCGCCGGAAAAGCGTCAGATCTCGCCGCTCAATCTGTCATCAGTAACCGTGCGGCTGGATTCTGAATCGCCGTGACAACTGACTGCAGAAACCGGGCCGCCGGCGCGCCGTCGATGGCTCGATGATCAAATGTCAGGCTGAGCGTGATGACCTGTCGCGCCTCGATCCGATCGTCGTTGACAACCACCGCCTGTTTGCGAATCGCTCCCAGGCCCAGAATCGCGGTTTCCGGCAGGTTGATCACAGGTGTGAACGCGTCGATTCCGAAGCCGCCAAGGTTTGTAATCGTGAAGACCGCATCCTGCATTTCGGCACCGGACAATCGACCTTCGCGGGCTTTGCTGATGATGCGTGAGGACTCAGCGGCCAGCGTCAGCAACGGTGTGTTCAGAACGTTTCGCAGCACAGGGACGATCAGACCTTCCGCAGTGTCCACTGCCAGTCCGATGTGAATTCCCTCATCACTCGGCAGCACAATCGAATCGTCCTCCCAGCGACCGGCAAGATGTCGCTCTTGTCTGAGACAACCTGCGACAAGCCTGGCGATGATGTCGTGAAAAGCGGGGATCGGCGATTCGCCGGTTGCCTTGAACTGTTCGCGCAGACTGACCAGATTCGTCGCATCGGCCTGAGCCGTCAATGTGACGGGCACGGTCTGTCGATGACTCTCCCCCAATCGTTCGGCGATGATTTTGCGACGTTTCGTCAGCGTGACTCGCTGAGTCTGATCATCAGGCTGCGCTCCGGAAGTCACGGGGGGCGAGCAGATGACGTCACGCTCACGAATCCGACCGTTGCGGCCGGTTCCCTGCAATGTCGCCAAATCAATGCCAGCACGCTTCGCTGCACGCCGCGCGCGAGGCGTCGCAATGTGGCTCGATAGGTCTGCTGTTGAGACCCTTCGCTCCGCGGCGCCGCGAACATCGTCTTCGGTGATGCGACCCTGAGGACCCGTTCCGGTGACTTGCGCTAACGCGACTTTCAGTTCGCGTGCCAGACGTCGAACGGTAGGCGATGCGCTGTTGTCGGACACGGTGGCAAGCTTCGCGTCTGGAGAGTCAGCAGTTGGTCCGGCAATCGATTTTGCTTTGGGCGGAGATTTTTCGGCAGGAACAGTTGGGGCGACTGTTCGACCCTGAGTTTCGCCTTCGGCGAAGAGATAGCCGATGACGGCACCCACTTTAAGAACGGTGCCCGGTTGCGGTCCATCCGGTGGAATTTGCAACACGCCGTCGTCAAGGGCTTCGATCTCCTGCAGCGCTTTCTCGCCTTCCAGTTCAAACAGCGCATCGCCACGTCGAATTACGTCGCCGTCTTTCTTCATCCACCCTGCGAACGTACCTTCCTCCATTGACCAGCCAAGGCGAGGAATCGTAATCTCAATCGACATGCGTAAAGTCCGTTGAGTGAATGCTTCAGCACAAAAATCGAGGTCATTTCTCTCCGGTAAAATCGGGGAGAAGGCACACCAGGTTCAGAATGAGAACAGGACTTTCCGGGTGGCCGGGGTTGGAGAGCGATAGCTCGAAACCTTGGGGCTTCCTTCGCTCCGCTCAGTCCAGCCCCGGCCACCCCTTGGACGAAACTCCGCTTTTCAAAGTGAACCTGGTTTCGCAGATGCGCCGGATGAGTTGCGATGTGCGAAGCGTGATCTTAGCGAGTTCACGTATTGAGAGCGCGGCTGCGGCATGGTTTCAGAAAAAATGGATCGGCTGCGAGGAAAGCAGATCTCACTGGAGATTCGGGCGGCTCAGACTAGACTACTGCCTATTATTTCCCTGACGAATTCCATGCCCTCGAAACTCTGAACCCTGAATTCCGCCCATGAAAGTACTCTCCGGCATCCAGCCCACTGGCCGATTTCACTGGGGCAACTACTTTGGAGCGATTCGACAGTACATCGCTCTGCAGGGCCATGAGCAGTCGTTTTATTTCATCGCGGATTTTCATGCCCTAACAACGGTGCGTGAGCCCGCCGTGCTGCGACAGAATGTGAAAGACGCCGCACTGGACCTGCTTGCGCTTGGACTGGACCCTGCGAAAGCGACGCTGTTCCGGCAATCGGATGTGCCGGAGACAACGGAACTCACCTGGCTGCTGCTCACCGTCACCCAGATGCATTTGCTGGAAAAATGCACGGCGTTCAAGGACAAGAAAGCCAAAGGAATCGCGGCTGACGCGGGCCTGTTCACGTATCCGGTGCTGATGGCGGCCGACATCCTGATCTACGACAGCACACTGGTACCGGTGGGAGCGGATCAGATTCAGCACATCGAAGTCACGCGCGATCTGGCCCAGCGATTTAACGCCATGTACGGCGAAACGCTGCATCTGCCGGAAGCCTACGTGCTGGACGATTCCGCCAAAGTGCCGGGCACGGACGGTGAAAAGATGTCGAAGAGCTACAACAACACCATTCCGATTTTTGATACTCCCAAAAAACTTCGCAAGCAGATCATGTCGATCAAGACCGACTCGACACCAATGGAATCTCCGAAGAATCCGGACACATGCTCCGTCTTCGAACTCTACAAACTTTTTGCCTCACCGGATGAACAGACTGCCCTGGCGGAGCGATACCGAGCAGGCGGCATGGGCTACGGCGAGGCCAAAGAAACGCTGTATCAGGCGGCAATGACTCACTTCTGTGATGCGTTTGAACGCCGTGCAAAGCTGGAACAGTCGCCGGATGCCGTCGAAGATATT
>JBBQSE010000134.1:0-17197 GCA_038214195.1 Planctomycetales bacterium
CACACATCACGAAGTCCAGCGGGTAAACTGTAGCAATCAACAGCCGTGACACGAGCGGAGATTCAACATCAGTGGTCACCGGAACCACGACGGTCGTTGACGAAAAACCGACGATGAGCCCCGGTGCCACTTGCGTGATTCTCGAATGATTGTTTTGTGTCTACGAGAAGATTGACGATCTCACGATTTATCCCGTTACGGCCTACGAGCCCAACAAGGAATAGCCATGACGAAACCCTCACATCCTGAATTGACTCCCGAACGTTTGGCTCACCTTGCAGAGGCCCGGCAACAGATCGCGACGGGAACTGCCCGATTTGGTCGCGAGGGAGCAGAGAATGCGCGTAGCGGCTGAAGAAGCAACGTTCAGCGGTGAATTGCGGCGAGCCATCCATCGCGGTGAGCGAGATCTAATTTCGCTGGCGGAAGTTGTCGGCACGACGCCGGTTCATCTTTCCGAGTTTCTCGCCGGGGACCGCACGCTGCGATCGGATGTACTCGATCGGCTGGTGATGGCACTGGGAGCGAAGCTTGTTGTTTCCGAAGCTCAAGGAGAATACGCAACACGTCTGGAGATTGAATGATGGTCTACATTCCGGACACGAATGTTCGGATTCGACATCTTGCAGATTGCTTCAAATGCGGCTCTCAATGGCTTGATCCTTGTGACGAGCAACACTCGTGAATTCACCAGAATCTCCGGACTGCAGGTCGAGGACTGGAGTGTGTGATTTGCAATCTGGAAACCGAACCGAAAACGCATAAAGGAACCGAATACGCGGTGTTTAAGAAAACGGTTCTCACACCTTTTGCCTCGCAAACCGGTTTTATCCCGGCACACCTTGGCCCCTTTGTTGCTTTCGGACGTCATCGGTCTCAAGGCCAAAGGGGACCGAGGATGTCCGGTGAGATGGGGGAATCTTCATCCCAGCCCCTGCTTTCCGTGGCGCGATGCAGGATTTCGAGGTCGGCTTGTTGTGCCTTGCCGTGTGCGTCGGAGATACGCGATTCTTCAGCGGCCAGTTCGGCAAAACGGACCGATGTCCGTGGGTCGGCTGCGGCGGCCGTCCCGACGGCATGTTCGAGGGCCGCGAGAAACCTGATGACAGCCTGGATTTCCACCGTGAGTTCAAGTTCCAGCTGTTGCAAGGCCGCTTTCTTTGCTTGCAGGCAGGCTTCATTGGCTCGTTGAAATTTGGCACGCGAGGGCCAGCCTGATGTCGAAGGGACAGATTTCATAGCCTCAAGCCTGGCGACTGTATTCGCGACGAATTTCGTAATCGCTCCACCAATGGTCGGCAAACAGTCGAAAGACACGGTCGTCCTCTTTATGCACCTCGTGACGAAAAGAATGCGTCCGCTTCGAGGGATGCCGCCGACCCGAAATTCGGATCGGCGATTTTGGTCATGATCAATCACAGCTCCATCGTGGTCGTCTGCAACAACGTCAGATTGCGAATCTCCTGGCTTCTGACGTTGCACCGCAGACTGCTGTTCGTCAAAAAAATTTTGACCCCCTTCGGGGGTAGTTGGTAAAGGGGTAAAGGGGACAGGCAGTAAAGTCCTCGATACACGGAAACCGACGATGTTGCTACGGTTATCCGGCAGGTAGGTGAAGCGGACGGCCGAACGCACAACGGCTGCGCCATCGTTGAACGACCCGCCGCGCAAAACACGGAGATCTTTTCCGATGATCACCAATCGGTCATCCTCTGTGTCGTTCGCGGTCTCTTCCTGAGGATATTCTACGCAGCGTTCCTGACACCACGTGTTCACATTCCCCTGGACGTCAAATAACCCAAAGTCATTCGGCTTTAAACGTCCCACGGGCCATATCTTTTCCTGTGAGTTCTTGTTGAACCAGGCATACTTCGGCAACAGCTCGTCTGTCTCGCCGAAATATCGACTGGTCGTTGCCTCGGCGCGTGTGACGTTTTCCATTTCCGCCTCCGTGGGCAGCCGATAACCGCTGAGACTCAGATAATTCGCTTTCAAGCTGACGTCGTCGCTGACGATCTCGTAACACCATTCCTGCTGCGGCACTCCCTCCTGCTCGCTCAGCCAGTTGCAGTATTTCGCCGCCCTGTACCAGTTGATGCCCACGACCGGCAAATTCGCCACTCGCGTGTACGCTTCTGGAAGCTGATAATCGCTTTCAAACTGCCGATACTGTTCCAGCGTGACCGAATGGGCGGCCACCGCAAACGACCGTTCGATCCGCCGCTGATGCTGCGGCTCGTCGTCGTCTCTTCCAACTTCACTTATGGGTGATCCCATCGTGAATTCCACGGGTCCCGGTATCACCACCATGGTTTGTCGCTGACTGTTGACGTACCACTGCCGCGATGCGTGCTGCGGATCTCTTGCGACGGACTGCCGGACTTGCTGCTCGCGTACTTCCCGGTGTGCGACCCATTCGTCTTTCCTGTGGTCCATCCACTCATCCTGATCCCAGCGCCGCAACAGCCATTCGACGGCGGCATGCAGCCCTGGATCGGGGTCTGCACAATAGATCTCCTGCAACCTCGGCAACAGCGAGGTGCGGACAGCGGGCGACAGTTGTTCGACGGTGTATTCCCCAAGGCTCAGAAGTAACGCCCGCCGAATGGAAATGTCGGGCTCCACTTCCAAATGCCGGATGATCGCCGCAGCATCGGCCCCGAGCGGACTGAGGCGATGAATCAGGTAACTGCGGGTGCGCGGATCGTCACTGTGTCTTAACCGAGGCCAGACTGTCACAGGCTGGTTCATCCGCAGCAGAGCCACCGCCGCATTGGCTGTTCGCTTCGCCAGTTTTTCGCGAGCTTCCAGCGACGCATCCGGCGACGGCAGGGTGGTGACCTCCTGTGTCAGCGAGGGCAGGCCTTGCTCACCGTGTTCTTTGAACTTTGGATAGAGGATCGCGAATTGCCGGTCATCGGCATCCATCAGCAAATCCGCCAGTAATTCTGGGTTGTCGGCGGCGTAGTCCACCAGCAGGTTCGTCGCCAGAGTTCTTTCCGCACTTCGCTCTGCATTGCGCTCCCGAAACACCTCGGACAATGGTGACAGAAGGTTTGACTTCACCGGGCGCAGCAGTTCGCTCCACTGCCCCAGAAAAATTGGATTTTCCAGCACTAGATCCGCGACGACGACCGGAGCAATCTTCGTCCATTTCCTGCGTTTCGGGTCGAACTTCGCCAGTGCAGCAGCCGCTCGCAGCCGTTGTGAACCAGTTACCCTCGCCGTGGCTCCCGCGACTGACCACAGTTTGTCCAGGAGTGCGTCCTTATGGGGTTTCAGAGATTCCAGGATGACCGACACCTCGAGCAGATCGGCTGTCAACATTCGATCGCAAAGGAAATCAACGCCACTCTCCTCCACCAGTAACAATGCCAGACTTGCATGAAGTTGTTTTCGCGGATCGTGACTGGATGCCGACTCGGAAAACACTTCCTGCAGTAACCCGTTACCGACCCAGCTCTGACACTGCTCAATTTCTCTTAGGACGGTGGGTACGTCCACGATGCTGGCGCTGAGCAGCCGGTCCCGTACAGCGTTCAGATGTCTCTCATTGGCCGCCGCCATCATCTTCTGCTGCGACTCAGTCCACTGTGCCTGCATTGTCAGCGAGTGAATCTCGACCCACTGCGGCCAAGTCGGCAGTGGTTTCACGGTCGCCGTGCTCCAGAGAGCCACGCTCTCTTCAAGCAGCAATTCGGCTCGCCCTTCCGGAGTCTCCTTTTGCTTGAGCGTCAGCCATTCCCGCAGCGACGGAACGAGATAGTCGTGCGTCAACTGGTACCGCTGTTCCGGCGGCTGGCCATGGCCGGATTCAAATTCGGTCTCGGTTGGTGTCACCAGCCGCAGTTCCCGGTCGAGAATTTCGAGGAGCTGGTCGAACTCTTCTGGACGTCCACTGTAACCTGACAATTCCTGCAGTTCCCGCTTTTGCCGCATGGCGCCTTTGATTGTTGCCCCGGGTTCCGGCAGCAGCGCACGCAGAACCTGCTGGGCTGCTTGCTGATGCCGGCGATGGGCTTTCGGTGCGGTTTCTGCCGCGAGCGAATCTTCCAGGAAGGCTACTCCAATCCCGGTTGCGCCGCCAACCGCTTTCAGAATCGCCGTAGTCCATTCCTTGTCTTTGAACATCTGCGCGGACAAGGCCAGCCGCACCGGGATGACACGATCTCCTTCGGCCAGTTCTGAAATCGCCTGATTCAGAAATCGATTCTGTTCGCGACTGAATTTCTCGCCCTCCAATAATGGAGGCAACTGACGATAGCCCTGCCCGAGCAGTGCCAACACTTTCTTGGCGTGGCGTTTCCGGAACAGGTCAACCATCGCAATTGCCGGGTTCCCGGCGAGCGGGATTTGCAAAAGGTCCATGAAGCGGGTGATTGGCGTCAGGAAGTCATCTCGAATCATCAGGATGCACTGCAGTTTCCCGCCGTCACATTCCCGCAGGACTTTCGCCAGGTGTTCCTGTTCGTCGTCGTCGGCGGCATGCAGATATTGTTCAAACTGATCCAGCACGATCAGCACTTTGCTGCCGTCCGGGATGTAGTCCTTCGCAGCGAGGGCCTGGGACAGGCTGGTTTCCCGAGGCAGGAACGGACATGACTTGTGGAAAGCCGCGAGAAGTTCGGCCTCCGTTTCCGTTGCTCTGGCCTCAATGTAGACCCGAGTCACGTGGGGTGCCAGGTTCGGCAATAGTCCGGCCTTGACGAGCGACGATTTGCCGCAGCCGCTGGGGCCATAAATCAGTCCCACGCGGAATGATTCGGCTGCGTTTAGTTCTTCGATGCGAGTTTTCCAGAAGGCGAGTTGTTTCGGCAAAGCGCCGTTTGCATTGGCGTCCGGCAGCAGGCAGGAGAAGAACGCCTTTTCATTCTGGCCATAAGATCGCAATCCCTGGGGGACGACGCGGGCTCCAGGTGGCAGAGCCAACTGTTCTGCTGTGAGCGGCGGCAGAAGAAGGCTCCTGACGGCCTGGACCAGCCGTTTCAGGTCTGCTTCCAGATCATGTCCGGATCGAAACGGGATTTCGTTCCTGGACGCCAGGTTCGCCAGATCGAGTGGCAGGTCTCGTGCGAGCGCCGACAGCGAAACTCCTTCGATGACAACCGGGAGTACCGGAATTTCCCGCTCCAGGGCTCTCGCGATTTCACGCCGGACAAAGTCGTGGGGATCATCCAACCGTCGCTGGCCGGCGAGGGGTCCGTCACTGAACCGAGCATCCAGCCAGCGATTCCCGATGATGGCGAGCAGGATGTCGGCCTGTTCCAGTTTTTCGGCGATGACCTTGGGGAATTCGGCTGCCCATTCAATCACCGTGATATCGATAAAGACGGATTCCTCTCCGAAACGTTTCTTCAGTTCGTCGCTGATCTGGCGCGCAACATAGCCGGCATCAGCACGGCGGTAGGAAATGAAAATCCCGGGCATGGGCGTTGATCAGCGGCTGGAGAATCAGGGTCGAATTGAATCGAAGAACGAGATCGACGATCCGGCTCGGCATTGTAAAGAGGCGAATCGATTCCGCCATGATGTTTGTGGAGGACCCGGCGAATTGCGGTGATTCTTCTGCGGGCGTACCAGCGGACGCAGCTCATTGATTCAGAAGTGCGTTGGTCCCGTTTTTTTGCTTGAGCGAAAAAGGTGACAGAAAATCGACTGTCAATCGCCGTGCTCCCAGTCCTCAACAAGCAGCCCCGAGACACGTCCAAACTCGGCAACATTGTTAGTCGCCAGAGTCATTCCATTGGCGCGAGCGATGGCGGCAATCTGGCAATGCCCCAAAGAACTGATCAGCAGTCAAATCCGATCAATCCTCTCGATGGACGGTAAGCACCTCGGCACAAGTTCTTGAACAAAATCAAAGGTGATGGACGTCGCGTGCTCCGTGGAGAACTCGCGCGATTTCTATGCCCAGTGGCGTTGGGCGATAGAAGACGACGTAGTTGCCAATGGTAAAACATCTGATGCCGTCACCAAGCTCAAAACGAGTTTCGCCAAGTTCGGGTTGATTCGCGTATGATTGACTGCGGACACCAATTTGATCAACGTAGCGATCCGCTGCTGTCACATTGTCCGCTGCGATATACGTCCAGATTTGATCAATATCCAGTTCGGCCTGTATCGAGATGGAGGCAAGGTTCATCAGGCACCGTTACCGGTTGATGCCATTCTTTCACGTCCACGGCGCTTAATGTCGTCGATGTCCAGCGTTTTCACCGCGCCGGAGTCAAGTTGATCGATGCCGACTTGAATATCGGCCCGAAGCAATTCCAATCGCTGTTCTCGTGTCCGTAATAAATCCAGCCCTTCGCGAACGGCATCTTCTTCCGAGCGGAAACGGCCACTTGCGACGCCTCGATCAACAAAGGGCTGCAAGTCATGGGGAATGGAAATAGGCATGATTGCGCAATCTATTCAACAGCTCAGGAAATATGTTTGGTAGCTTCAGCAACGCAAGCTTCAACGTCGTCGCGACAATCGCGAAAGAGCTTCGTCGGTTCCAGCCCGCGATTCCTCCAGTGACATTCCTCGCCCGGCATGCATGTCATCCAGCCCCTGCTGAATTGCGGCTGCGTCATCATCACGCTGCCTCCGCAAAGTATACATTGCCGACTGATGAACGCATTGATGGACCAGAACATACACTCTGTGAGTTCTGGGATCGACCAAAGAAAGTGCATCGCCACTCTGGTTCATCGCATCAAATTGTTCGATTGTCAGTTGAGCTTTCATCGTGGCAGTATCTCACACAAACACAACGCAAGGCAAGCAGAAGATTGGTGCCAGTGGGCTTCAAATCCACATTTTCCTTCGACAAGAAGCCCCGAGACACGTCCGAACTCGGCAACATTGTTGGTCGCCAGAGTCATTCCATTGGCGCGAGCGATGGCGGCAATCTGGCAATGCCCCAAAGAATCGATCAGCAGTCCAATCCATGACGTCCGGATCCTCATGCAGTGATTCCGTCACGCCATCCAAGACCAGAAAAATGACTTCCGTTCGCCGATTTCGAATCTCGCCGGGAACTTCGATCATACTGGCCAACTGCTCGCCAAAGTAGCCATCACGCTCCGCCGTGATGAGCCAGGTCGGTTGAACAAGGCGAAACAAGCAACGGTGTTCCTCAACTCGTTTCACATGGCGTGATCTTAGGTGGCTGCGTGTACGAGGGGGTCGGGGGTCTTTTTCTGGCGTCCACACAAATCGGCGTCGTCCGGCAAAGACATCGCCAACCAGCAATCCCCGGAAAAAGATTCATGAAGGCTATGGTGAGACGGCTGGCGAGTGGAAACCGGCGGCATTCTGAGGCTGGAACCTTCGTGACAAGATTCTCCGTGTGTGGTACGATTGGGCCATGTCAACTGATACACTTTCCATTGAACAATTGATCACGCCGGTCGGCCAGTGTCTCACGCCTGAGGTCGCTGAGCGTCTGGTGTTGTTGTGTGCTGCGCCCGGATTGCAGCAGCAGGTTGATGTCCTGGCTGATAAGGCGAACCGTGGTGTTCTGTCGGAAGACGAACGTCACGACTACGAACAGTACGTTAGTTTTTCGCAGTTCGTCACGCTGTTGCAGATTGAGGCTCGCAACCTGCTTGACGGTGGCCAAAGTCACACGCGATGAATGAGTCTCTGCGTCAGTTCGTCCGTGATCGAGCGGACAACCGTTGCGAATACTGCCGACTGCCTCAGACGGCGTCGCCATTTCTGCGATTTCATATTGAATTCGAAGTGGTCGACGGAAGAATCGTTGGAAAGACCGACGTTGGAATGGCAACAGCAAAACTGCTGATGATGAACAGTGGCGACCAGTTGCGGATTCGGCGCATGCTGATTAACCGCAGTGAATACTGACCCCGATCGCACAACGGAAGTGCAGGCCGAACACCATCGGGACGCAGCTCATTGATTCAGAAGTGAGTTGGTCCCTTTCTTTGCTTGAGCGAAAAAGGTGCCAGAAAATCGACTGTCAAACGCCTTGCTCCCAGTCCTCAACAAGTAGCCCCGAGACACGTCCGAACTCGGCAACATTGCTACTCGCCAGAGTCATTCCATTTGGGCGAGCGATGGCGGCAATCTGGCAGTGCCCCAAAGAATTGATCAGCAGTCAAATCCATGCCGTCCGGATCCTCATGCGGTGATTCCGGCACGCCATCCACGAACAGAAAAATGACTTCCGTTCACCGATCTCGAATCAGGATTTCTTCAAGGGCCTTTGGTAGTCAACGACACAACGGCAAAGGGAAATTGGATCATCGCCCAATGCGCCAGGAATCGAGAAACACCAGGCGATAAACCAGACACAGTGTAGTAACGCAGGAGTGCAATTGCAGGGTTCAGTATCGGTGGCTGTGTCCTGACGGTACAATGCATCTCGATATCCGTGGACGCTGAGTCTGTAATACACAGGCGATAAACCGGCAGCCTGAGAATTTTCATTTGACGGGGAGAACGACGCGTGAGCACTACGATTGACGCACCGTTGGAATGGGTGGAGTCGGTGGGCAGTCTTCGGCTGCCACCCAAGGCGGACCAGCGATTGCAGGAGTTGATGGATCGCAACAACGAGGGACTACTGACTGATACTGAACGCACAGATTTGGAATCGTTGGTTGAACTCAGTGAAAGTCTTTCTCTGGTGCGGGCCGAAGCGATCCACTTGCTGGGGCGCAAACCTGAATGACCTCCTGGAGCGAGATCAGCCAGACAGTACAGCGACGCGCTGCGGGTCGATGTGAGTACTGTCGGATGCACCAGTCGCTGCAAGGTGCAACCTTCCATGTCGAGCACATTATCCCGCGTTCTCGTGGTGGAAAATCAGAAATAGAAAATCTCGCATGGGCCTGTCCGGGCTGCAATCTTCACAAATCGAATCGCGTGGAGGTGATTTCAGCCGATGATCAAGAGCCGATACCACTTTTCCATCCCCGTCGCCACGAATGGGACGAGCATTTCTTCTGGGAGAACCATCGAATCGTCGGGCTTACTCCTATTGGTCGGGTAACCGTTGAGACGCTGCAGCTAAACCACGAGCGCAGAATCAAGATTCGTACTGCGGAATCGCTCTTTGATCTATTTCCGCCGACTGACTCCGAGCAGCCAGAATGGCATGGGCTTGATTGAATTCTTTCTTCTCACAGAGGCGAGATACGGGGAGGCAGCTCATTGATTCAGAAGTGAGTTGGTCCCCTTGCTTTGCTTGAGCGAAAAAGGTGACAGAAAATCGACTGTCAATCGCCTTGCTCCCAGTCCTCAACAAGAAGCCCCGAGACACGTCCGAATTCGGCAACATTGTTAGTCGCCAGAGTCATTCCATTGGCGCGAACGATCGCGGCAATCTGGCAATGTCCCAAAGAACTGATCAACTGATCAACAGTCAAATCCATGCCGTCCGGATCCTCATGCGGTGATTCCGTCACGCCATCCACGACCAAGGCGAAAAAGTGTGCGGCATCTTTACGACTTTCGCTCAAACTTTGCTTCCTGCCGGACGAGCCGGCGAGGGGAGCCGGGGCTTCCAGACAAGTTTTCTAATTTCAAATCGTGCGCTCATATCGGGCAAGCCGACATGGGGCGAAGAGCGAGGACAATCGATTGGACCCCTGATGGCTTGCCCAACAGGAGCTGACGTTTTGCAATTATACTTCACGTGGTGTGGTTTGATGTCCTTGTTCCGAGGCCCCTGCCTCGCGAGATTGTCGCTGGAGGCTGGAGCCTCCAGTGCAGTGCGTTCCAGGGCTGGAGCCCTGGAACGAGAATTGACAGCCTTATTCCAAGCCGCGCAAAGTATAACGCCCGCTTCAAAACGGAACGTCGTCCGCGTACCAGCCGTCACTTGGGGTTTCCTCCGCAGTGTCCGTGAAGGATCGCAGTATGTGTCGGAGTTCCTTGCCGACGTGTAACACCTTTCGCCATCGAAAACCGCGCGATGGTTGGAGACTGAAGTCAGGTTCGCTGTCGGCTGCTGATTCGTCTTCTTTGGACGCGCTGAGGTAACGTTCCAGACGAGTGGTCAGATTGTCCTGAGCAGCCAGCAACCGACTGACGTTTGGTTGAACGTCCCATGACAATTCCTGATCGGTCGATTCTTCGCACGCCTGCCGTAACCGGGCATACCCAGACATCAGTGTTTCGATGAACTGTTCCACCACAAGGCCGACATCATGCCTTGCAGCGATGCGAAGCTGCACGACGAGAGACACAACGTTGTGCGCGACCTTGTTCAGTCTTTTGCCCAGTGGGATTTCACCTGTCGTCTCCTTTACGATCAGCCGCCAGACATCGCCGAAGTGCGAGGGCGGTTCCGAGTACTGAGGTGGCAGGCCCCATTCTTTGGCAAGATCCCACTCCTGATCCATCTGCACGCTCAACTCCCGATGATCCGCCTGGTCCCGTTCCCACGATTCGATCGTTTCGTGGTGATATGCGAAAGCAAACAAATCGTCCATATTGCAGCCGTCCATGTGCCAGAATCCTATGCCCGGCATTTCCGCCAATGCCTGACAACACGGACAATCCGGATCGGCGGGATGAAACTGTCCGCCATTCGGCTGCCGTCGTCGTTCAAGGTTAATGATGCCTCGCGGTGTCCGCCTCGGATCTTCATCCCACGGCGCATCAAGCCACTGTTCGCCGACCTTCCGCAACCGCATCACTTCGTCACGGACAAATGCGTCGAGCTCGCGCTGTGAAGTCGCCAGCGCCGCACGTTCGGTGTCTGACATCGCTCGTAAACCGTCCCAGCAGGACCACGCAACTTCACGAACATAGTCGTAGTACATCACAATTTCGCTCGTGTTGAAGCCGCCAAACTGAAACGCATGAGATTCCGGGCTGATCCCGGGCGGACATCGATCCAGTATGCTCCAGTGATGTTCGCGGTCGCTCATGTCACCGCTGAGCCGATCGCGATCTTGCAGCAGCACCGTTCGAGGAAGCTGATCATTGAGTTCCGCGCAGGGCATCATCAGCCAGTCGATGTGAATATCGCGAATGGTGTTGTAATAAATGCTGTGTTCGAGGTCGTCCGCCGGATCTTCCCTGCGAGCCAGTTCGTGCATCGTCAGAGTTTCTGGTTCCGGTTGAGGTTCCTGGGCGTAACGTTCGTTCCAGTGACGTCGAATTTCAATCCATTCCAGGTACACTCGGCCGGCGATCTCGTCTCGGTGAGGAAACTGCCGCCGACAGCCGTCGATGATCGATCGCAGCATCGGCTCGCCATAGAAGATTTCACGCAGGTCAGTGACTGGCTGGGCGGCTCGCTCCTGCCGACGCATGTGAGCCGTTCCTTCCCAATTCGTCGCGTCATGCAGAAACAGCCACTCGTCTGCCAGGCGATAGCTGAGTGAGACCGTCCCACCCTCGACGGACTCAAGATTGTGCCGAGTGATGACTCCCTTCCGCCCAGCAGAAGAATACGAGGAATCGATCACCACCAACCGCGCCGCCATGTCGATCACCACCAGTCCCGCGTCCCACGGCTCAGCATCGAGGCTGTGACGAAAGTATGAGAAATCACGGACATGGGCTGGCGACGTTATGACGCGAGACGGCGACATCCTGCTCACAGTTCCTTTGGCAGATTCATCAACGATCCTGATGGTAGAATCTTCAGGCCGCGTGAGCCAATCGACTTTCCGTTCCGGCCCATCGTCATCAGCGAAGGAAACGCACACGGAACCGCTGACCGCTGCGACCTATTCCCAACAGTCCCGCCGACTTGTACTGGCCGATGAGAATGGAACACTTCAGTTGTTCCGCGTGCCGGAAACATTGCCGAATGATGACGCGAGATAAGCTCGTCCCGTTCCCCCGGAGAATGATAAAGCAATGCTCGAAAGTTGTGAGCACAAAAAGGTGTCAGGGTGTGCCGGGATAAAACCGGTTTGGAATAGGGAATGAAAGTATCTTACGAAGAAAGTTTAGCCAACTGCTTCGGCCTTCAGCGGAGGGGCGGATCGGGTGACCGGTCTCTCTTGAGCGTCCGAAGCGCACCTCGTCCAGTCGTTGTTGTTCAGATTTCATGAGTGCCGATTCCTTAGCGAGTCCACGCCAGCCATTTTCTGAACAGCGTTTTCACCAGCGGCGTGAGTCTGGTGCGGCTGTATTGATCACCGAGCCTACGGATGGCTTCGGCCTGCGTGGGATACGGATGAATCGTGCTGCCGATTTTTGACAGACCGAGACCATGCGTCATGGCCAGTGTAATCTCGGAGATCAGGTCGCCGGCGCTGCGGGCCACGATCGTCGCGCCTACAATCTGGTCCGTGCCTTTCTTGACGTGGACTTTGACGAAGCCCTCATCTTCGCCTTCGAGGATCGCGCGATCCACGTCGCTGAAGTGCTGCACGTACGTATCAATCTCCATGCCTTTATCCTTTGCATCGCTTTCGTAGAGTCCCACATGAGCAATTTCGGGCGATGTGTAAGTACACCAGGGAATTGTGAGTGCGCTGGATTTCTTGCGGCCTTTGAACAAGGCATTTTGAATGACGATGCGTGCCATAAAGTCGGCGGCATGCGTAAACTGATACGGGGAACAGATGTCGCCAGCGGCGTAGATCATCGGATTCGTCGTTTGCATTTTTTCGTTGACCTTGACCCCTTTCTTGTCGAATTCGACTCCGACGCCTTCAAGGTTCAGGTTTTCAACATTCGGTGCCCGTCCAACGGCAATCAGCAATTTGTCGATTGGCTGGTCGTAACATGTACCGTTACTCTGGCCAGTCAGTCTGATTGCATCGCCACTTTTGACTTCCACCGAATGTCCGAGGGGCAGCATTTTCACGCCATCGCGGATCATGGAGTTGCGAACGATTTCAGCAGCGTCTCGATCTTCGCGTGGCAGAATTCCGCGTTCCGTCTCGACGAGAAATACCTCGGAGCCAAGTTGTGCAAAAGCTTGTGCCAACTCACAGCCAATGGGACCGGCACCGATGATGCCGAACCGCCGTGGCAGTTCTGTCAGCGAGAATACGCTCTCGTTGGTCAGATACTCGACGCCGTCCAGGCCAGCAATCGGCGGCGCCGCGGCTCGTGCTCCGGTCGCGATCACCGCACGCTTGAAGTTGAGCGTCGTGCCATCGACGTCGATCGAGTTAGAATCAATAAAGCGTCCTTGTCCAAAGTAGACATCGATGCCGAGATCGCGAAACCGCGCGGCCGAGTCGTTCGGGCTGATACGTGCTCGCAGCTTTCGCATTCGCTCCATCGTCGCGGCAAAGTTGATGTTCACGCCATTCGGAACTTCAACGCCGAATTCACCAGCATTCTTGACTGCCGCTGCCACACGCGCCGCACTGATCACACCCTTTGACGGGACGCAGCCGACGTTCAGACAATCACCGCCCATCAAACTGCGTTCGATCAGGGCGACCTTCGCGCCGAGCCCAGCGGCACCAGCAGCCGTTACCAATCCAGCGGTTCCGGCCCCGATCACGACCAGGTTGTAACGACCAGTTGGAGTCGGGTTGCTCCAGTTTGGTGGATGAACGTTGGCTTCGAGTGCTTGATTGTGTTCGTCCCGGGGCTGCAATTGAATTAGCGTGGTCATTGATATCCTGGTTTTCTTGTAAGTGTTGGCGAATTCAAATTTGAGATGTATTTTGAGTACTCGCTGAACGGAGTCGCTGCATCACTTTCTTTACGATCAGCGGAAAAATACCCAACAGCACGAAGGCCACAATCAATTGCGGAGTCAAGATTCCGCCGACTCCCTTCTCTGCGAGCGTCGTCAGGTTCGGAACGCTTGAACCAGCGTACACGAAAACCGCCGTACCGGGCAGCATGCCGAGTTGGCTGACCCACCAGTAGGTTCGCGGTCGAATCGGCGTCAGGCCCATGACCACGTTAATGACGAAGAAGGGAACGGCCGGTATCAGCCGCAGTGTGAACAGGTAGAAGGCACCTTCCTGTTCAAGCGACTTGTTGAACGCGGCCAACCGGTCGCCGAAGCGATTTTGAATTGTATCGCGGAACAAGTAGCGGCTGAGAAAGAACGCCAGCGTCGCCCCAGTTGTGGAGGCAAAGCTAACCAGAACGAGACCACGCCAGAATCCAAAATACCAGCCGAACAACAATGTCAAACCCGCAGCGCCAGGTAGAGACAGTCCCGTTACGGTCACATAGATTAGAAGAGCAATGCCGTAGACCAGGACCGGGGAATTTGTTTGATACTGCCGCAACTCCGCCTCACGACTTGCCAGGCTGCCGAGCGATAACGAATCGCCAAACCGGGTATAACCGATGGCGATGGCGACCAGAACTGCCGCCAGCACTCCCAGCTTCATCCATGTTCCGCCGCCCCGCAGTGGGACAGCGTCGAGTGGCTTTTCCTTCGATTTCGTCATTTGTCTGCTTTCTGAGTGTCACTGGGAACCGTTCGAATCCGAATTGCGAGGATGCCGTATGTAAGCACCCAAGCGTAAGTTTAGTGGCATACCTTGGCGAGCGGTGGGTGTCAGCCCACCGAGTTGGACGCATTTGACTCGGAGGGCTTACGCCGCTCCGCTCGCCGGGTTCGCGGCGAGCGGGGGATGTGAGTCGCGAATATCATCTTCACTTCAAAGCGTCTGCAACCGCGATCACTAAAACTATCCGCTCAGGTTCGGAATCACCGTCTTATCTTTTTCCGCTACCCGCTCGTGCTTTCGCGGGAGCATTGGTTGTGCGGGCAGCTTTTTGTTCGTTGATCGACCAGTTGTATTCCTGGAACGTCACTTTTGCACGTGGGTTGACTGCCAGTCGTTGAGCGTCTTCCGGCAGATACTTCTGCAGGAACGTCAACTGAGCCTGCTGAGTCGCTCCAAAGTCGTCGCCGAACCAGTCCAGAATCGCGCTCACATGCATCGTGCCATTGGCGTCCACATGGAAGTTCTGCGGTCGGCTGAAGAAGTCTCTCGAATTCATCGCAAGCTGTTCTTCAAGTCGATCGGGAACATAGGCTTCATTCAATAATCGAGGACATCCGACTGATGCACACACAATGGCAAAGTGAATACGAGGCTCACCCATTTTCCTGAGAACCTGATGTTCAATCGCCTCCAGTGAATGCGGCTTGCCGCCAACCAGCAATGGCAGATCTTTCCAAATGTTGTAGCCCGCGATCTTTGCAGTGTGATTTCGGATACTGGAAGTGGGGTATTCCTGAAGCATGCCTTCCAGCGTCGTCGCGTTGTAGGCGTTGATCCAGAAGGCCAGTTGACCCTCTCGGCTTGACTTGATCGAAGGAGAAGCCTGACTGAGCTGTACCAGGTACTGGCCGAGGAGCTTTCGATCGGCTGAGTTCCTTTGCCACGCGGCGTAGTTGACCATTCCGTTTTTGTCGACATACTTTTGCAACAGCGAGTCATAGGATGAGTGATCGATCTGATCCATCGACACATACTGCCCGTTCGGCCACTGCCTTCCAAGTGGGTCTTTTGCTGACACTTGCGTGCTCCATATCATAATTCCGGCAATCGCGGCTGCAGCGGCAAAGAACCCGCCCATTGATAATCCCATCATCATTCTTCGTGTGGCCATAATTCACTCCTGAGTTTTGTGTTGGAAGACTTGTACATCGCAATTCCTCCCTGACGATGATGGAGTATCGACGTCACATCATTCTGCGTCTGTGAGGCGTCACACAGTTGACGGAAATTTCAGAAAAAGGCACCGTTCACTGCATTTCCGCCTGACGAACCCCCGGAGCCGACGTGAGAAAGCGACTCTTCCACGTCCCCACAGCGACAAGCAACATCCATGGCAAATGCTCGAACCAGACAACGACATAGTGAAAAAATGCCTCGCCTACGTATCGAGTTCCCATGACGGGTTCCGAACCCCACTGATAGGCAAACCAAAATCTCAGGTAGTACAGCAGCACAAGTGCCGAGACCAGAAACCAGCCGCGATTGCGAGCGAACAACACAAACGGCAGAGCCCAAGTCCAGTACCACGGATTCAGAGTCGGCGAGAGCATCCAGAACCACGCCAATGTCGAAAACACCAGCGACAGCCATTCTTTGGATGTCTGCAGTGTCATGCCATTGATGGCCCATCGCATGGCAAGCACAAAGAACAGCAGCGAGAGGATTCCACGAGTGACCAGAAACGGAACCGCCCGCACGTCCAGTCCGAATCTGTCGATCATGACGCCGCAGACCGATTCACGAACAGAATCCGGAACGATGACAAACCAATGATCGCGAGCATGAATCTGTTGTCGCTCAGGCGTCAGATTTGACTCCATGATCATGAACAGCAGGTCGTTCATCTTCCATGATGTCAAGAAGACCTTGAGACTGTTCCGTGGCGGTTGACTGACACGTGCAATCGGATGATCTGAAGCTTGCTCGCTGTCGGTTACGGTATCGCCTCCAGCGGAGATTCTGTCAAGCATCGGCCAACATGTGACCACGCTGATCAGTCCGGCAATCATGAGCCAACTCACCACAGCAGTCTTACCTGTTCTGCGTAATACAAGCCCCGCCATCAATGGCACCAGCACGACCGGGAACAGTTTTGCTCCGATCGAAAGCCCCATCAGCACGCTGCTTAAATAAAGCGATCGCCAGTTCTTATCTGGTAAAACAACGACGGTCTCCGAGAGGGCGGCTGACTTAGTGAGCGGCAAGGCGCTAGCCGCCGGTGATTGAACGCGAAACCAGGAGAAAAACCGGCGGCTAGCGCCTTGCCGCTCACGATTCCGGATTGAATTAACATTCTTTGAATCGTCCGGAAACGCGAACGCGACGATCGCAACAACGCTTCCGATGACGAAAAAATTGCAGATGGCATCCAGGTGCCCACTGTTCGCAAATTCCTTGATCACAAGCGGGCACCACGCATACGAAATCGCCAGTGCAGGCTGTATACCGACAATCTTCAGCAGCGATATCAGCAGCAGTACAACTCCGAAATCAAAGCCTACTATGAAACACTTCAGTATGACGACTGCCGTTTCCACGCTGGCCGATTCGGGAGTAACCACCGCCGCTGCAGTGAAAACTGCAATGCTGACTGGTGGATAGATCGACGGCAACTCACCGTAATGAACACGCTCTGCCGTTTCGCGAACTCGCGGTCGTTCGCGACAAACGGTGACCAAGCGGCCAGAAGCTTCATGAGCTTCAGCCTCAATCGATAATGCCGACAGTACTTGCTGCGGCGTGACCTGAAAAGGGTTGGCTCCGGCCAGCACGGTCTCGCCGTCCCA
>JBBQSE010000135.1:0-17070 GCA_038214195.1 Planctomycetales bacterium
GACACGGCATCAAGCCAAGACCAAAGAAGAATTAACAAATCTTGCCCGAAGAAAACTCCAAAGCATGGCAAAACGCCCAAGCCTCATGCGAGGCATCTACTTCCGCTGTTGTGTTGCAGAACTTTTCGGATGAGCCATACATGGACGGTGGTGGCGGGCACGAAATCGTTCAGGACAATGGGCGGCGTCTGAAGCTGGTTGATGAATGGGTGAAGAACGGCGTTGGCGTGGGCTGCATGCACTATGGCGTCGAAGTCGTTCCAACGCAGGCCGGTCAGGAGATGAAACGCTGGATTGGCGGCTACTACGAGAACATGTTCTCCTGCAATCCCATCTGGGAACCGAACTTTGCAGTGCTGCCCGATCATCCCATTACGCGCGGAGTCAAGCCATTCGGGATTAGTGATGAATGGTATTTCAATATGCGATTCATCGCGGACATTCCGGGCAACGCAGCGACCGATGTTGAAGGCGTAAAGTTCTTTCCGATTCTGGTCGCTGTCGCATCAGATGATGTTCGTGACGGTCCGTATGTTTATCCAAAGGGACCGTATTCGCATATCCAGGCCAACAGCGGTCGAGCCGAAGCGACGATGTGGGCTGTCGAACGTCCGGACGGTGGACGAGGCTTCGGATTTACTGGCGGGCATTTCCACGACAACTGGGCCAACGAAGACTTTCGTAAAGTGGTGCTCAATGCGATGCTGTGGATCGCGCACAAGGATTTTCCTGCCGATGGTGTGCAATCAGCTCTGGAACCCGGTGCAATTGATGCCAATCTCGATCCGAAGCCGACCAGGAAGTAGGGGAGGTCCTTCCGTTAAGGAACGCTCACTTCAATACTGGCATGGTGATTACGATTCCGGCGAGCCGATCGCGTGTGCTGGTGCGATTGGGAACGTGGCACTTCAGGCACTCGGCGGTGAGGCGAATTGGTCCCGCGTACTTGTATTCTGAATCCGTGGTTTGATCGAAGGCGGGCTGTCCCTTGAGAAGAGCCTTGACCGCGTCGCGTTCGAAGTCGTTTGCAGGACGATGATCAAGATTCATCGGTTCAACTTCAACACTGATCCACCGAATCCGGATGTCGTTCCGTTTTGAGAAACCGTCGAATACCTCATGAAACGTTGCGGCAGGCAGCAGCAGTCCTTCGTCTTCACGATAATAATTCCTGTGAACATCATGCAGCAGATGATGCAGCAGGTCGTGAAGAATCTCAGCTCGCTGTCGAGCCTCCGTGATTGAAGGTTTTGGTTTTGCCAGGACCTGAACGTCGTCGGGATTTTCGACAGATGCAGGCGCGGACTCATCAACTGCTTCGCCGGACTTTGCCATTCGGACGGCCATCGCTGAAATGCAGATGGCCAGAACAGCAACGATCAGGTGATGATACATTCTCATACGACAGCACTTTCTGGTCGAGAACTTAACCGCGAACCATTGACTCAACCGAGTTCACTTTGAAAACAGGAGTTTAGCGATCATTCCTTTGTTTGAATTGGAATGCTGATCACCAAGCCGGCATATCTCAATTTCTTCGGCGGATTGGAAAAGACGCCCATGTGACAATTCACACAGCTTTCCTGCAGCGGGATTGCGGAGGCGTACTGGTACAAACCACCTTCAACATGCTCCACTTCTGCGGTGCCTGTAGCAATCACTTTGGCCGCCGCCTTTTCGAATTCTGTTGAAGGTTCATGATCGACACTCATCGCCCTGACATTGACGGCGATCCAGCCAGCCTTGGCTCCGGAGGTGTCCTCTACATCGCTGAAAATGTCTTCCATCGCCCGCGCCGGCAGAACGGCTTTGTTCACTCGAAAATAATGATGATGGAGCACATCGAGCGTTGATGTGTAGAGCTTCGACATCGTTCGCGCACGATCGCGAGCTGCCTCGACGGTGCTCACGCCAACGGCTTCATTCGGCACAGGTACAACTTCCACAGGCTTTGCCGGTGCGGCAGGATCCTCGGCATGCGCAGCGTGACCTGAGAGGAGGCAGCACAGGCCAATTCCGGGCAGCGTCCATAAAAGGACCGACTTCCAGCGTTGCAGGGACATGTGTGCTCCAATACGTTAACGTTGCAGTCAAGAACCAACTTTACTCCGCACTTTGACATTACTTCCATCAAAAGAAGATGTCAATGTCCAGTTTAGGCGAGAGTCGAGTTTCTGCCGTTCAGGATTCAGGCTTGCGATGGATCCTGAGCTGCCGTGCAGGAGCTTCAATTTTCGGAGCAGACACATGAAGTACATTATGGCCCTTGATCAGGGGACCACCAGCAGTCGGTCGATTCTCTTTGATCACGACGGGAAGATCGTCGCGGCGGCGCAGCAGGAGTTCACACAGTACTTTCCGAAAACGGGCTGGGTGGAACACGATCCGGAAGAAATCTGGCGGACTCAGCTGGCGACAGCCAAAGCCGTGCTGCGGAAAGCAAAAGCCACCGCGCGAGATGTCGCTGCGATCGGCATTACCAATCAGCGTGAGACAGTGGTCGTCTGGGATCGAAAGACAGGGGAGCCGATTTCCAATGCCATCGTCTGGCAGGATCGGCGCACTGCGGACGCCTGTGACAAGCTGAGGCGTGACGGTGCAGATCGACTGATCCGGCGGAAGACGGGATTGATTGTGGACGCCTATTTTTCGGCGACGAAGCTGCAGTGGATTTTGAAACACGTCAAAGGAGCGAACGCCAAAGCCGCTCGCGGAGAACTGGCGTTTGGCACCGTCGATTCGTGGCTGTTGTGGAAGCTGACAGACGGACAAGTTCATGCGACAGACCCGAGCAACGCATCGCGCACCATGCTCTGCAATCTGCAAACTGCGAACTGGGACAACGAGCTGTTGAATCTGTTCGACGTCCCACATGAGATGCTGCCGGAAGTGCGATCGTCGAGTGAAGTGTTTGGAACGACTCGTCTCTTTGGCGGTGAAATTCCGGTGGCCGGTATCGCGGGCGATCAGCAGGCGGCGCTGTTCGGACAGATGTGCCACAAGCCCGGCATGGTCAAGAATACGTACGGCACTGGCTGCTTCATGCTGATGCACACGGGCGAGAAGCCGATGAGCTCGCAGAACAACTTGCTGACGTCGATTGCCTGGAAGATCAATGGCCGCACAGAATACGCTCTGGAAGGCAGCGTGTTCATTGCGGGAGCGGCCGTGCAATGGTTGCGCGACGGCATTGGGATAATTCGAAAATCATCCGATGTGGAATCACTGGCGGCGACGGTTCCGGACAACGGCGGCATTGTCGTTGTGCCAGCGTTCGCGGGACTCGGCGCGCCGCACTGGGATGCGTGGGCGCGGGGCTTGATCATCGGTCTGACGCGCGGCACGACGGCGGCACATATCGCCCGAGCGACACTCGAAAGCATCGCCTTTCAGGTTGCTGACGTACTGCAGGCCATGCAAAAAGATTCAGGGCTAAAGCTGCGTGAACTACGAGTCGATGGCGGCGCGTCGGCGAATAACATGCTGATGCAGTGTCAGGCCGACCTGATGGGAATTCCTGTCGTTCGTCCCGCAGTCCTGGAATCCACGGCGCTCGGCGCGGCATCTCTGGCGGGGCTGGCAGTGGGCTTCTGGAAGGACGTTCGTGAACTGGACTCGCACTGGTCCGCAGACGCCAGTTTCAAACCGACAATGAAGTCAGCCGTTCGGAAGCGTCTCATGTCCCGCTGGCAGAAAGCACTTGAACGGTGCCGCCAGTGGGAAGAATCGGACGGCACGAACTAATCGTCGATGCGGTGTTGCGAGGTTTTTAGACCGCGCGCCCAGCGCCCGACAAAAAGAAGCATATTCTGGTTTCGCAGAATGAAATCTTGTTCGAGTGCCACAGTGCTTCAACATGAATGGCAATTCAGGAGGCTTTTGTGATCTGCGAGAATTGCCATCGCGGGAAGGAACTGTACACTTGGGTTCAATGTTAAGGCACGTCGGCTCTTAATTCTTAACCTCAGCCGCCAACTCCCTCCCGACTTCCTACCTTCAGCTCACCCTGAGAACGCTTATGGCTAACCAGACCGGCACAGTTGCGCAACGGCAAATTGATGATCAGGATCTCAAAGCCGCCGAACAACTCTCTGAAATGTATGCGAAACTCAGCAGTGAACTGAGTCGCGCGATTGTCGGACAGCACGAAGTTTTGAAGCAGGTGTTGATCGCTCTGTTTTGTCAGGGTCATTGCCTGCTGGAAGGCGTGCCAGGGCTGGCGAAGACTTTGATGATCTCGAATATCGCGAATCTAATGTCGCTCAAGTTCAGCCGTATTCAGTTCACGCCGGACCTGATGCCGTCGGACATCACTGGCACCGAAATCCTTGACGAAGAAGAAGGCACTGGCCGCCGCCGGATGCGATTTGTCCGCGGGCCAATTTTCGGCAACATTGTTCTTGCGGACGAAATCAACCGCACGCCGCCCAAGACTCAGGCCGCCCTGCTGCAGGCGATGCAGGAATATCAGGTCACGACTGCTGGCGAGACGTTCAAACTTGAAAAGCCGTTCCTGGTCCTCGGTACACAGAATCCCATCGAGCAGGAAGGCACTTATCCGCTCCCGGAAGCTCAGCTTGACCGCTTTATGTTCAAGATTCATGTCGGTTATCCGTCGTTCGAGGAAGAACTACAGATTGCCGAAACAACAACCTCGGAAGGCCTGCCCGAACTCAAGGCGGTCATTGATGGCGAACAGATTCTGCAACTGCAAAAGATTGTCCGCAAAGTTCTGATCGGTCGTTCGGTGTCAGCGTATGCCGTGCGGCTCGTCCGAGCGACGCGCCCGCAAGAACCGGATGCGCATGCCTTTGTGAAGAAATATTTGACATGGGGTGCTGGCCCGCGAGCCTGCCAGTCGCTGCTGCTGGGTGCAAAAGCCCATGCGTTGCTTGATGGTCGCGTCCATGTTTCGACAGACGACATTCGTTACGTCTGCTTTCCCGTGCTGCGCCATCGTCTGGTGACGAGCTTCTCCGCCGAGAGCGATGGGCTGACGACGGACGATATCATCCGCAAGTTGATTGATTCGGTCCGTGAAGAATAACCCATGCCAGCTCCCTCCACTTACTTTGATCCCGCAGGACTCGCTCGACTTGGCAGCATGGATCTTGTTGCCAAACAGGTCGTCGAAGGTTTCCTGACGGGTCGCCATCGCAGTCCGTATCACGGCTTTTCCGTCGAATACCTGGACCATCGCCCGTACACACCCGGCGACGACCTGCGGACCATGGACTGGAAAATGCTCGCCCGCAGCGACAAGTACCAGATCAAGCTGTACGAAGACGAAACGAATCTGCGGGCCTACATTCTGCTCGACTGTTCCGAATCAATGGCGTTCAAAAGCGGCGAGATTAGCAAGCTCACCTGGGGAGCTTATCTCGCGGCGGCGCTCACGTATCTGCTGATTCGACAGAACGACGCGGTTGGCCTGGTTTTGTTTGATAAAGGCGTACGTCAGTACATTCCGCCAAAGGCGCATCCTTCACAGTTTCGCCGCATCCTGACATCACTCGACGGCATCAAGTCGGGCGGCGAAACAGATGTCGGTGCCGTGTTGCACGAATCCGCCGAACGAATCAAACGCCGGGGACTGGTCATCGTGATCAGTGACCTGATCGACAAAGAGGCCAGCGTTGCCAGCGGTCTTCAGCACTTTCGGCACAACAATCACGAAGTCATTGTGTTTCACACGATGGACGACGCGGAGCTGACTTTTCCGTACGACCGACTCACGCGATTCAAAGACATGGAAGGCGCGGGCCAGGTGGTGACGAATCCCAAAAACCTTCGCAAACGATACCTGGATCGCATTCAGGCATTTACGGAGCAGATCAAGAACGACTGCTTCGAACGAAAGATCAGTTACAACCTCGCCAGCACCACGCAACCTTACGACCAATTCCTCGCCGCGTATCTCGACAAGAGAGCCCGCATCGGGTAGCCGACTTATGAGTTTTCTGCACTTCGGACTACTGCCTTACTTCCTGCCGCTGGCATTGATTCCAATCCTGCTGCACCTGCTGACGCTGCATCGATTGAAAACGGTGGAACTCAGCACGTTTCGCTTTTTGTTCGACAGCTACGTGCAGCAGCGGCGACGAATGAAGTTCCTGGAAGCATTGATCGCCTTCCTGAGAACGCTGTTTCTGGCGCTGCTGGTCCTGCTGATCTGTCGACCGATTGTGAAACACTGGAGCGCGATGTTCGGCGGCAGCCAATCCGGTCGCGACGTGATCCTGCTTGTCGATGGATCGGCCAGCATGAACGCGGTAACTGAGGGCATCACCTCACTGCAGCGCGCGAAGCAGGCGGCGGTGGCGGTGATTGATCGCCTTTCGGCCGAGGACCGCGTCACGATCATCCGAGTCGCCGCGAAACCCGAGGAAGTCTGCAATCGGTTTTCGTCGGATGCCGAAGCCATTCGCAGCGAACTGGACGGCTTAAAGGCCTCCCCTTCACGCGGCAATTTGTTCGCCGCGTTTTCTCAGCTGTTTGGCCCTGAAGCACGCAAGCTGAACAAACCCGCCGTGTATCTGTTCAGTGATCTGCAATCGACAGGCTGGAGCGAATTCGCCAACGGTAATTCTTCTGATCTCATTCCCCCGGACACTGAGCTGACCGTCGTCAATGTCGGATCGAATCAGGAATTTGCCAACGTCGCCGTCGTTGGCCAATCGCCGGAAGATCAACGGGCGATCGCCGGTTTACCCATCAAATTGAATCCTCGCGTGACGAACCACAGCGAGAGCGAAGTCAAAGACATCCCGGTCAGTATTTTCATCGAAGACAAGGAGATCGCCCGTAAAACGCTGACAATTGAACCCGGCGCGACGGGCGAAACGGAGTTTATCTTTACGCCCACAGAAGCGGGCGAACTCCGTGGCCGTTTCGAGATTCCCGAAGACCGCTTCAAGGCCGACGATACATTCCTGTTTTCGCTCAACGTCGCACCACAGATTCGCGTGCTGCTGGTAAACGGCTATCCGTCACCTCAGCCGCTCGACGATGAAGGGCTGTATCTGCAGACGGCGATGGTTGCGACCGATTCAGAAGACGAAGAGAGCGATCCCGTCCTTGCGGATGAACGACTGCTGGTTCATTCGCTGGTCGTCCAGGAAATCACGCAGGACAAACTGAACAAGGAAACGCTGAGCGATGTCGAAGTGGTGATTCTTGCCAACTGTGGAGCAATGAATCCGGAGCAATTCAAACTGCTCCGCGAATTCGTCGCCGGCGGCGGCGGATTGCTGATCTTCCCAGGTGACAAAGTTAATCAGGACACGTATACCCAGCAATTCTTCCCGGCGCCCGAGACCCCCGATCAGGCGTTTGTCGCCGCCACACTCGCTCCGCCTGAGGGCGATCCGAACAAATCCGATACGTCATACCGGCTGGGTGCGATCGATTTCGCCCATCCGGTATTCTCTGTGTTTAAGGACACCGAACAGCGTTATCTGACGAAGCTGAAGATCTATCGCCGCTTCCTCTACAAGCTGCCGGAGCAGCGAGCGAACTCATGGCCACTGGTTGAATTCGAAGATGGGGCTCCAGCATTGCTGGAGAGCGTTTATGGAAATGGTCGCGTGCTGCTCACGGCCTTCCCACTGAATACGAAGTGGACGAACCTGCCGATGAAGCCGGAGTTCGTTCCACTGGTGCTGCGCATGATCGGGCACGTGAAACGATTGTCAGACGTCGATGGACCTTTGGTCGTGCCAGCGGATGGCACGGCCGAGTTCGTCGTGTCCCAGGACTGGGCACCGGCCGAGGGCACCGTCACCGATGCCGAAGGACGCGTGACGCCCGTCGAATTTCAGCGGTCCAATTCGCGACTCGTCGGAGCATTCGACCGCACCATCGAAAAAGGCTTTTACGAACTGGACGTCACAGGCGGGCAGAAGGAAAAACTGCAGCACGGAATCCACCGCTTCGCCGTCAACGTGGCCCCGGATGAATCCAATTTTCTGCGGCTCACGAAGCCGCAAATTGAGACCATGCTGCCGACCGCGAAACTCACCGTCATTGATGCTTCCGCCGAAGCGCAACAGTTGTTCGGCAACATCGGCGACGAACGCGAAATCTGGCGACTTCTGATCATTTTCACCTTCGTAATCATCACCGTTGAGTTTTTGCTCTCAACACTCGGCGGTCACTCGCTCGAAGATGACAAACCGAAAATTCAGCGATTTGGCGACCTGTTACGGGCCAAATTGCTGGGCCGAATGACAGGCTCCACGTTCAGGGAACTGACCGGGAGTCGGACGGATGAATAAAGAGGACCGACTCATGGTGAATTCGACAGACAAAAACGAACAAGACGTTTCGAAACAGACCACTGTGATTCACCGGCTGATCGATTCGACGCGGCGCTGGCTTCGTTCGACATGGGTTGCGACCGGCCTCGCGATTTCACTGGGACTTTTCATCGCGGTTCTGCTGGCCGTGGTGCTCCTTGATGTCGCATCGCCGCTGCAGCCGACGCTGCGATTTATCGCGCTGATGCTGGTTCTGGTGCCGACCGCATGGGCCGTTGTTGTGGGCGTGATCAAGCCGCTCATTCGTCGCCTGACGCGGGTGATGGTCGCTCGACGCATCGAACAGGAACTGCCCGGGATTCACAATCGCCTTGTCAGCTGCGTCGATCTGGAACGCAACGGGCACGCAACGCAATCACGTTCGTTCCGTCAGCGACTGATCCATGAAGCCTTCGAACGTATCCGAAATTTTCGACTTCGGCAGGTTCTTGATCTCGTGAGCCTGCGACGGGCGGGGGCGTTTGCGATCGTTTGTGTCGCCGCGCTGCTCGTCGCATTTTTCCTGTTCTCGGATCGCCTGCCAACCGCGATGGCCCGGATCTTTCAGCCGTTCGCCGACATTCCGCCTGTGACCGGAGTCTTGTATGACGTCTTCGTGGGCGGCCAGACCGAACCCGGCGACTGTGATGTGCTCCGCGGCGAAGACATCGACTTTCTGGTTGTCCTCAAAAAGGGTGAAGTTGATCCGCCAGGCGGTCCCAATGCACTCCGGCTGGAGATCGAGACTGTTGACGCCGACGGTCATGCCAAGCGGCTGAACTACAGCCTGCCCGAAGTACGGGATCTCAAATCCACGATGAAACTCACCGGCATGCAGTACTCGTTCGCTTACCGCGTTTACGGCGGTGGAACATGGAGCAAACTCTACCAAGTCACCCTGCTGGACCGTCCGCGAATCATGGGGCTGCAAACGACACTGCACCGCCCCAAATACATGCGTCTGCCGGAACCGATCCTCGGGCCACCGGATTCGCCCGATGTCACCGGACCAAAAGACAGCACTGTTGAAGTGACGGTCGATGTTCAGGGAGATGCGTCTGAGGGCGAGATTGAGCTTCTGCAACAACAGGTCAAGACCGTCGCGGTTCAGGATCGCCGCGAGCGAGTTTGGTTGGCCGACACGATGCCTCGTGGAGCACGGCAGCAGGGCGACTGGCAATTTGACGAAGCGACGATCGGCTCGCGAAGTCACACAGACGCGGTCAATGCCGGAGTGCATGCGCACGGGTTCGAGGCGGCAACGATTCCTTTCGAACTGCTTGCTGGCGAGAACCTGTTCGCATACGTCTGGCTCGATCCCAATCAGATGCCCGAAACCGTAATGCTGAAATTCCACGACGGAAAGAACTGGGAACATCGCGTGTTCTGGGGCGCGGACAAAATCGGTGAAGGCACGCTCGGCACTCCGACTCGTCATCGGGCCGGCGATCTGCCCGAAGGCGGCAAGCTCGTGCGACTTGAAGTGGCTGCGAGCGCCGTTGATCTTGAAGGCGGCAGCATTCAGGGAGTCAGTTTCGCGCTGTCCGGAGGAAAGGCCGTTTGGGGCACCTGTGGTTCACTGCCGCCCGCCACGAAGCGAGTCACCGAATTGGTGGCGACTGAATCGTTTCTCCTGACCCAAAAAACTTCTCCCGACCTGGCGAAGTCAGGGGAGGGCGACGCTCCTGCAGAGCCGCTTGATGAAGCAGCACAGAAATCATCGCACTGGTCCGGAAAATTCCCATTGAAGAAAGACGGCTTTTACCGTGTCGTGCTGCGAAATCGACTGAAGTACGCCAACAGCCAGATGGATGAAGGCAAACTGATAGCGCTGCCGGACAATCCGCCGCAGATGGTGATTGAGCGGCCCGCGAAGGATCTTGTTGTTAGCAAACCGGTCAACGTGCCCGTCTACATTAATGCGTACGATGACTTTGGCCTCGACGATGTCCTGATTTCCGTGCAGATGCCTGCGTCGACGACATTTAGTGGGCGGACTGTTCGTCACTTCGAACCACCCGTCCAAAGCGACAACGTTGTGGCGATGATCGATCTGGAAGCACTGGGACTGCAGATGGACCAGACGCTCCGTTATCGCGTCGAAGTGCGTGACACGAAGGGCCAGAATGTCACATCCGAAGATCGCACAATCCGCATGGCCAACGACAACAACGCCGCTGACCGCCAGATGGCTCAGCATCAGGAAAAGACAGAGTCGGTTCAGGAGAAGCTGGAACAACTGGTCCAGCAGCAGGCCGCTGTCGAAGCGAAAGCGGAGGAACTCGCCGAGAAATATGAAGAACTGACCGAAACCATTGAGCAGGCTCAAGAGGAAGCGGCGGCCAAAGCGGAAGAAGCCGCCGTGCCGAATCAGCCCGCGCCCGAACCAATGCCAATCACGCTCGACGCGGAATCCCAGCAGCAGTTGCAGGAGTTGCAGGCGGAACTGGCCCAGGTCGCTCCGATGGAAGAAAAGGCGGCTCAGCTGAGCAAAGAAATCGCGGCCGAACTCAAACAGCTGGCGGATCAGTCCGACAATCTGGAGATGCTGCCGCAGGAAGTGGCCGAACAACTTCAGGGAATTCAGGAAGCGTTCGAACAATTGGCTGTCCAGCCGATTGAAGAGTTGAAGAACACGGTCAACCAGGCCGCTCAGCCAGCCAGCAAAGATCCGCAGTTGCCGGAAATTCAGGAGCAGGCGGAGTCGGTGCAGCAGTCACTCGAAGACCTGCAGGCAAGACTGGAAGCCGTCGCCCAGGCGCAGGAGACCAGCCAGGAAAACGTTGAACAGGCGGTCGCCGAAATGAAGCAGGACATCGTGGAGCAGAACGCCCAGATCGTTGGGCGTGAGCTGACGGAGTTACGGGACGCTGTGGCTGAAATGCGTGAACAACTCGCAGAACTCGGCGACACGCAGGAAGCCCTGATGTCCGACGCGGCGAAGGATTTGTCTGATCCGGTATTTGAAAAAGTCGCCGAGGCCCAGGGGCAACTGGAAGCCAAAGCGGATCCGATTCTTGACGATGCTGCGGAACTGCTGCAGGGTGAGGAACTGGCACAAGTTCGAGCGGAAGCAAACGCCAATCAGGATAATCCGCGACCGCCTCTCCAGCCAGCGCTGGCTGAACCGCAGAATCAACCAGCTAATGAGCCCGGTGCCGAACCAAACCAACCGGAACAAGGTCAACCAGAGTCTGGACAGCCAGAACCCGGACAGCCAGAACCCGGACAGCCAGAGCAAGGTCAGCCAGAGCTGGGTCAGCCAGAGCCGGGACAGCCAGAACCAACCCAGCCAGCACGTCCGGATCGACAGCAATTGCAATCTCAGCAAGCTGAACTCGCTCAGGAAATCGCCAGCGCGGAAGAGGCACTGGCTGCGGACCAGGAAATTCTGGACAGTCTGATCGAAGATCTTGCTTCGCAGTTGCCTGAAGATTCACTCGGCCAGATGACACCCGAACAGATGGCTCAACTGCAGGAACTGATGAAAGCCGAAACAACCCGGGAAGCTCTCGAAATGTTCCGTCGCCTGGAGAAAATGCTGGCTCAGCCGGATCAACAACATCAACCAGCCAACCAACCACCGACTCCGAGCAAGACACCACCTCCACCCGATCTGACTCAAATCGGCGCGGTGGATGCGATCGTCCTTGAACTGAAGGACTTCGACCTGAACGCGCGAACGGTCATCATGAAAATGCAGCCTCGCGAACGCGAAGATTTGCTCCAGGGATTAAAAGAGGAAGGCCCGGAAGGTTATCGGAAATTCATTCGCGACTACTTCCGACGACTGACGAAAGTTCAGGGTGGAAAGCAGTAGCAAAAATTCCCCTCTCCCCCAAGCCGGGGGAGAGGGCCAGGGTGAGGGGGAATTTTTTGAACATGGCCCACCTGACAACCCCCTCATCCGGCCTGTTGGCCACCTTCTCCCCCGAATTCGGGGGAGAAGGGACTCTTGGGTTCGGTCCTGAAACAAAAAGCAAAAAATGGAAACCTTTCTTAAATCCATCGGCATCACGGACGAGGTCATGCAGCACCTCGACAAGGCTCAGCTTGCGTTTCAGCGTCCAGCCGTGTTGTGGATTGGATTACTGCTGCTGATCCCGGCCGGTTATTTCATCTACACACGGCAGCGAGACAACCTGAGTTCACTGCCGCAGAAAATTCGCATTGCACTGACGGCAACTCGCGTGTTCATCCTCGCGATCCTGATCGCGATCCTCGCGGGACCTTACCTGAAGATTGACCATCAGATTACCAAACGCCCCATCGTTGCCGTTCTGCTCGATGAATCACAAAGCATGAAACTTCCCGCCGGGCCGTATGCCTCGGACGAGGAATTGCTTGCCGTTGCGACAGCCGAAGGGCACGAAATCAAGGACGGCGTCTTAGCGCCGGAGATCAAACAACAGCTTGTCGATCACGCTCGGTCTGTCGTGGCTCAGTCGCTGTTGCGGCACGCTGAGGAAACTCTGCTGAATCCGCTGAGCAAGGACCACGACATTCGCTTCTATCGATTCGCCCGAGTCCCCAGCGGCTACGCGTCTGGCAGCAACGAGGACAAGCTGCCGGACGCCGAAATCAACGCGGACACGGCCTCGTATCTGGGCGATGCCGTGCAGCATGTTCTTGATGAAGCCGCTGGACAACAGGTGGCGGCGATGCTGATTCTTTCCGACGGGCAAAACACGGGCGGCCAGTCTCCAGCTCAGGCGGCACGGGCCGCAGCCGAAGTTGGTGCGAAAATTTTCGCGGTGCCAATCGGTTCCGTCGAGCGCTTGCCGGACGTTTCGATTGTGGATGTCTACACGTCGGGCCTGGTTGCGATCGGTGACACGGTGTCCGTGCATGTCACGGTCGAATCACACGGCTTTGACGGCCGTCCTATCACCGTTGAGCTGAAGGACGGCGACGAAGTCATCGCGACACAGGAAGTCGCCGTGCGAGATGCCGAGCACCAGCATGTGGAACTCACGTTTGAAGCTGAGAAGGCCGGTCCACGGTATCTGACAGTGAATATTCCACCCCAGCCCGAAGAAGTCGAACAGCTGCGAGCCAACAACGCCGACTCGGCCCTCGTCCGCATCAGTGAAGAGAAAATTCGGGTGCTGCTGATCGACGGTTCGCCGCGGTGGGATTTTCGATTCCTCAAGAACGCCATTCGACGCGACAACGGACTGGCGGGCCGCAGCGAAGATCTGCCGGAGGTAATCGTCGAAACCGAATGGCGGCGGTTGCCCGAAGATCAGCGAGCTGGCAAGCTGCCACAGTCGGTCGATGAGTTTGCCGAGTACCATACGATCATTCTTGGCGATGTCTCTCCCGCCCTGCTGACTGCCGACATGGTCGATATGATTTCCCGGGCCGTCCGTGATCGAGGAGTGGGTTTGATCATCGAAGCGGGCACTCAGTCGATGCCGCATCGCTTTGACGCAAAGTTGCAGGAGCTGCTTCCTGTTCGCATGAAACCAACAACCGCCGGTGTTGAGGCTCCGGCTTACGAGCCCTATGAAATCCAGGTGACCGCTGACGGGCTGGTTCATGAAACCATGCGGCTGTACGACGACCCCGGTCGCAACAATCGAGTCTGGGGAACAATGCCACCGTACTATTGGTGCGCAGCCGCCGAACAACTGGCTCCGGCCGCGACGGTTCTCGCCTGGAACCCGCAGCTCGAAGGACGCTATGGCAAGACGCCACTCATCGCATACCACTATGCCGGGGATGGCAAGGTCATGTTTGTCGGCACAGACTCCACGTGGACATGGCGTCAAAATGTCGGTGACCGATTCTTCTACAAATTCTGGGGCCAGGCCATTCGCTTCGTCGGCAGGCGTGACGAATCCAGCGGCAACAAGAGCTTCATTGAAGTCCGCCCCGTGCGTGCCCAGCCCGGCGAGGAAGCACATATCGAACTTATGGCGTTCGACAACGGGGGAAAACCGTTGACGACGCCAACCCGCGAAATCGCCGTGCTGGTTCCGGGCTCTCGTGAGACGATCGAACTGACGGCAGACAAATCAAAGGAAGGGCTGTACACGGGATCCTTCACACCCAAACAACCGGGAGTGCATCGTTTGGCGTATCAGCCGCCGGATGGTGACGCACCCGTGGAAGCGACGATGCAGGTCCTGACCGCTCCGGAAGAATATCGTCACCCCAACGTGAATCGACCGACGCTTGAGTTGCTCGCCAGCGCGACGGGCGGTGCCGTGCTCAAGCTTTCAGAACTTGATACGATCGCGGACAAAATTGAAGGCAAGACCGAGCTTACCCCGCTGCACCGCGAAGCGACGCTGTGGGACAACTGGTTAATACTGGCACTGCTGATTTGTGTGTATTCACTGGATGTTGGTATTCGAAGGGTCATGGGTTTGGTTTAACACCACGACAAATTCAGAACGGAAAGTTCGGCTGATGCAATTCCTGCGAGATATCACTATCACCTGGCTGACGATCGCCATTAGCGTCACGGTCACCGCGGAACAGGCCCGCGCGCAGGAAACTAAAGCCACTTCTGCCGAAATCCTGACCAACGAAGCCATCATCGAATCCGTCACGAAGTCCGTTGATCGGTCACTGGAATACATGGCAAAGCAACAGCGACCGGATGGAGCCTGGGATGGCAACAATGCCCCGAATGCCCTGGCACTGCTTTCGTTCATGGGACGCGGACACGTTCCGGGTCGCGGGCCGTATCGCGATGTGCTTGAAAAAGGTAAGCGGTTCATTCTAAGGACGCAAAACGCAGAAGGCGTTTTTGTGCCACAGCGCAATGCCGGTGCCGGCCCGATGTATCAGCAGGGACTCGCGACACTGGCCCTCGCCGAAATGTACGGCATGGACCCGGATCCGGAACTTGAGGCCGCTCTGCGGAAGGCTGTTGACCTGCTCATCCGATGTCAGTCCGACAAGGGCGGCTGGCGATATCAGCCGTCAAAATCCGACGAAGATCTAAGTGTCACGGTGATGCAGATCGTGGCGTTGCGAGCCGCGAACAATGCGGAGATCCCGGTGCCCGCCGAGACAATTGACAAAGCGGTCGCCTACGTCAAATCCTGTGCCGATCCACAGGGCGGTTATGGTTATCAGGGACCCAGCCGCAAACCACCGACAACCGCCGCCGGAACCCTTTCGCTGCAGCTGCTCGGGCATCACGAAGACGAATCAATCCCTAAAGCCCTCGATTACATGGCCACGATGCCGGTCGAATGGAACAACGGCGGCGGGCTGGATTACTACTTCTACTTCCATTATTACGCGATGCAAGCCAACTATCAGGCGGGCGGTAAGCACTGGGCCAACTGGCATCCGCGCGTCCGGGAATTGTTCCTTCAGAAACAAAACTCCGACGGCAGCTGGGATGTGCCCGGCGGTGGAGAATCAGAAGGCGTCGTTGGCCCCAACAAGATCTACTGGACGAGCATGTCCACGCTGGTCCTCGAAGTCTACATGCACTTCCTGCCCGCGTATCAGCGCTGATTCGAATGCGTCCACGGGCCATTTGTGACGGTCATTACAATTGCAACGCCACGATGAGCTTTACCAACGGGTTTGAGTCGATTCCAGTGAGGCGCGCGACACTTGTTTGAGCTAGGTTGGCTGAGGCCGGATGCGATGTGCGTTCGGGATCTGAATTGAATCGCAAGCTTCGTTCGCGATCGTTTGGGTGACTCAGACTATGATCTCAACCAGCCACCACACGACTCCGCGCTGGCTGCACAATGGAATATTGATGCTGCTAACACTCGTCGCGGCCAATTTGCTGGCATGGCGGAGTCTGGAGCCGGATCTGTGGGGGCATATTCAATATGGCGAAGACTGGATTCATGCGGGCACGATGCCAACGACGGCCAGTCATACGTATTCGACTCCCGATCAGCCGTGGGTGAATCACGAAAATCTGTTCGAACTGGCGGTCGCCGCAGGACAGCGAACGATTGGTGGTTTTGGCCTGATGCTGTTTAAGTGCGTCTCGGGACTTTGGCTCCTGTGGCTGATGGTGCGGAATGCATCTCGTCGGAGTGTTCCGGCGCTGGCGGCGGCTGCCGCGATGATTCCGGTCGCGGCTGGACTGGCAGAGTTTTGGCTCATGCGGCCGCAGCTGTTTAGTTTTCTATTCTTCGGCCTGATGCTGGTGGCTCTCAACCGAGCGTTTCGGGATTGGCACGCCTCAAAAAGTGTCAACACGTTCTGGCTCTGGCTGTGTGTGCCGCTGATGATCGCATGGACAAATTCTCACGGTGGCTTTGCGGCGGGGCTTTGCGTATTGCTGGCTGTACTGGGATTGCGTGGCGTTGAGTTGTGGATTCAAGAGCGAGCCAAAGCGAAAAGAACACTAATTCAATTCGCTGCGATTGGTGTCGCTGCGATTCTCTCTGTATTCGTGAATCCGTATGGCTACGAACTGCCGTACTGGATGATCGTCTCTCTGAGTCAGCCGCGTCCGGAAGTTTCGGAGTGGGCCAATATCCTGGACGGCGGCGGCGTGCTGTTTCCGTTTCTGACGTTGTCGGCTTTGTCAATTGCCTGCGTCTGCTGGACTCACTTCAAACGCGACTGGGTCGAGATCATCGTGCTGGGACTGATAGCCGTGCAGGCGATCGGTCATCTGCGGCATCTGGCGTTTTTCGCGATCGCGTTTGGCTTCTGGATGCCACAACACGTCGGGTCTTTGTGGCATCGACTGGTGGAATGGCGTCCGACTCTGGGGACTCACGAGGAATTCACCGGGCGTGCGGCGCGATTGATCAAACTGGAACTGATGGCTGTG
>JBBQSE010000136.1:0-17038 GCA_038214195.1 Planctomycetales bacterium
TCTGCGATTCAGCTCCCGCCAACGGAGCGACGGTAAGATTCAACACCCGTCGCTCCGCTGCCGGGATCAACAAACAGTCTCCTGTTTCGGGACAAACAGCCCGCGTTCGCGCAAGCAAACGCCGGGCTGTTCGTCTTTTGGGGGTATTGGGGGCCGAAAATGCGGTTTTTTCCTGGTGGCAACAACCGTAAAATCAGGTTGAAAGCTGCCATCGCCGGGAACCTTTCCTGTGTTTAGAATGTCGCCCATTCATGAGCACAACGTCAGCGGAATATCTCCCCATGCACCTCGTGGTGCTGGCTGACACTCACACGGAACACGATCATGCGCAGCGAATCTGAAGTCCTTTTTGAAGACAATCCTTTTACGATTCCGGTCGCCGAACGCGTGCGTCGGCTGCCGCCGTACCTGTTTGGAACGATTAACAAACGCAAGTATCAGCTGCGGGTCGCCGGCGTTGACGTCATCGACCTTGGAATGGGGAATCCCACCGATCCGCCGGACCCGATGATCGTACAGAAGATTGAGGAAGCGCTGGCGGATCCGCGCAACCACCGCTATTCGGTCTCGAACGGGATTGGCAATCTTCGCAAAGAAGTCGCCGCTCGCTATCTCAAGCGGTACGGCGTTCGGCTGGATGGGAACGACGAAGTTCTGGCCTGCCTCGGTTCCAAGGAAGGTTTCAGCCACATGTGCCTGGCGCTCATGGGGCCGGGTGACACGGCAATTGTTCCGGCGCCGTCATTTCCGATTCACGTATATTCCGTGATGCTGGCATCCGGCAACGTGATTGCTCTGGACGTTCGCGACCCGGAAAAATTTCTCCGTAACATTGCCTACACGTGTGAACATCTCGTTCCGAAACCAAAAGTCGTCGTCGTCAACTTTCCGCACAATCCATCGGCGACTGTGATTGAGCAGGATTTCTTCGTGGAACTGGTGCGGCTGGCGAAAAAACACAAGTTCCTCGTGATCAGCGACTTTGCGTACGCTGATATCTGTTACGACGGCTACAAGGCACCAAGTTTCCTTGCGACTCCCGGTGCGATTGATGTGGGCGTCGAACTGACTTCGATGAGCAAGAGTTACAGCATGGCAGGCTGGCGAATTGGATTCTGCTGCGGCAACCGCGAAATGGTTCGGGCTCTGGCCACGATCAAGGGCTACTACGACTACGGAATTTTTCAGCCAATTCAGATCGCCGCGATCGTCGCAATGCGGCACTGTGATAGCGCGATTGACAGGATGGCGGCCGAGTACCAGATTCGTCGTGACGCGCTGTGCGAGGGCTTGAAACGCATTGGGTGGAATGTGCAGCCCCCGAAAGCAGGCATGTTCGTCTGGGCAGAAATCCCGGATCAGTGGAAAGAAATGGGGTCCATTGAATTCGCCATGAAGCTGCTTAACGAAGGCGGAGTCGCCGTGAGTCCAGGCCGTGGCTTCGGAGCCGAAGGCGAGGGATTTCTGCGAATGGCGATCGTCGAAAACAGCCAGCGACTGCGTCAGGCCGTGCGGCAAATTGACAAATGCCTGAATACTGTCGAAGCGAAGCCAGCGTAGGACCGTTGAGTACACTATGCAAGATCTTGTCCGCCAGGACGTTTTCCAGTCATGCCGTACGGTCATCGTGAAGATTGGCACCAATGTCCTCACCACGGACAACGATCGCCTTGACCTGAATCGAATTCAGTGCATCGCCGACCAGATTTTTCGGATCCAGCAGACCGGTCGCAAGGTCGTGCTGGTGTCGAGCGGCGCTGTTGGTGCGGGGATCGGGATTCTGGGACTCAATCGTCGTCCGGATTCACTGCCAGCCCTGCAGGCTGCGGCAGCGATCGGACAGCCGCATCTGATGCGCACCTGGAATGACGCGCTGTTGAAGAACGGTCAGCAGACGGCGCAACTGCTGCTGACAGGCAACGATTTTCGCAATCGAGAGCGATATCTGAATGTGCGGAACACACTGCGAACGCTGTTTGACCTCGGTGTCGTGCCGATTGTGAATGAAAACGACACGGTGAGCATCAAAGAAATTTCAGTGGGCGACAACGACCAGCTTGCCTCGATGCTGGCGACACTGCTGCCGGATCCATTGCTGGTCATCCTGTCTGGTATTGAAGGGCTTTACAACGGACCGCCTTCCAATCCGTCGAGCGTCGTGATTCCACTCGTTGAAAAACCGGACGAGTCGCTCATCCAACTTGCCGCTGCGGAACAGAGCACGCGCGGTCGCGGCGGAATGGCGTCCAAACTGCGGGCGATTTTGGCGGCAACCGGCATGGGCGAAACGGTGATCCTCGCCAGCGGTCGCAGTGACACCGTGCTTGACGACATTCGCGAAGGCCGCTCGACCGGCACGCTGTTCATGGCGAAAGGCGAATCAGTTGTTTCCTGGAAACGCTGGATTGGATTCGGCGCTCCACCTGCGGGGATTCTGATGATTGACGACGGCGCGACGAAGGCTGTCCGCGAATCCGGTCGCTCGTTGCTGGCCGTTGGAATCACCGAAGTGCAGGGAGAATTTGAAGCTGGTGCGCTGGTCGGACTCAAGAGCCAAACCGGCCCGGAGATCGCGCGCGGCCTTGCCAACTATTCCTCCGACGAAATCCGCCGCATTCAGGGCCGCCGGTCCGACCAAATCGCCGCCGCGCTGGGGCATGTGCCCTTTGGCGAAGTCATTCACCGTGACAATCTGGCGTTAATTGGGAAGTGACGAACCATCTCCCGATATATTTCACGCGGTCAGAAATGATGCGGTGGATTTTCTTGCGACTGTCCCCTCTCCCCCGCAATTGATTTTCCAACTTGACACGTTTTCCACGGGGGAGAGAGGGCCAGGGTGAGGGGGAAGAATCAACTGTTTTCTGGTTCATCAGATGAACTCCAGGTCAGCCCCCTCATCCGGCCTGTCGGCCACCTTCTCCCCCTTGCAGGCTGTCGATTTAATACCAACCCGAAGCGCCAGCGAGGTTTTAGACTTCAAAAACATTGGTGAAATGCCACCTCGCTGGCGCTTCGGGTTAGTAGAACACACTAAATCGACAACCTGCTTGCCAGGGGGAGAAGGGACATCGAAAACGTTGCCTTTGAAAGTTCGTCAGGCTCTTGTTGTGGCCGGTCTCCTGACCGAGCCACGTCCTCGACCGGAAGGTTTCACGCCAGCTCAGTTCGAACAACTCACACATCGCTCGCAATAAGAGAATAAGTTGTCCCTGAAAGCCGCACCACCTCAGCCGCCGACCGTCAGCGGAGTGATGACTCTTAAACACGATCGTGACCGAACGACCGAATTGCCGCTGATTAGCATCGATCCCGCCGAATTCATCTACACCGTAAGCCGTTGCCCGATTTCCTGAATCATTTCAAACAGCAACTGCAACGAAGCAGTGGCGTCGCTATCCGTCATGCACATGGGTGGGCTGATGCGGAGGACGCAGCCTGCCAGCGGGCCGAGCAAATGGATTCCGTCACCGCCGGGCTTTCCGAGGTAACAGCGTTCAACGACGGCGTTTGCCACCTGACCGGCGTTCAATGAGCCCAGTGGACCGCATTCAATTCCGAACACCATCCCTTCGCCGCGCAGGTTGACAATCACGCCGGTTTCTTTCAATCGCCTCAGGCCTTTCAGAAAAATCTGATGCAGATGCCGAGTGCGTTCCAGAATGTCGGTGCTCTCGAATTCGTCCAGCGTGGCCAGCACAGCGGCTGAAGAAAGTGGATTCGCGCTCCATGTATCAGACGTTGAGCCGTAACTCATCGGATCACACACATCGCGGCACCCAACTGCGGCACTCACGGGAATTCCGTTGCCCAGTCCTTTTCCCAGACAGACAAAGTCCGGTTCGATGCCGTAGGATTCGAACGCGTACATGTGACCCGTGCGGCCGAAGTTAGCCTGAACTTCGTCCAGAATAAACAGGACGTCGTGTTCCCTGCAAAACTGTTGCAGGAGCTGCAGGTATTCTTTCGGAGGATGATAGCTGCCGCCGCCACCAAGATACGGTTCCGTAATCAGGCACCCAATGGTGCCTTTGCTGGCGTTCCAGACGCGGTCCAGTTCGGCTCGATAAAACGTGGCATCGAAGGTCTTTGACGGGCTGTCAATGTCGGAACATTCTTCGCGCGGAAACGTGATAAAGTGGACTCGCGGATCGCGCTCGGGATCTGTTTCTGAACCAGTGACGGCACCGCTGAGTCCCTTCTTGCCGTGGAATCCAAATCGCGTGGCCAGAATGCCGTTACGTTGACGATCGCGACGCATGCAGGCCCAGAGCGCCTTCTGCACAGCTTCAGAACCTGAGGCGGCCCAAATCACGGTGTCCAGTCGGTTGCCGCCGGGACTGGCCTGCAAATTCGCGGTCAGTCGTCGGCTGGCATTGGCTTCCAGTTCCGTGATGGCGTTGTATGCAGTGAGCGAAACGGCCTGGAAGAATCCATCCTCCGTGGATGACATCACGTCGGGGGTCCATCCCAGATAATTCGTGAACCGATTCATCCAGCGTTTCGGATTGTGTCCCAGATTGGCAACCAGCACGCCCGACGAATAATCATAGAGCCGACGTCCTTCGGGAGTCCAGTGAAACACACCGGCGGACTTCGCCAGCACGGCCTGGCTGGGTGTAAATGTCCGCAACGAATGCGGTTCCGTTTCGGCGATGATGTCTCGAATGGCATTGGACCGCTCTTCGTGGTCGAAGTGTACGGCAAATTCGGAGATGTGTTGTGGCATGGGGGATTTTGGGAGAGTAAAGATTGAATAGAGACAAGGCCCTGGCACAGGACGCCTATCGGTCATTGTGTGTTCGCGGTATCTTAGTCAGTTCATCGCAAAGTCGCCACAAATCGCGGGTGATCTCACTTTTCATCAACCGGAAACCCCCGAATGCTGGTAAGTCCGTGGCGCTTGGCTTTCCCGTCGGCGGAGCGACGGGTGTACTGTACGCCCGTCGCTCCGCCGACGGGATTTTCACCGGTGGTAGAACAGAATCAGGCGTCGCCTTAGCACGCGATGACTGGGTCTTTAATGCGTGCTGGTAAATCCATTTCTGTCGTTCGTCGAAGGAATCGCGTTGTGCGTCGAAGGAAGGATTGAAGCAAGCGGAGGAAGTTGACATGTCGGCGACGATGGCGGGGAATCAAAGCAACTGGCGACGATGCGTTGATTTTCTCACGGGCTTTGCTGCCGCATTTTCGTTGGTGACCTTGTTCGCGCGACGGTGGTGGGTGGCCGACCTGATTGCGAATCTTCGAGTGCAGCTGATTCTGGGACTCCTTGTCGCGATGGTCTGCCTGACCCTGATGCGTCGCTGGCCGCATCTTGCTGTGATGACCTTGTTGACACTGTGGCAGCTGACTGCGCTTGGTTCAGCGGTCTTGACGAGTGACTCAGGGCGCGAGCAAGCGGTTGGCGGCGAGAACTCAATCAGCAACGAGACTTCGCCACGACTGCGTGTCTTCCTTGCCAACGTGTTGACTCGGAATCAGCGACACGATCTGATCGTGGAACAAATCCGCGCTGCCGATCCCGACGTGTTCGCCGTTCTGGAACTTAGCTCTCAGCTCCACGAAACACTGCAGCAGGAGTTTGCCGAAGCGTACAAACATGCCGTGTTTGAGACTCAGGACGATGGGAATTTTGGCATCGGGCTGTGGTCACGTCTTCCACTGAAAGACGCCCGGATCTTTCATTTGAATGATCAATACATTCCTTCGATCGAAGCCGACCTGCAACTGGGCTCGCGGGAAGTTCATCTGGTTGCGACTCACCCGTTGCCGCCGATGGGGGCCAGGAATTTCGCTCATCGGAATTTTCATTTGGCGCTTCTCGCCAAAAGACTGAACAACGCTGCTGCGAACAATGCCCGAATCCCGACACTCGTACTGGGAGATCTGAATCTGACTCCGTGGTCGCCGCTGTTTGATGACTTTCTGACGTCGAGTGGCCTTCGGAACTCGGCGGCAGGGCGAGGTCTGGAGCCAACGTGGTATCGCTGGTCCGCATTTCCATTTGGACTTGTGCTGGACCACGGACTGCATACGGACGACATTCGCTGCGATCAGCGAACGATTCTGCCCGCAAACGGCTCGGATCATCGCGCCCTTGTGTTTGACTTCGTCCTGAATCCACCGCGTTGACTTCCGCCGGTGCGGGACATGTCTACAATGCGGCGAAGTTGTGCCCGTTATTGAACACAAATCGAGGAGAACGCCGTGAAGCGCGTGGTGCTGAGTGTTGTCGTTGGGATTCTGACGCTGTTGGGATCATGGAATCAGGCAAGCGTGGTTGCCGATGAGCCTGCTGCGGACAAGCCACTGGCTGTGAGCACTGAACGAGCATTTCCGAATCTGGATTTTGATCGTCCGCTGGTGGTGACTCACGCTGGTGACGGCAGCAATCGCGTGTTTGTCGTGGAGCAAAAAGGAGGTATCAAGGTTTTTGCGAACGACCAGGAAGTTGAAGAAGCCGGGCTGTTTCTCGATATCCATGATCACTGCGTGTACTCGGACAAGCAGAACGAAGAAGGCCTGCTGGGATTGGCGTTTCATCCAAAGTTCAAAGAGAACGGCGAGTTTTTTGTCTACTACACGGCTGCGGAGTCACTTTCAGAAACCGAATTGGCGCAACTCTCGAAATCCGAACGCGATCAGATGGAGAAAGCCGGCGATCCAAAGGCGCTGGGATTCGTGGAAGGCCATCTCTCACGAATCTCCAGGTTCAAAGTTTCAAAGGACAACCCTAACGTCGCTGACCCGGCGTCTGAAGAAGTGCTGCTGCGAATTCCTCAGCCATACTGGAATCATAACGGCGGGACGATGCAGTTTGGACCGGACGGATTTCTCTACATCGGACTTGGCGATGGCGGCAGTGGCAACGATCCATTCGGAAACGGGCAGAATCTGATGACGTTGCTCGGATCCATTCTGCGAATTGACGTTGATCACAAGAGTGATGGCCGGAACTACGCGATTCCCAAAGACAATCCATTTGTCGGAAGGACAGTTCCCGCCGGGCCGCGCGGGGCGATGATTCCGGTGCGAGAAGAAACGTATGCCTATGGCTTTCGCAACATTTGGCGGATGTCGTTTGACAGCAAGACCGGAACCCTGTGGGCGGCTGACGTCGGTCAAAACCTCTGGGAAGAAATCAACATCGTCAAGCCGGGCGGGAACTATGGCTGGAACATTCGCGAATCGAATCACTGGTTCCGCCCCGACGGCAACGACGCGCCGCGTGCAGACATGATCGATCCGATTTACGAATACCCGCACAGCATAGGAAAGTCGATTACGGGCGGCAGTGTCTACCGAGGAAGCCGTGTGCCGGAACTCGTCGGCAAGTACGTTTACGCCGACTACGTTTCAACGCTGCTGTGGGCGTTGGAATACGACGAAAAATCCGGCAAAGTCGTCGCGAACTATTCGTTGTCGAGTGACAAAATGCCGGTGATGAGTTTTGGCGAAGATGAAAAGGGAGATGTTTACTTCACGACAACCTTTGGCAGTCTCTTTCGATTTCGGTCAGGTGCTGCGGAAGAATAGTTGCAGCCCCTGGACGCGATCGGCATCTACACACTCGTTTGACCCGAGCCAGCGGCGAGGATTTTTCGTCGTCGCATCGGCGTTGCTTCGTCGATGGTTCGGGTTAAGCGAACCCAATGCCGAACTTTTTTGTTCGTGTCTGTCCACAGATTGGCGTAGCAACCTAAAGTTGTTGAAATCATAGGATCCCATTGTTTTGGCCCGGGAAGGCTGCATGTCACTGCTTTTGGAACGAATTCGAAAAACCTACCGGGAGCCTGGAGGTCGTCGGTTGCCGGTGCTTGGGATCGACCACTTTGCCATGAAACAGGGCGAACAGGTCGCTCTCATCGGTGCCAGCGGCGGCGGTAAGACGACATTGCTGAATATCATCTCCGGCATTCTGACTCCGGATTCCGGCAAAGTGGTTGTCGATGGCCATAACATCGCCGCCATGCAGGAAGTTGTCAGAGATCGTTTTCGAGCGTCGAAGATCGGTATCGTCTTTCAGACCTTCAATCTGCTGCCCGCGTTTTCCGCACTGGAAAACGTGCTGCTGGGAATGTCGTTCTCCGGACGCGGTGTCGATCGGGCGTTTGCCAGGCAGTTACTCGAACGCGTCGGGCTTGGACATCGCCTCGATCATTCACCGCAGAAATTGTCGGTCGGCGAACAGCAGCGCGTCGCCGTAGCTCGTTCGCTGGCCAACAAGCCCGTGCTGCTACTCGCCGATGAACCGACCGCCAATGTGGATCCGGCCAATCAGCAGCTGATTCTGGATCTGATTCGGGAAACGTGTCGCGACCACAACGTCTCGCTGCTGATGGTGACGCATTCGTCCGAAGTGGCTGCGACATTCTCTCGCGTCGATAGTCTGAAGGACTTCAACCGTCCTGAACTTTGCCTTCAGGAGCAGTCCGCATGAACCTGTTCACAATTGCCTGGAAAAGTCTGAAGCAGCGTTTTCTTTCCTCACTGCTGACAGCTCTGAGCATCGGCCTCGGCGTGATGCTGATGGTACTGGTGCTGGTGATATTCGGTGCGGTTGACAAAGCATTTACGCAGCAAAGCATTGCGTACGATCTGATCGTAGGGCCGAAGGGCAGCGATCTGCAGCTGGTGTTAAGCGCCGTCTATCGGATGCAGCCGCCAATTGAGAATCTTCCCTATCTGTATCTGGAACAGCTGAAGGAAGATCCCCGTGTGGTCTCAGCAGTTCCACTGGCGTTTGGCGATGTGACACAGGAAGGTTCGTTTCCGATCATCGGGACGGTGCCTGAATACTTCGAAAACGATTTCATGCCCAACCGTGCGTTCAAGATCCGTGGCAAGCGGATCAACGGCCTGCTGGATACGATTATTGGCTATGAAGTGGCTCGGCAAAACCAGTGGGATCTCGGTTCGACTTTTACAATTGTGCATGGCGGTGCGGAAAGCGGTCATGTGCATGACGAAAAATTTGTCGTCGTCGCGGTATTGGCACCAACCGGAACCGCAAATGACCGGACCGTGTTCCTGAATCTGGAAGGATTTTATGCGATCGCTGGTCACGGTAAGCCGGTCAAGGAGGTTGAAAAACGTTTGAGGGATTTTTACGCATCCGATCCGATACGTCTGGCAGCCGCGATGAAACAGATTGATGCATTCAAAAAGATGGAAGCCGAAGAGGCCGGTGCCGGTCACGACCACGCGCATCATCATCACGAAACTCCGGATGCCATGAAAGAGGTCTCGGCGATCCTGGTCAAGACACAGCCCGAATCGGTGTACGCTATGATGCTGGAGGCCGAACTCAAAACCGGGTATCAGGCAATGGCCGTGAACCCGGTAAGGCCGATCAAGAAACTGATCGATGGAATGCTCGGGAATATTAAGAAGGCGTTGATGGTACTGATCTCCATGATCATTCTGGTTTCCGGAGTCAGCATTTTTGTGAGCATTTACAACTCCATGTCGGATCGTCGACGTGAAATCGGAATCATGCGAGCGCTGGGTGCCGGGCGTATGCACGTATTTGGAATCATCCTTGCAGAGTCCACTCTGCTCTGCGTCGGCGGTGGTCTGCTGGGCTGGCTCGCTGGACACGGTCTTGCGTTGGCGTCTGCTCCGTGGCTGATTGAGCGTACTGGATTGCTCATCGATCCGTGGTCGCTCGATCCGTGGGAAGCAACGCTGTTCCCTGTGCTCGTGGGGCTGGCGGCACTTGTCGGTTTCCTGCCCGCAATGACGGCGTATCGAACGAATGTGGCGGATGCGCTAAGTTCGTGACAGCGGATCCTTTTTACCGAAAACGATTTTTCAAAACCGCCGCACGACGAACCGACGAATCACAGGATTGCGGAGATGGGTTCGCCGTCGCAGATTTTGAATGGGCGGCCTGCCAGGTCGTGGAATTCGCGGGCGGGATCGAGGCCGCAGGCCTGGCAGATCGTGGCGAGGTAATCGCCGGGTGTTACCGGGTTTTCTTTGACATAGGCCGCCTGTTTGTCGCTGGATCCGTAGATGGATCCGCCCTGAACGCCGCCACCGGCCAAAACCGCGGAGTAGCAGAATGGCCAATGGTCGCGACCATTGTTGGCGTTGATCTTCGGTGTGCGGCCAAACTCGCCCGCGCACGCGACGAGTGTCTCATCCAGAAGTCCGCGTTGGCTGAGATCTTCGAGTAACGCGGAGAAGGCCTGATCGAACGAGGGGAGACAGTAATTGGCTTCCAACATCCCATAGCCAGTTTGGCCGTGTTCCAGATCGTTCAGACCTCCGTGAGTATCCCAGACGTTGTAGACTTTTGCGGCTGGCGTGATGAACATCCAATTCACAGTCACCATCCGAATGCCTGCCTCAACCAGCCGTCGCGCCGTGAGAAAACTTTCTCCGTATTCGTTGCGGCCATAACGATCTCGCGTCGCAGGTGATTCCAATTCCAGATTCAGCGCATCGCTGACACTGGAAGAATGAAGTAACTGGTAAGCCGATTCGTAGGCCGTATCAAATGTTTTCGTACCGGCGAGTCGCTGCATCGCACGGTCTTCCGCAGTCAGCAGATCACGCAACCCACGGCGTGCCTGAAGCCGAGCTACTGAAACATCGTCGGGCAGGATGAGCGGCAGCGGTGGCGGCTCGGCTCGAGGACCAGTTTCGACATGATTGAAAACCTTGCCGAGTTCTACCGGATCATGCTGTGAACCCAGCATCCCCGCATGAGTCCCCGCGTAAAAAACTCCGTCATGCGCGACAGGGCGGGGGATCGAGAAGCTTGCTGGCAGCAACGATTCCCCACCAAGGTACGAGAACATCGAACCAAGTGACGGAAAATCTGTTCGCTGTCGGAAGTTCCCCGGAAAGATTCGCGGCGGCACCATCACGCGCCCCGTGAGGGCATGATAGACGGCCGTTTGATGGTCGGTCGTGGCGTGAACCAGCGAACGGATGATCGAAAGCTTGTCAGCGTGTTGAGCGACCTTCGACAAACGTTCGCCGAGCTGCATTCCAGGGACATTGGTTTGAATCGACTGATAGGGACTGCGAATGCCGTCGGGCGCATCCGGCTTCATGTCCCACATGTCCTGCTGCGGCTGCCCACCCCACATGAACAGAAAAATGCAGGACTTGGCTGATTTCTTCACCGGCGCGGCAGCAGCCTGCTCCATGGCCAATAATTGCGGCAACGAAATCGCCCCGCAACTGAGCTGTCCCAATCGGAGCATTGCATCACGACGATGAAGCATCTGTTTTTCCACGATGAATTGTTAAGCGAACGATGTTCCGGCAATTAGCGACATTGGTCCGTCTACGGTTCATATACTCGACGCGAAATGCTCCACGGCGAGCGGAGCGGCGTAAGCCCTCCGAGTCAGATGATTGCAACTCGGTGGGCTGACACCCACCGCTCGCCGAGTCACCGCAATAATCCCCGCGTAAATCACAATTCTTGCCGGTTCCTTAGCCGACGTCATTCAGGATTATAGCACAATCCGTTTCGCATTCGTCAATTAGACCGCCGGGAATGTTGAACTCGCAAGGCAGAACCACCATAAAGCACCGCGTTGCAATAAACGAAATCAATCACACAACAATGCGGAACCGGCAGGAGAACGGAATTTGAGTCATGACTGGAATTCTCGGGAAGTGATTACGGTCCGGGGCATTATTCGGCCCGAAGACATGGGCGTGACGTATCCGCACGAACACTTGTTTCTCGACGCGATGGATCATTACAGCAGTTACGGATATCAACTGGTCATTGATGATGAAGATGTGATGACGCGGGAGATTGAGGAATTTACCTCTCGCGGAGGTCGGACGATTTGCGATGTCACGCTCGATGAAATTGGGCGGGATCCCGAACGACTGGTTCGGTTTTCGAAGCGAACAGGAATCAATGTCGTCATGGGCTGCGGCTGGTATCGAGACTTCGGGTATCCCCCGATCGTTGCCGAAAGGACCAGTAGCGAACTGGCTGAAGTTCTGGTGACAGAAATCGAAACAGGTGTCGGCAATACTGGTATCCGAGCCGGGTTCATCGGGGAAATCGGGACAGGGCGACATTCCATCAAGCCAGCCGAAGAACGAGTGTTCCGCGCCGCAGCCCTCGCCCAAATTCGTACGGGTGTTGCCATCTCGACGCACACGACGCGTTGGGGGACGCTGGCGATGGAACAAATTGCGATGCTGGCGGAGTTTGGCGCTGACTTGAGCCGCGTGATCATTGGGCATCTGGGAGATCGAGTGGGCGTGCATCATCTGCTGCCGATCGCAGAAAAGAGCGTTTATCTTGAAGTCGACAACATTGGATATCTGGATTATCAGCCCGAGTACGTCCGCGCGGACAATGTGGCGGCTCTGGTCAAAGCGGGGTTTACAAACCGCGTTCTACTGTCGGAAGACATCTGCATGTTGAACCATCTGAAATACACCGGCGGAAAGGGTTATGGATACATTTTCGAGGTCTTCCTGCCGTTGTTGCGCGAACGGGGCGTCACGGACGAACAAATTCACCAGATGATGACCATCAATCCGGCGAATGCATTTTCGCGGAGTTGCCGAGATGCCGCCTGAGATATTCGAAAAGCTCGGCGTCCGACCGATCATCAACGGCGTCGGTTATTCAACTCGCGTGAGCGGCAGTTGCCCGCATCCCGACGTGATTGCGGCGATGAGTGCTGCGAGCGCGCGGTACTTTGAGGTCGATGATTTACTGACGGCTGCAAGTGGACTCATCGCGCAGTGTACTGAAACCGAAGCTGGCCTTGTGACTTGCGGAGCTGGTGCGGCGCTCACACTGGCAGCGGCCGCGTGCCTCGCCGGCAACGATCCGAAAATCATGGACCAGCTTCCCGATGTTTCTGCATGTCCGCGCGACGAGATCATTTATCCTGCACCCGGGCCTTTCGACTATGATCATGCCATTCGACTCTCCGGCGCGAAGTTGGTACTGATCGACTATCGAACAACCGACGCGCTGCGGCAGATCGAAGTGGCAATCAATCCGAAAACGGCGGCCATCGGTTTCGTATGGCTGCGAGTCGATGAGCGGCCGGACCTCACGGCATTGGCCGAAATGGCTCACCGACATGGTCTCCCTCTGATTGTTGATGCCGCATGTGCTCTGCCGCCGATGGAGAACCTCACCAACTTCAGCCGGTGCGGAGCCGATCTGGTGGCATACAGCGGCGGTAAACATCTTGGTGGTCCGCAGGCGTCCGGAATCCTGTGCGGGCGAGCGAACCTGATTCGCAGCGCCTGGGTGCAAATGGTCGATATGGATGTCCGCGAAGGAACGTGGTCGCTGCAGCATTGGATTTCAGAAGGCTGGCTGTCGCGACCACCACGACACGGAATCGGTCGGTCGATGAAGGTCAGCAAAGAGTCGATCGTCGGAGTGATGGCGGCTTTGTCCCGCTACGCCGAGCGTGACCCTGCCGCCGAGTATGCTGACTGGCAGGCGACGATTGACAAAATCTACAATTCTCTTGGCAACATTCCGGAACTCAACATTACGAAGCTCTCGCATGGACTGAATGGTCAGCCCTATCCAAATCTCCAAATCGAATCTGGTTCAGAGCCACACGGCATGAGTGTCCGCAATCTTCTGCTCACGCTCAGAAGCCGCACGCAAAAAATCGTTCTGGCTGAGGACGAACGTTCTCCTGACCGTGCGTTTCTTTATTCCCCATGCCTGCAACTTGGTGATGCCGAGGAGATTGTTTCCGCGATTCAGCAGGCCGTGTCTGAGGTGCGTGACAAATAACAGTTTTGAGAAAATCGGGAGTTTTTTATAGGTTAGGTTTTGTTGTCAGCGGAAGATTTCGTTTGACCCGACTCGAAGAGGAGGACCGCTGCGCAAACTGCAGCCGTGAGAAGGCATCCTCTCCGAGTCGGGTCAAACGATGCGCCCTCCTTCCGGAACAAAAGTTACCTAATTGGACAGCGCCACTTTGGGTCCAATTGTAGCCCGAAGCGTCAGCGAGGGAAAGAGTTGAGGAACAATCCCTCGCTGACGCTTCGGGCTGCAAAAACTCTCGGTTTTCGCCAAAAGTGGCGCTGTCCAACTAAGAAATTTTCGCCAGATTACTATTCGTAGCGCACCCTTGGCCGAATCAACTGACTGCAACGGGCTTGTCCAATGAATCACACCAACTCTCTGATCAAAAACGGCGAAGTCTACGACGGCACCGGGAGTCCCCCACGGAAAGTGGATCTGCGCATTGCGAACGGAGAGATTCTGGAGATCGGCCCGAACCTGATCGCACGCGGTGAAGACGTGATCGAGGCCGATGGTCTGATTGTGGCTCCGGGGCTGATCGATCTGCATGTGCATGTCTTCAGCGGCATCGGGCTTTATTCGATCGATCCCGTGGAGGCTGGTCTGCGAACCGGCGTGACGACAATGCTCGACACCGGAACGGCTGGTGCATTGACGTATGCCAACATGGCGAGATTCATTATTCCGGCGGCAAAGGAAGACGTCTATGCGTTGCTGAACATTTCTATGATCGGAGCCATTCAGGGGCATCCGGATTTCCCGCCGTTCATGGGAGACCTGAACGATGGGCGACATGCTCACGTCCCTTCTGCAGTGGAATGCGTAAAACGATATCCTGAACGACTCATCGGGATGAAAGTCCGACTGACTTCGGGGCTTGCCAACTTCGATGAGAAGAATGAATGGGCCGGTTTTCATGGAGTCTTCGAGGCCGCAGAACTCACAAATCGCCCCTGCATGATTCACCACGCCGCTTCGCGAATTCCAACCGCGACGGTGCTGCAGACATTGCGCTCTGGTGATATCTACACGCATCTCTACCATCCTCATCCAGATCACTGTTTCGACGACCACGGTGCTCCGCTCGACGCCATGCTCGAAGCCCGCGCGCGCGGCGTGCTGTTTGATGTGGGTCACGGCGTTGGAGCCTTTGTGTGGCGCGTTGCGGAACCCGCCTGCCAGAAATTCGGTTTCTGGCCTGACACCATCAGCACCGACCTGCATCATTTCAATCTGCAAAGTCCGGTTGTCGATCTTCCCACGACGATGAGCAAATTCCTATACCTTGGCATGCCGCTCGAAAACATCATTCGCGCGACGACATCCGCCGCAGCGGCAGCCATGGGATTGCAGGATCGATTGGGCACGCTGCGGGCGGGACACCAGGCTGACGTTGTTTTGCTCAAACACGAACGCGGAGAGTTCCCACTGACGGACGCCGAGCAGCAGATACGAATCTCTCCCGAACGCCTTGTCCCAATCTCTGTCTGCAAACGAGGTCAATGGTCGGCGTGTGGACATCCTCTATGACACGACCCACCTACGTCCGCTTCGCCATTGCTGGTCTCCTGACTCTGATGGCCTGTCTTCTGTATCTTGACCGGTACGCGGTCGGCATCGCATCCGAATCGATGCGCGTCGATCTGAAGATGACTCAGACACAGATGAGTTGGTTCCTGAGTGCGTTCTTCTGGTCCTATGCGCTGTGCCAGGTTCCTGCCGGTTGGCTGAGTGACCGGTACGGACCTCGAATCATGCTCACCGCTTATATTCTTGGATGGTCGCTCTTCACTGGACTGTTAGGAGTCACAACTCTAGTTGGAATGGTACTTCTTCTGCGGTTTCTGTGCGGTGCGGCTCAGGCCGGTGCCTACCCGGTCTGTTCGGGGATGATTCGTCATTGGTTTCCGGTCTCTGGCCGCGGCGCTGCGAGCTCCATCGTTGCGATGGGCGGTCGATCCGGAGCTGTCCTCGCACCAATCCTGACTGCGGCCCTGATGATCGCATTCGCTGGCGGGTGGCGACCAGTTCTGATTGTGTATGGTTTCGCAGGAATTGTTGTCGCATTCGTGTTTGCCTGGATCTGCCGCGATACGCCCCGAGATCATCCTCTTTGCAATGAGTCCGAGCGTACTCTGATTACCGCTGAGACACCCGTGCATGATCCACAGGTCGCCACAATTGCAAACCCCGGGATCGACTCCGCGAACGAGCGGTTTCCTTTGATTCCTGTGCTGACCAGTATCAGTTTGTGGGGAAACTCGTTGACTCAGTTTCTCACGAACATCGGTTGGCTGTTCGTTGTGACATGGCTCCCCCGATATCTGGGGGACGTCCATCAAGTCCCGTTGCAGGAACAGGCTGCTATGACAGCCGTTCCCACAATTGCGGGCATCGTGGGGATGCTCTGTGGTGGCCGCTGGACCGACGTCGCCGCTCGACGCTTTGGCCTGAAATGGGGTCGATGCCTGCCGATTACCCTGACACGGTTTACAGCCGCCGCTGGTTATGGTCTGTGCCTGACTCTGGGGCTGTTGTACGTTCCGGATCCCGCATCGCGATGGTTGCCGTGGATGATCATCTTAGGTTTGAGCGTCGCCACGTTCAGTTGCGATCTGGGTGTTCCCGCGATGTGGGCCTATTCTCAGGATGTCGGCGGCAAGTACACAGCGTCGATTATGGGATGGTCGAACATGCACGGTAACTTTGGCGCTGCCGTGGCCCCGATTCTCTACAATACAATTCTTGGTGAGACACCGACTCTGGCGCAATGGAATACTCTGTTTGCGTTCTGCACCGGGGTGTTTGTTCTGTCTGGCTTTGCGGCTCTGGTAATCGATAGTACAAAACCGATCGCAAACCAACGTTCGTCTTGAATGTGAATGAATCGATGAAAACATTGGCAACATTCGAATCGTGTTCGGCGGATTGCAGTCCGTCATCCATTCGTTACCATTGAACCCGCCAGACGCGTCCCCCGCCTGTTAATGGAAGTATCAAATCATGAACAACGCCACAACTCGACGTAGTTTTCTTCAGACTGCCGGGGCCTCGGCCGCGACATTTACGATTCTGAAGGCCGGGTCGGCGCGGACGTATGCGGCGAACGAGACATTAAATATCGCATCCATCGGCGCTGGTGGTCAGGCAGCGAGTGATATTCAAAATGTAGCGTCGCAGAACATCGTCGCACTTTGCGATGTTGATCAGGATCGTGCGGCGGGGATGTTCAATAAGTTCCCGAAAGCCAAACAGTTC
>JBBQSE010000137.1:0-17019 GCA_038214195.1 Planctomycetales bacterium
TCCCGGCGGGTGTGTTTCTGTCCATCCGGGGGCGTCCGCCCCCGCCACGCCCCGGCGGGCCCAACCCCCGGCGCGTTTCGGCCGGGGGGCACCCGACGACTTTTTCCCAAACACACCAGCGATCTATTGATTATTCATGTATCTCATTCAACTTGCCGATCGTGTCGCGAGAGGCCTCAGCAAGATTTCTGCCGAACGACTTGAGCGGCACCGCGCGTTTATTTTGACGCAGCAGATGGGGAGCGGCGGTTTTCGCGGTCGTGAAGGTGACGCTGACCTTTATTACACGGGCTTCGCCATTCGCGGTTTGGCAGTGAGCGGCGGAATGGATGCGGCGTGCGCTCGCAACGTAGCGAGTTATCTGCGAACAATTGATCCACTGAAGCTGGGAGTAATTGATCTGCTGAGCTGGCTCTACTGCGCGTTGGTGGTGCAGGCTTCGGACGGGACGGATTTGCTGAAAGAAGTACCGGATGACTTTGTCGCACGCATCATCGAGTCCATCGAGAGTTGCCGCACAGACGACGGCGGCTACGCAAAGTCGAACGAGGGTGCTCTGGGGAGCACGTATCAATCGTTCCTGGTTGCACTCACTTACGAATTGCTGGGACAGAAGATGCCCCGACGAAACGCGCTGGTGCAGTTCTTGTTTGACCGTCAGCGCGATGATGGCGGCTTTGTCGAGATCGCGCCGATGAAACGCAGCGGCACCAATCCCACGGCCGCTGCCGTCGCGCTGCTCAAACTGCTGAACGCACTGGAATCGGACATTTCCGATGACGTGCTGGGATTTCTGACTGACGTCGTCAGCACGGAAGGCGGATTTCAGGCGAACACCCGGATTCCATTTGCGGACGGGCTCTCAACGTTCACTGGATTGCTCACAGCCCAGGAGCTGGGGCGTCGCGATCTGATCTCGCCGGACAAGATTCTGCACTGGGTCACAAATTCTCTGGAAATGCCCGACGGTGGGTTCCGCGGCGCGAGCTGGGACCAGCAGGCGGATGTCGAGTACTCATTTTACGGGCTTGGGATTCTTGGTCTGCTTTTTGCATCGGCGTGATCAAACGAGATTCGATGCACAGCTGGCGGAATGCTCGATGCTGCGTGTTGCTCAAGGGAAGGGCAGGTATGATTCCTCGCGATTCCACTTCTTGCGGGTCATCGACCACATGCAGCAGAATAGCGCACAGTCTCTAAAAGCAGCAAAAAGCAGAGAGAATCGGTTATGTCGTTGCATTCCTGAGGCGGGGCGTGCAGTCTGTTCAATGCAGGTCTTGATTGACGATCTTTGCTTCGCAGTCAGTCTTGCTAGATCATTAGGGGTAGGATTCGTCCCATTGGCATTGTCGAAATTCGACACCGCCAGCACCGGTCACGGCTCTTAAATTTGCCTGGGCAACGGAACCCGGGGATGAGAGTTTCATGGCAGACTTTCAAAATTGAAAACGTGAGAATTTGAAATCTGGGACAGAAACAGGCCAAACATGCCGGTGAAGACGTTGACGTGAACGGGGTAACCAGCGAATAATCCGTCGCTGGCAAGAGTTTGGTGGCTTTTGGAAAGGTTTGGAGTTCGTCGGCTGACGACCAGGAGGGTTGAAAATCAGCAACGTGTTCCGAACCTTATTTTTTTGCTGGCTGGTTCGATTGATTTTTCAGATTCAAGGGTATGCTGGGCGGTAATGAAAAACCGGCAGTGAACCGAAGGGATCGGATCGAACCGCGTTTGGATCGTTTCAGCGGCGTGCTGACACGAACGTGTGTCTCACCACGGAGGCACGGACACTCGAAAAGGCAAAGGGGACGTTTTTCGTCCCGCCATCGTTAGCGGCACCGTGATCTGGCTGCTTTCGAACGGAACTCTTGGAAGGGGAATCGCGTGTATCGTCTGGATGCTGGATTGAAGGCGATCATCGAGGCAGGGAAGAAGCGAGGATTTGTCACGGTACAGCAGGCACATGCCTGGTTACCGGATGAGGGAGGCGACCCAATCATGGTCGATAACCTCATCATGGCGCTTGACGAGTTCGGGCTGAGCTTTATCGAAGACCCGGATATTTCTCTTGAGCCGGAACCTGTCGGTGAAGAAGTCAAACAGGCTCAGGCTGAAAAAGCGGCCCGCGCGCTGCTGGGGCCTGAAACCTCGGCGTTGTCATCGCGGGACCCGATCCGCATGTACCTGAGTCAGATGGGCAACATCCCGCTGCTGACTCGCGACCGCGAGATCTTCCTCGCCAAGCAGATCGAAATCATGCGTAAACGGATGCGCCGGCACATGCTGGAATCCGATTTCGCGCTGAACATTGCCGTTGAGACGATTGAAAAGGTTCGCCGCGGAGAACTGCCATTCGAAAGGACTCTGCGAACTTCGGAAACTGAAGAAGTCCGCAAGGAACAAATCGAAGGACGCATGGAGATCAATCTGCGGACACTCCGTCATCTGATGGAAGTGAACAAGGACGAATTCTTCCGCTGGCGCGCTCTGCCGGACAACGCCAAAGAAAAAGCGACGATGGCCGATTCGCTGCGGATTCGTCGCCGCAAGATGTGCAGTCTTTGTGAAGAGTTGAGCGTGCGAACTCATCGCCTGCAGCCCGTGTTGAAGCGTATGCTGCAGATCGGAGAACGCATCGAACAGCTGCAGGACGAAATCTCATGCCTCCGTGGCATGAAGACGGCCGATTCCGAACGCATGGCGCTCGAACGTGAACTCGAAGAGTACGTTCAACTTCTGATGGAGACGCCGGACCAGTTCCTGAAGCGTTGCCGTGAACTGAAACGCCGATTGGATGGCTGGACAGATGCCAAGCAGAAGCTGTCTGGTGGAAATCTGCGGCTCGTCGTTTCGATCGCCAAGAAGTATCGTAATCGCGGTTTGAGTTTTCTGGATCTGATCCAGGAAGGCAACGCCGGTCTGATGCGCGGTGTCGAAAAGTACGAGTACCGTCGCGGCTACAAGTTTTCGACGTACGCGACATGGTGGATTCGCCAGGCAATCACTCGCGCCGTGGCCGATCATGCTCGCACGATTCGAATTCCGGTCCATATGTTCCAGAGCATTTCAATGCTTAAGGCAAAGGCCGAAGAAATTCGACAGAACACCGGTCGCGAACCCAGCAACGAAGAGCTGGCGGAAGCAGTCGGGATGAGCATCGAAGAAACTGAACGCATCATGAAGACGTGGAAACATCCAATTAGTTTGGATACTCCCGTAGGTGAAAGCGAAGACAGCAGCTTTGGTGAGTTTCTGGAAGACAGTCACGAAAGCAGCCCCGCCGAATCAGCGGCTAAGCAGATGCTGCGTGACAAGATTGATCATGTGCTGAAGAGCCTGACGTATCGCGAACGCGAAATCATCAAGCTGCGTTACGGTCTTGGCGACGGTTACAGCTACACGCTGGAAGAAACCGGTCGCATCTTCAAGGTGACTCGCGAACGGATCCGTCAGATCGAAAGCAAGGCCCTGAAGAAACTTCAGCACCACACTCGCGCGATTCATCTGAAGGGCTTCGTCGATTCCTCTGACGACGATGGACCAATGCCCGTAATCGAAGTGGAAGTCGAAGAAGAAGCGATTCTGGAAGATGTCGGAGTCGGATAACCTCTGACAGTTGATCGAGAATGCTTCTGAATTCAGCGAATGCCCGGACGCCTCAAACGTCCGGGCATTTTTTGCAGGGGAAAAGCGATTGCATCCAGAAGCGCGGCTTTTTAGAAAAGTCGGGCTTCCTCCACCGCCAACCGGTTCTCCGCTGTTTGATTCGCTGAGACTTGTTGTGCCGGGCAGGTTCAGATACGTATCGATGCGGCGGTGACAAGGCTCTCTACCCCTTCGAGAAGAATTTCATTCCAAATGACAGAGCGGACAACTCAGGATAATGAGACATCGCGCGATCCGCGATCCCTCACAATAGCCGAGCGCCTGTTGATTTTGGTGGCGACCGGTTTGGTTCTGGGGGCGATTCTGCGGGCAGAACCGCTGCTGAGCGCCAATGATCGGTCTCGCTGGGCCACAGTCTGGTCACTTGTGGAACGCGGGACTTTTCAGATCGATGAAATTGATTACTACGCGCGCTGGTCCACTATCGACAAAGTTCGCTATCGCGCCAGTGACTCCGAACCGTGGCACTTCTATTCTTCTAAGCCGCCCCTGCTATCAACAATCGTCGCCGGGATGTACTGGGCCGAACGCTGGACACTCGGCTACGGACTGTTCAACCACACGGCGTTTGTGACGCGTCTGCTGCTGCTGATCGTGAATGGCCTGCCGTTTTGGTTCGCACTGCGATCACTGTGTCGCTGTCTGATTGTACTGGGAACGTCGCTTCCCGCGCGGCTGTTTGTGGTTGCCGTCGCTGGATTTGGTTCGTTGCTCAATCCGTACCTGACTTCACTCAACAATCACACGCCCGCCGCCGCGTGCGCGATGCTGGCGATCACTGCAGCGGCACGGATTCTGGCTAGTCGGTCCACAGAAAAACTGTCATCTGATGATTTGGGCTACAGTCGGGCCTTTGCAGCACTGGGATTCTTTGCGGCGTTGACGTGCTGCTTTGAACTGCCCGCCGCCCTGCTCGGTGTGCTGTCGTTTGTGCTCGTAGTGATCGTGAATCGCAGGCGGGCATTTTTGTGGTACGTACCGGCAGCGGTCGTGCCGCTGGCCGCTTTCTTCATCACCAATTGGATGGCGACCGGCGGCGTCAAGCCGTTCTATGCGACCTACGGGACGGAAACGTACGTGTATGAACACAACGGTATACCAAGCTACTGGATGCATCCACGCGATCTGGACGCAAATCAGGAATCAACACCGGTCTATCTGTTTCACTGTCTCCTGGGACACCACGGTTTGTTGTCACTGACGCCGGTGCTGTGTCTGACGATCATCGGCTGGGTCGTCACGCTTCGGCGAAACAACCACGCTGTGCGAAAACTGCTGATCCTGCCCGGCGCGGCGCTCACGCTGGTGACGCTGTCGTTCTATCTGACGCGCACGCAGAACTACAACTACGGAGGCAACTCGGTCGGGTTGCGCTGGATGCTGTGGCTGTCGCCGTTCTGGTGGATCGCGATCGCTCCAGCGGTCGAGAGAATCAGAACGCGATCTGACGGTATTATTTGCGGGCTGTTGCTGCTGGTTTCAGTTGTCTCCGTTTCATGGTCGATGGATCGACCATGGCGGCCATCATGGCTGTATGAACAGATGGAATCGCTGGGCTGGATCAATTACCGCACGCAGCCGGAGCCTTTTACAACTCCTCGCGGTTCGGTCTTTGGAGATCTGCCGCGCGAGCCTTGGACCAGCATGACGTGGCACAGCAGCGAAGGTGAATCGTTGACGATTACTGTGGACACGGAACAACCATCGGAGACCGAACTGCAACTTGCGATGATGCTCGGAGATTCAGCGGTTCAACCGACGCTGATCCGTATCGACCTTCGAGCCTGGCAGGAACGCGGCGAAGTGTGGACTCGCCAGCCGCCGTCCGAAGCAAGTCAGATGTTCGAACGGCTCGTGTCGGGGTTTCCGAAAGTGGTTCGATCGGCGACCGATCCGGTTGTCCGCCGTCCGTTCAATCCGGCGGGTCCGACATGGATCCCTTCCCAAACGGATGCCACAAAAGCCTGGAAGGTGGACCGCGGCGCGGCGCGGGTGGTGAGTGATGACCCCGTCTTCGGCAAGTGTTGGTATCGCTGCGATGTGATGTACTGCGATCAGCTGCCCTTCGGAGTGCTGCAATGGAAGAATCTGACGTCACTGGACAGCACCGGTGCCGTCATTCAAACGACCACCTGGACTGCGGAACCTGTGGGTGGCCCGCAAAAAGCTCGGTGATGATCGGTTCCTGCTGGTGCTTGAGATCAAAGTCGCTTACCGACTCGGACTGCCGCTCGACCGTGACTTCCCACTAACCTTGACGCCGAATAATAAAGAGCACAGGCGATGTCTGGTTTTCGGGATCACCTTCCACGCGGGACGTTTCAAAATGTTCGGCTTGCAATTCCGTGATCCACCGTTCAACGGCCACGGCTTCTTCCTGGCCTCCGGCGTGACCACGATACGCCACGACCGTAATTGCCCCCCCGGCCGTCAGCAACTGACTGGCGGCCCGTAATGCTGTTTGAGTCGAAGCAGCTCTCGTCGTTATTGTTTTGTCACTGCCCGGCCGATAGCCCAGGTTGAACATCACGGCCTTTACTCGGATTCTTTCAGCCAGCAAGTGCTGCAGCGCGGCTGCATGGTCGGCCAGTTGCAGATCCGCCGTGAGTCCTGCGTCTTTAAGACGCGCCATCGTCTGGGATATTGCCTCCGGCTGAACGTCGATTCCGATCACATGTCCTGTTGCTCCGACCAAAGCCGCTAGCTTCATCGTGTCATGGCCATTCCCCGCTGTCGCGTCAATCACGGTGTCTCCTGACCTCACGATGCGTCCCACGACGTTATGAGCAAGCTGCGTAAGTGACTTACGTGGCGCGGGCTGCTGATGTTCTGTGGAAACTGCTTCCTGGAATGGCAGGACATCTATGACCTCCTCCATCCACTCCTCCACCCTTCGACCTGCCAGCAATTCCGTCAACGCTTTTGCCGCTACCGGTGCGATTAAAGCGCCTCGCGATCCCAGTCCGTTGAAAATGAAGACTCGGTTGTCATGAGAGGACGGTCCAACAACTGGTTTTCTTCGCTTCATTCCAGCCCGGACTGCCGCGAAATGGCCAGTGATTTTTGCTTCCTGCTGTGTGATCGATCTGACAGCGTCCACTATTTCCTGTGCCCCGCTGTCCGTCGGCGTGTTGTCAAGATTCTGTCGATCATAAGTCGCGCCTGCCAGATAAGTTGTCTCCGACAATTCGTCGGTCTCCGGAAGGATCCAGACTGTTTTGTGGACGACTCTTTTCTCACTGTAGCCCGGGATCTTTAACCGCAGAATCTCTCCTTTCACCGGTGCGTCCGGCAACCCCGGAAACCACTTACTTTGTTCGGCTTCATATCCCTGACACAAGACGACGGTGCGGCAACTCTGGGCCTTCACCTGCATCAATCCGCTTCTTTCCTCGACAACCACATCTGTGTCTAAATCGAGTTCCTGCTCCTGGTAGCGATCTAATCCCGCGAAGAAAACTCGCGTGGCGTTCAGATACGCCTCCGCCCGCAATCGGGCCGCGTTTCGCATTTCAATGCCTATTTGTCGCCCCTCTGAATCCCTGACCGGCACAAAATTCTGCCCCGTCGTCTCGCGGCGATCTTCTGGCCAAGACTCTTCTTCGGTGAACAGTCGAACAGATGGTTCTTGATCCAGCAGTCGAGTGCCTGTTTCAGCTTCGACTCGTCGATAAAAGTCGATTGCGTACTGAAAACATCTGCCGTATTGCGGCGGCGAGGTCATCCTCTTGCCGATGAGGGGCGTGATCAGTCCCGCTGCTATTCTGGATGCCGTCTGCTCTTCGCCTCTGTCGATCAGCATCACCCGCTGACCTCTCCAGTGGAGGGTCCATGCCAGTGTCGAGCCTGCCAGCCCCTGGCCTACTATCACTACGTCAATGCTCGGCAATGGTTTCCTCTACTGACAGCTATTGCGTGAATTCCACACGTTACCCGTTCAATTGCCTTTCGTCAACTTTTTGTCCGCTTCCCGTCCTGTTTCTCTGACGGCCGCTTCCTCTCGACTTCTGTCATCTTTCTTTTCGCTTGATTGTTTTTCCTGTGTCGTTCTACTTATCCTTTCCCTGATCGCTCCTTGTGTGATTTCCCTCCTCGATCCTTTTTCTTTCCTTATCTGAAAGACCTTGTCATGCCTAAGTTTTCTCCTTTGAAAAGACGCTCTTTTCTCAAGAGTTCTGCCGCTACTTCCGCTGCTGTCCTCTCCTCTTCGTTGTTTGTTTCTGAAAGTAGTGCAAGGCCTGCTCGAAGCCTGCTCGAAAAGCTCAATATCGCCTGCATCGGCACCGCAAATCGTGCTGCCGAAGACGTCAATGGGGTCATCGGTGAAAACATCGTCGCTATCGTCGATATTGATTCCAATTACCTCGACAAAGCGAAGACCATGCTTACGGAAAGAAACAAGCTTGAGCCTCGCTGCTATGCCGACTATCGCGAAATGATTGAAACGGAAGGTGACAAGATCGATGCCGTGGTCATCGGCACTGCTGACCATCATCATGCTCCCGCGTCAATTCGGGCCATTCGAGCCGGGAAGCACGTCTATTGTGAAAAACCGCTGACTCATACTGTGTTCGAGGCCCGACTGATCGCCAAAGCTGCCGCTGAAAAAGGCGTCGCTACTCAGCTCGGCACTCAGATTCACGCAGAAAACAACTACAGACGAGTCGTCGAAATCATTCAAGCCGGTGTCATTGGTGATGTGACTGAGGCTCATGTGTGGGTCGGCAAAGGCTGGGGTGGCGGCGAAAGACCTGAAAAGGCCGATCCTGTGCCCGCCAATCTCAACTGGGATCTCTGGCTCGGTCCCGCTCCTGAGCGACCGTACGCCAACGGCTTGTATCATCCCGCGAACTGGCGTCGCTGGTGGGATTTTGGTCAGGGCACTCTCGGCGATATGGCTTGCCATTACATGGATCTGCCGTTTTGGGCTCTCAAGCTGCGTCATCCTACTCGCTGCGAAGCCGAAGGCCCTCCGGTTCATCCTGAATCATGCCCGCTCGGTTTGATCGTCAGGTACGACTTCCCTGCTCGTGGTTCGATGCCCGCATGCAAACTCACCTGGTACGACGGTGACCTCATTCCAAAGAAGGTCAACGATCAGGCCGTGCCAGCCAATGGCGTGATGTTTGTGGGTACGAATGGGATGCTGTTCGCCGACTACGGCAAATACAAACTATTCCCTTCTGACAAGTTCTCTGACTTTACTCCGCCAAAGGAGTCCATCCCGAATTCGATTGGGCACCATGCCGAATGGATCAAGGCGTGCAAAGACGGTTCGCCGACCACATGCAACTTTGACTACTCCGGTGCCCTGACCGAAACGGTTTTACTGGGCAATGTGGCGTACCGCACAGGCAAGGCTCTCGAATGGGATGCCGAAAACCTGGTCGTCACAAACGTTCCCGAAGCCGCAAAGCTGATCAATAAGGAATATCGGGCTGGCTGGGAAGTGGCGTGAATCCGGAACCCCTGGCGTAAAGAGTACGCTGTGCGACAGGGATCAGAGCAAATTGAATGAGTGAGCCCGGTTGAACACATCAACCGGGCTCTTTTGACGTTCAGAGCATGAGATTGAGAAAGAAAAATATTAAAAGTAGAAGAGGTAGTAGTCAGCGGGCCAAGTGTTAATAACTCGTGAAGGAACCGACGTAACACAATTGATATCAGGGTGTTGCGACAACGAACAGCAGTAGAATAACGATCGGGAAGAACCAGAGAACAGACAGCGGAAGTGGTTCAAAGGCAGGACGAAATCAACACACCAGTGAAAGGAGAAACATCAGGCGGTATCAAACAAACAAACCGAGGTAAGGTGAAAGAAAGCAAACCAACAGGTTATCAACAGAGGGGCATCATTCGCTTTCAACATACTCGGTTTGGATGGCGGTGTTTGGGAGATTCTTTTTGAGTTCAGCGACCGCGACATCACTGCCACCGAGCGCGGTACGGGTGAGCTTGAGGTCTTTCAGTGACTTGAGATGAAAGAGCAGAGGAGCACCGGCGGCGGTAATTTGAGTAGAACCAAGGTGAAGGAACGTGAGTGCATTCATATCCTTCAGGGCAGGCAGACCGGCGTCAGACAACTTGGTGTTGTCAAGGTTGAGCCATACCAGGCGGGTGAGTGGAGCGAGCATCAAAGCGCCGTCATCAGAAACCTGCACGCGCCACAGATTGAGTTTCTTCAACCCGGTAAGTTTCGCCAAATAGGCCATCCCAGCATCAGTGATGAGCGAGTCTTCGCTGAGATCAAGCTCTTCCAGACCTGAACAACTGGACAACACTTCAAGGCCAGGATCACCAACCTGATTTCTCGAAAGACGCAGTTTTTTGAGCTTTGGAAAGGCGGCGATGATTTTGCAGGTGTCATCATCGACGATGGTGGCCGCGAGATAAAGTTCTTCCAGTTCAGAGAGTGTGCTCAGAGCGGTGACGCCGTCAGTGCCGACGAAAGAAAGATCATCCAGAGCCAGAGCTTTCATGGATTTACACGCGGCGAGTTTCTTAACTCCGTCATCATCAATAGACGTTTTCCCGTTCTTTCCGGAGAACCGCAGGGCTCGCAGACCGGTAAATCGAGCAATCGTGCCGCAAGCCTTGTTGGACAACGCACAGCCACGCAGATCCAGGTTGGCCAGGTGAAGTGAGACGTTCTCAAGAGCCGAAAGATCAGCGTCGCTGAACGAGGAATCTGCGAGGTTCAACACGCTCAAAGACTTCAACTCGGCCAGCTGCGAAAGAGTGTCCGGGGCGAGCGTGGCTCCATGCAGATCAACGCTAATCGCCGTCCCGCCGCCGTCAGTCTTAATCGTGGCTCCGGAAGTCTGCAACGCCTTTATGGCAGCCGCTTCGGAAGAGCTGACGGCGGGAACGGGCTTCGGGGTCGGGGCGTCGCCGGAACATCCGGCGATGAGAGCGACGAGAGCAAACAGGAAAACGATTTTCGGGGCGGGCACTGGCAGTCTCCAAAAGACATAGGCAGATGAAAGTAGGAAGGTGAGTACGCCGGGCGGACGCAGAAGGCCGGATTTTTTTTGTAGCCCGAAGCGTCAGCGAGGCGATGTCAAGATCTGTCTTCTCTTGCTTACGCAGCGGGTTTCCAAAATAACGCAACTTCAAAAGCCAGCGGCGAGCAATTCCTCGCCGCTGGCTCGGGTCAAACGACACCACTTACGATGATCCAACAAGATCAATACCGGTCAGTGTACCGGAACTCGAGCCAAACGCATCTGTTTCAATCCCCAGCCGCTGCAGCATCGTCACGTAAAGATTGCACAAAGGTGGCGAATTCTCAGGATCGAAGGCCAGGTGCTGTCCATGGCGGAAACCACCACCCGCGAACAGGACAGGCAGGTTTTTAGTCGAGTGGTTGCTGGCGTTTCCAAGATTGCTGCTGAAAAAGACCATCGTGCGATCCAGCAGACTCTCGCCCTCTTCCTCAGTGCTTTTCAGCTTCACAAGGAAGTCGTGAACGGCTTTCAGCTTTTCCGTTTCAATGGTCTTGAGCTGTTGAATTTTTGCGGGATCCTGGCCGTGATGAGACAGATCGTGGTGACCGAGAGACACGCCAGGGATCGGCGGCACAAGACTGGTCCCGAGCAGCAGCAGGCTGGCCAGTCGCGTCGAATCGGTTTGCACGGCGAGGTGAATCAGATCGAACATTAATCGCGTCTTGCCGATCAGGTCGGCGGGATTCATATTGTTTTGGGGAACCGGGACATCCACTTGAGGCTTGGGTTTCTTTGACCATTCTTCGGCCACGACCATCCGCTGTTCCAGTTCACGGACACTGGTGAAATATTCATCGATCTTTTCTCTGTCGCGAACCCCAAGCAGCGGCTGCAGCGATTTGGCCTGATCCTGAACGGCGTCCAGAATGCTCAGACCGTCCTTCATCCGCCGCGCCTGGGCCTCGACTTCATCGGGCTTTCCTTCCAGAAACAGCCGAGTAAAGATGGAAGCCGGGTATAGATCCGGTGGCACGAGGGCACCGCTGCGAGTCCACGACAGACCAAAACCTTCAGCCGACAGCGACAGGCTGGGAACCCGCGTCGCCGAGCCGATATGTTCCGCGGCCAGCTGATCGATCGAAATAGAGTTTCGAAAGCCGGCCCGGATTTCCGGATGCGGAGCGGCCGTCAGAAAGCTGAAGATGGAATCATGGCTGGACCCAACATCCGGGTGGGACAAGCCGGAAATCACGGTGAAGTCGTCCCGCAGTTCGCTGAGCGGCTCAAGATACGGCGAAGCCAGATAATCCCGACCGGCCTGTTCAGGAAAAAACGACGCGGGATGCAAACCCAGCGGCGAACAGATGCAGAGCATTCGACGAGGTGGCGGCCCGGCAACCTCGCCAGCCCGCAGACTCGGCTGCAACGCCTCCAGCAGCGGCAGCGACATCGTCACGCCCGCAGCCCGCAGAAACGTACGGCGATTCGGTACAGTAGACCCGTCGCTCCGCCGACGGGATGTGGGGTCTCCCGCCGACGGAGCGGCGGGTCTACGGTACGTAAAACAATCGGCGGACGGCGTCAGCCTTTGGTTAGCTGCAGTTTGTTCGAGCGTCATGACAAACTCACTTCGAAAGAAAGAGATCGCTGGCCACAATTTCATGGATCAGCGACCGCAAGCCGTAGTTCTTTTCACGAACTTTAACGACGATGGCGTCAACTTCCGACTGATCGGCCAGTAAAGGCTCCGCGCCGGTGGCGTACGTAAGCAGTTTGGTTGTCAGCGACCGAGCCAGCAGGTCTTTGTCCGCCAGAAGCAGTAGCTTGAGTTCGTCGATGTCCTGAAAAGCACGCTCATCAGACAGCACAGCGGACGGATCGATCTTTTTGCCCCGATGATACGGCATGTGACGACCATCGACCTCGACAGCTTCGCCGTTGCCCGTCGTGCGATAGTGTTCGCGCCAGCCGCCGATTACGTCGAAGCTTTCCAGCGCAAATCCGGGGGGATCGATATCGTCGTGGCAGCTGGCACAGGATTCCATTTCCCGGTGCTTTGCCAGTTGTTCGCGAATCGTCGTCGCCCCGCGAACATCAGGTTCGAGCGCCGCGACACTCTCCGGCGGCGGCGATGGCGGTTGTCCCATGATCTTGTCCAGGACAAAAACACCTCGCGTTACCGGCGACGTCAGCGTGCCGTTTGCGGTAACTTTGAGCACGCTGGCCATTGTCAAAACACCGCCGCGATGACTGTCCGGCGGAAGCGGTGTTGGGAAAAACTCCGCTGATCCACGGGGCAGGGCGGATGGCAAATCAGCACTCGCAGGAGCGGTAATCAGGGGAATGCCATAGTGCCTCGCCAGCCGCCCGTTGAGCATCGTGAAGTCCGACGCGATCAGATTCGTAAGACTCAGGTCATTCGTGAGCAGTTCGGTGAAAAACAGTTCCGCCTCCCGGACCATCGAAACTTTCAGCAGATCGTCGAACTCCGGATAAAGCAGATGACTGGGCTCGGTAAAATCGATGTCCCGCAGCTGCAGCCACTGGCCGGTGAAGTTTGTTACAAACTGCGACGACCTGGGATCATTCAGCATCCGCTCGACTTGCTCGTGCAGTACTTTTTTGTCGCCGTCCCCCACCAGTAAACCTTTCTCGGCAAGGCCAATCAATTCCTCGTCCGGCATCGTGCTCCAGAGAAAATACGACAGACGACTGGCGACCGCGAAGTCATCCAGCTGGCCCGGTCCTTCCTGCAAAAACAGAAATTCGGGCGACACCAGAATCGCCATCAATCCTACTCGAACGGCCTGCTCGAAACTTCGTCCTTCATCCAGTTTGGCCTGCACGAGTCGAAGAACCGGATCAATGTCAGATGCTGGGACGGGGCGGCGAAAGGCTCGGCGGGCGAAATCGCGAAGGATGCGATCCGCATCAGTCATCGGCTCCCTGGAAACCACTTCGACTCGATTGGAATAGTTCCGATTCGGGGCCGGGCCTTGCTCCAGATCTCCAAAAATCCGACGATGAGACTCCGGCGGCCATGTATCAAACATCGGACCTTCCACGTCCACCCACTCGACACCCAGGCCTGGACCATCGTACTTTTCCGCGCCGATCTTGTTCAGAACATGCGCCGTCGCCAGTCCATAGGGACTGATGCGGATATGGTTACGCGCTTCAAAGTGTCGCTGAAACTCGATCACGGTCGGCACGTCGCACGGCACATCAAAATAGCCGACGAGATCGTTTCGGGTGCCCATCAGCATCGGCCCGGCATCAATCCGAAAGGTCACGGGGTTGCCGCCACTCTGAAAACCATACGCCGAGATCCGCATCCGGTACAGGCCGCGATCCGGCGGATAAAACTGGCTGAGCGTAATGGAATTCCACGCCGACGAACTGAACATGACGAGAGAATCGTCGCGGGGCAGAAAGACGCTCTCTTCCGAGATCTTGACCTGCCGCTCGTCTTTCAGACTGTAACGTTTGCTGACGACGGGCGGCTGCGGAAGATTCACGATGGCCACGTTCAAGGCTTTGTCAGCGGCTTCAAGGTACCGCTCCATCAGAAACGACGACACATGCATCGCATCGCCCACGTTGTCGAACCCACCGGCCGAACTGTCCAGCGGCAGCAGATCCTTCACGTCGATCTCAATCTTCAGCAGATCACGAATGGTGTTTTCATACTCCGTCCGATTCAAACGCCGCATTACGACGCGTTCGCGAATGGCAGGGTTCGCGGTGTCGGTAGCAGCGTCGTCAGCGGAAGAGAGTCCGGTAGCCACCAGCGTGGCGAGCAAGAAAATCACCAGGGATCTGCACATTTGGCGTCAACTCCAAAGTCAGCCACAGAGCGGTAGCTCACGGTTTTCAAAGAACCGGACTCTGGTGCGTTCCGGCTGATTGGTGTATTTCCTCAAAGGCAAGCTGGAAGCTTACCCCACGTTACTCCAGCGTATGCACCAGCAGTCCGCTGCGGAGTTTGGGCTCGAACCATGTGCTCTTGGGCGGCATGATTTCGCCGGCGTCCGAGACAGCCATGAGTTGATCAAGGGTTGTAGGGAACATCGAAATCGCGACGTCCCACTGACCAGTCTTGCAGACGTGTTCCAGCTCCTCCGTGCCACGAATCCCGCCGACGAAGTCTATGCGGGGGTCCGTGCGGACGTCTTCGATACCAAAGACGGGGTGCAGGACGAGGCGCTCCAGGATCGACACATCGAGCGAAAGAATAGGGTCGTCCACAAATTGCGGATCGGCGGGAATCGTGAGCTTCCACCAGTGATGGTCGATGTAGAAGCAGAAGGAACCAGCCGCTGGCGGGACAGGGTTGTCGGTTTTGTCGAGGTCTCCCAGTGCATCCAGTGCGTCAAGCAGTTCGGAAACCGTCAGTCCTTCCGGCATCTTCAGCACTCGGTTGTACGCCAGAATTCGCAGCTGCGACGACGGAAACAGAACGGTCAGGAACCAGTTGCACTCTTCATCGCCCGAGCCGCCGCCAGGCAGCGTGCTTCGAAGCTCCTTGCCAGCGCGCCACGCACTAGCCGCGCGGTGATGTCCGTCGGCAATGTAGAAAACGGGAACGGCACTCAGCGCGTCAACGACAGATTTCGGCTTGTCGATTCGCCACACGGTATGCTGGACACCATCTGGCGCGACAAAATCATAAAGCGGTTCACTCTTTGCGACCGTCTCCACGACCATCGCATTGATACGATCAACGCCGCGGTAAGTCAGAAACACCGGACCGGCGTTCGCGTTCAGTGCCAGCACGTGACGCGTCCGGTCGTCTTCTTTGCTCTTCCGCGTCTTCTCGTGCTTCAGGATCAGATTGTTTTCGTAGTCGTCAATATGGCAGCAGCAGACGACGCCGACCTGCGAGTGGCCGTTCATGATTTGTCGATAGGCGAAGACGCAGTCGTCCGGATCTCGCAGCAGCACGCCGTCACTGCTGAGCTTCTGAAAATTGGCAGCCGCTTTTTCGTAGATCGCGGGATCGTAGGGATTCTGCTCGGGCGGAAAGTCGATGTCCGGCCGCACGACATGCAGAAAACTCAACGGATTCCCCGCCGCCAGTTCCGCCGCTTCATTGCGGTTGACGACGTCATAAGGAACGGAAGCCACTTTGGAAGCCAACTCAGGATCCGGTCGCAGAGCCTGAAACGCCTTGATACGAGGCATGAGTCACAACTTTCTTGGTCCAGGCAAGTCAGCCTGCAAAGGTCAACTACGTTAATGGGTACACAACATCCGAAAAGTTTAACCAACGTCGCCCATTCGCGTAAGCGAACCCACGTAGGCCGATCCGTCTCGGGTCGGCATCCAGCAGGCGCGAAGGGAGCCCAGGCGTTATGCGGCAACAAATGCTCGCTCGAAGTCGGTGGAGTGGATAGAATCGCAGCGTCAATACAGGAACAGGAGAACAAACCATGCAAATGACCGCCGTATTTATGCCCGTCCCGGAGGGGTTCATCGGGTTCGTCGAAGAACTGCCAGGTGCGAACACTCAGGGAGCAACACTGGAAGAGACTCGCGAGAATCTCAAAGAAGCCGTGCAAATGGTTCTGGAAGCGAACAGGGAATTGGCGGAACGGACGATTGAGGGCAAGGAATTTTCCCGAGAGCCGTTCAACGTGACAGTGTCATGAAACGAGTCGATCTGATTCGGCATATTGACTCCTGTGGTTGTCAGCTACTTCGCGAGGGTGCGAAGCACAGCCTTTATTTCAACCCGGCAAAGAATCAAACCACCGCAGTTCCGCGACATCGCGAGATCAACGAATTCCTTGCGAGGAAAATTTGCCGCGACCTCGGGATTTCGGATCCATGACAGCAGAACACGTCACAACAACGAAGCCGTCATCCAGGCGTCGCTGGAATCTCGCTGCTATCGTTTGCTTCATCGCCGCCGCATGGTACGCCTTCTACGAACAACTCCCGGTCTGGAACGTCGATGAAAAGCCGCTGTACGTGGCGACTCGGGGCGGAAAGCAGGGAGTGGTGACAGATGGCGGCCGAGTCGTCGTGCCGTTTGAGTGGGAGGGAATCGGCGAGTTTGACGATCACGGGATGGCGGTCGCCATTAAGGAAATGCCCCCAAATCCGGACGACTTTAGCCTCGATTACCGTGACGTAATGGTAGGAATTATTGACCTTCGCGGCCGGGTTATCATTCCTCTGGAACGCACGAAACTCGGTTTCGGAGGCTTGGAATTCGACGATCATGAACAGTACTTGGCCAAAAGCAACACGCGACTGTTGATATACAACCGCAGCGGCCGGCAACTCATGAAGGCGGAATGGGAACCACTGTCGGATCTGCAGTTTGATTCACACGGCCTGCTTGCAGCTCGGCATGGAGATGATGTCGGCTGGATCAACCGTGACGGCGTTCTGAAAGTTCGT